>DAINCI010000019.1:0-24314 GCA_036732425.1 Bacillota bacterium
TGTCCTGTGCCTTCATCCTGCCATGAAGCAGGCCCATACGGATTCCGGACAAGGGTCCGCAGGCCAGCTCTTCGTAGACTTCTTCCACGGAACGGATATCCGGCTTTGCTTCGGATTCCTCCACCAAAGGACAAATCACGTAGGACTGACAGCCACTTTTTGCATATTTCCGGATAAACCGGTAAACGCGTTCCCGATAGGACGTCGGGACACAATACGTACGGATGGGAGTCCTGCCGGGAGGGAGGGAATCAATGACGGAAAGATCCAAATCCCCGTAGAGGACATGTACGAGAGTCCTTGGTATGGGAGTAGCGGACAGAACCAGAACATGGGGAACGGTTCCCTTCTCCTGAAGCATAGCCCGCTGCCGCACCCCAAAACGATGCTGCTCATCTGTAATGACCAGTCCCAGATTGCGAAAGGCAACATCCTCCTGAATCAAGGCATGTGTTCCGATCAGAATATCGACGTCTCCGTCCGCAAGGGCTTCCTTTACCTGCTTTTTCTCCGACTCCGTGCTGCCGCCTGTCAGACATTCCAGGCGTATCCCGCTGCCTTCCATCATCCGGCTCAGCGTTTCCAGATGCTGTCTGGCCAGAATTTCCGTTGGAGCCATCAAAGCCCCCTGGTATCCGGCGGACGCAACCACAAATAATGCAGCCGCAGCAATGACGGTTTTCCCGGATCCCACGTCTCCCTGTATGAGACGATTCATGCTGTTTCCACCGGACAAATCCTCCAGGACTTCGCTCAATACCCTTGCCTGGGAATCGGTCAGACGAAAGGGCAGACGATTCAGGAAGGCGTTCAGTTTTCCATGCGGAACAGAAACCGGGATTCCTCTTCCGCTGTTCCCGGTATGTTTCCGGATAAATGCCAGTGCCGTCAGCAAGGACAGGAACTCTTCAAAGACCAGCCTTTGCCGTGCTTTTTCCTGCCGGTCAGGGCTCTCCGGAAAATGAATGCTGCGCCAGGCCTCTGCCCGTCCTGGAAATCCATATTTTTCAGACAGACGGACATCCAGCCTTTCCGGATCTCCCTGTCCATCCGGCAATTGTTTCAGGGCCCCGGAAACAATATGCCGCAGATCCTTCTGGGTTAATCCGTCCGTCAGGCGATACAGCGGCATATATTGTTCCCGATGATGCCGCTCTTTCACATAGTCTTCCACAACTGGATTTTGAATCTGCATGCCGGACGGTCTTCTTACTGCCTTGCCCATTACAAAATAGTTATGATTTTGCTTACAGGCCCTGCCGCGATAAGGCTGATTGAACCAGATGCATTCCACGGTCCCGGTCGAATCCCTGCCTTTCATGGAAGTCATGCTGAATCCTTTCCTGACCCGGTTTACACACGGAGGAGAAATGAATTCCAGACACAGGGAAACATCCTTCCCGTCCGAAATGGCGGATACGGGCTGTATGGCTCTTCGAAGCTCATATTCCCTTGGAACATATCCCACAGCATCCGACAGGGTTACGATCCCCAGCTTTCTGCACAAGGCTGCTTTTTTGGGACCAATCCCCTTTATTGCCTGAATGCTGTCCGACAGGCCATTTCTTTCTGTTTGCTTTTTCACTTTTATTCCACAGAAACGATATAGTAATACAGCGGCTGTCCCCCGGAAAGAACTTCGACCTCCAGATCCGGATAATTCTCACTCAGGCAGGAACCAATGCTTTCCGTATCCTCTGCCCTGGCATCACTGCCATACAGTATGGTGACAATTTCACCATCCTCCTGCAGCATGGCATCCAGCAGCCGCCTGGTGACATCCGCAATATCTTTCCCGACAACGGATATCCTGCCTTCCATCATACCCATGATGTCTCCCTGCTGAATCGCAAGGTCATCCACATGGGAATCCCGCACTGCGTACGTCACAAGGCCGGTTTTCACCTGACTCATCGCCCTGGCCATGGCAGCCAGGTTGGATTCGGCATCTGCCTCAGAATTATAGGCAATCATGGCAGCCATACCCTGAGGAATCGTCCGGGACGGAACAACATGGATCTTTTTCTCGCTGATTTCCGCCGCCTGGTTGGCTGACAAAACAATGTTGCCATTGTTGGGCAATATAAAGATTTCCTTTGCATTCACCTGGTTCACGGCATCCAGAATATCTTCCGTGCTGGGATTCATGGTTTGTCCGCCTTCAATAATACAATCCGCATTTAAATCCCGGAAGATATCTTCAATTCCTTTCCCCATGGAAACGGATATCATACCGGTATCCTTCTCCGGCTCCTTTTCCTTCTCCGGTGGCTGTACTGATGTCTCCATATCAATTACATGATGATGCTGTTCCTTCATATTATCAATCTTGATGCCGGAAAGCTCACCGAATTGCAATCCCAATTGCAGGCCCTTTCCAGGTGTATTCGTATGAAAGTGGACCTTGATCATATCCGTGTCCCCTACGACAACGATGGAATCCCCCAGTCGTTCCAGTCTCCTCTTTAACTTTTCAATGTCTTCTTCGCCGATATAAGGATGCAGATGTTTGACAAAAAATTCCGTGCAGTAAATATATTGAATGGATTCTTCCGGGACGCCTGCCGGACCGGAAACCGTATCCTCTGCCGGAGCGGAAACCGGCTTTCCCCCATCCGTGGAAGCCTCGGAATCCAATGGCCCGCAGGAAACTTCCGGATCAAAATCGCCCTCCAAAACATGAAACTGTCCCATCAGAATGTAAACCCAGCCCATACCGCCGGAATCCACCACACCGGCTTGTTTTAAAGTCGGAAGCATGTCCGGGGTGTGATCCAGGGTTTCTTTTGCTGTATCGATTATCCGATCAAAAAACATTTCAAAATCATGGATCTGCCCGGCAATCTTTTTTGCTTCCTTCGCTGTTTCACGGGCAACGGTGAGAATGGTACCCTCCACCGGTTTCATCACCGCTTTATAGGCCATATTTACACCGGCCTCCAGGGCATCCGCATATTCCGCAGTCGTAACCTCTTCCTTCCCCTGCAGGAATTTGGCGAATCCACGAAACAATTGGGAAAGAATTACTCCGGAGTTTCCCCTTGCTCCCTTCAGGGAACCACGGGACAAAGCATCTGCGACCCGGGACAGATCCCCGGAAGCAGCTGCCTGAATCTCCCTGGCAGCAGATAACATGGTCAGAGACATATTGGTACCGGTATCTCCATCCGGTACCGGGAAAACATTCAACGAATTCACTGATTCTTTATTATCTTCCATAAACTGGGCAGCCGATAAAAGCATGAGCTTCAGCTTTGCTCCATCCAGAATATCCTGATTCAAAATGAGTAACCTCCTTCAGGCATAAAAAGGGAAAGCCTCATACCCTCACGCCTTCTACCACTATATTAACTTTTTTCACTGTAACACCTGTTAGATTTTCCACTTTATATTTGACTGTTTCAATGATGTTTTTGGCGACAGTGGCAATTGAGATACCATATTCAACGATAATATGAAGATCAATACTCACTTCATTGCCCTGACTGACAACCTTTACACCGCGTGACAGGTTTTCATTTCCCAAAAGCTCCACCAGCCCGTCCGTCGCTTTCTGGGAAGCCATTCCAACGATACCATAGCACTCGATGGCTGAAATGCCTGCCAGGACGGCCAATACATCGTCCGGGATGATAAGCTCTCCCAGAGAATTCGATTTTACAACTCCCATTTTCCTTCCTCCTTCACATTCGCTCTGATTCGGATGGATCCTGTTGTGAGCATCATTTGCAGAATGATACATTCTTAACGTCATTATACCCGTTTATTTTATCTCAAACACAGGGGAAATGCAACAACGAACCATGAACCCGGCAATGTTTTTGTTTTTCTTGCCAAAACGATTGCAAGGTGTTAAAATAATACATGTTTTATGAGTTGTTGAAAACACCCATGGTTGTATCATGGAGTCCTTCGATGGCAGGAAGAAGACAATATGGTTTTTTCCGTTTAAAAGGAGGTGGAAATCATGGCAAAGGTTTGTGATATCTGCAAAAAAGGGAAGTTATCCGGAAACACCGTGAGCCACTCTCACAGGCGTGGAAACCGGACCTGGACGCCGAATCTGAAAAAAGTCCGTGCAGAAGTAAACGGATCTCATGTAACGCTGAATGTCTGTACCCGTTGCATTCGTTCCGGTAAAGTGAATGCTCTCTCAAAGTGAGCCATTGAAAACGTGCTGTCCGGCACGTTTTTTTGATCTCATCTCCATTTTTTCAAGGTGATTATGCCGGCTACAATAAGACCCAGGCCAAGCAAAAAGCACCATACCCATGGCGGCGTATAAAAAAATACCAGCAAAGTACCGATGACAATCAGCACAATGGAAAGAATGTTGGTTTTTTTGGGCGGTTTGGGATGCCTCCGACAGTTCATCCCGTTATACATAATGACCCCTCCAAGGCAGACCGGTCAAAAATCCGGGAATTTATACCATTCTATTCCGGACCGTGAAAAAAAGTGACTCCCATGGAAGGAATTCTGTCAATTCACGAAAAAGAGGCCTCTCCTGCTTCTCTTATTCTTTGTATCATGGACGCTGGATCTGCTGCCGAGAAAACCAGCGATCCTGCCACAATGCAGTTTGCCCCGGCCTCTACTGCCTTGCTGACATTATCCAGGGTGATTCCGCCGTCCACCTGAATCTCCGTGTTTCTCCCCCGCCTTTCCGTCATATCCTTCAGATCCCGGATTTTATCCAGCATGGCAGGAATAAATGTCTGTCCCCCAAAACCCGGATTCACCGTCATAAGAAGCACCATATCGAGATCTTCCAGCACATAATCCAATACATTCAACGGTGTGGAGGGATTCAGCGCAACAGCGGCCCGTACTCCCCTTTCCTTCAGACAGGCGATGCAGCGATGCAGATGAGGCAATACTTCCGCATGAAGTGTGATGCTGTCTGCTCCTGCACGGATAAATTCGTCCACAAATTCCATTGGATTGTCCATCATCAGATGAACATCGAACGGCACTTCGGTGGTTTTTCGGATAGCTTTTACCACCATGGGCCCTATGGACAAATTGGGCACATAATGCCCGTCCATCACATCAATATGGATAAAGTCCGCTCCTCCTTTGTCCAGTGCTGCAACTTCTTCTCCCAGCCTGGAAAAATCCGCAGCCAAAATAGATGGTGCAATTTTGATCACCATGCATCCCTCCTGTTTTTCCTGATTGCCTCGATCAGTTTCCGATACCGATCATACCGCTCGGAAGAAATTTTGCCCCCCTCCACACCGCGACGGATCGCACATCCCGGTTCCGTCACATGCAGGCATCCCTGAAAACGACATTCCAACTGACAGGCACGGAATTCCGGATAGTACCCCGCCAGTTGCGCCGGGTCCAATTCCAGAAGATCCATTCGACTGAAGCCTGGAGTATCCGCAATCATGCCGCCACCGGGCAGGGAAATTAATTCAACCCGGCGGGTTGTATTTTTCCCCCTCTTTATCTTCTCGCTGAGTACACCGGTCTCCAGATGGGCATCCGGACGGAGTTTGTTGATAATGGAGGATTTTCCGACACCGGACTGCCCGGCCAGAACCGTTATCCCTTGCAGGGCCTGACTCAGCTCATTTATGCCGATATCGAATTTTCCGGAAATAAAAAAAATGGGATATCCCGTCCGGCCGTATTCGGTCCGGAAGGCATTCTCCCCTTCCGGACCTGCCAGATCTGTCTTATTGAAAATCAGCAATGGTAAAATCTGCGCCCGTTCTGCTGTGATGAGCAGTTTATCCACCAGAAAAAGATCCGGCTTTGGATCCGCTGCCGCCAGCACAACGGCCATATGGTCCACATTGGCCACTGACGGCCGCTTCATGGCGTTTCTCCGGGGAAGAATCTCCTCCAGTATCCCCTCGGATATCTCCGTTTCCGGCTGAAAGCGCACCCGATCCCCCACCATGGGGGAGATTCCCAGTCTGCGAAACCGCCCCCTGGCCCTGCAGCGGAACACTTCTCCATCGGAAAGAACGTCATAAAAACCGCCAATCCCCCGGAGGATCACTCCGGACTTCATTCCCGTTCCCTTTCCTTCCTGGAAAAATCCAGAGTCTGTGTTCCCTGATAAACATTGTCAATCCAAATGGCATAACTCTGCACCCCGCTGTCCTCCAGAGGAATCTGAACCGCTCCATCCGAAGGCCTGTGCTCCTCATCATACATCACCTTGTCATCTGAGGCGCGAATCACCTGCACCCGAACCTTTTCACTGGTACCGGTCAATTCAATGGTCATCTTTTTATGATTTACAACCTTCTTTCCCAAACTGACCCATACATCCACTTTTCTGCCTTTTTCCACATTGGTTCCGGGATCGGGGGACTGCTGATATACCACACCGGCTTCGACCTCATCATTGTACTCCCTTGTAATATTGGAATCCAGACCTGCTTTTTGAAGCAGGTCCCGGGCCATATCTTCCTGTAGTCCAACCACCTTGTCCACCTCTGTCATATGATCCCTGGGGCCTGTACTGACAAAAAGCCGGACTTCCGTCCCCGCCGGAACCTCTTTTGTATAGGCCGATGGATCCTGTTTTACCACATACCCGCTGACCTTGTCACTGTCCATATATTCCGGCGTTCCCACCTTCAATCCGGAATCCTCCAGTTTGATTTCCGCATTCCTCTGCGGCAGATTCACCACATCCGGCACCGTCACCTTTTTCACGCCATCACTGACGGTAACCTCTACAGAACTGTCCGACTTGACCGTCTGGCCCTCCGAAGGGTCCTGAAACAGGATCTGGCCTTTCGGTACCGTGTCGCTGTTTTTCCATTGTACAACTTTCATGACAAGGCCTTTGCCCTTCAGCATCTTATTGGCTGCCTTCTCGTCGTATCCCACCACGCCGGGCACTATGGTATCCTTACGGGCAAATTCCCGCAGATAGATGCCCCGCAGCAAAAAAAACAGAACAAGAAAAGCAACGAATATCACACCAACGATCACCCGGTTCCCGATTCGCCTGTGCTTTTTCCCGGCGTCCTTTTCTTCCGGTTCCGGGGAGGAACCGACCCGGGATTCCCCTTTCTGCTCTTCCTCCGGATTTCCCGGATCGTGAATGGCCGGCAGAATCCGCGTCGCCTGATCGTCCTCCACAAAGCGCTTTACATATTTGCCATCCGGCTCTTTCAATGCCCGCTTCAGATCAGAGCGCATTTCATCCGCATCATCATATCGTCTGCTGCAATCCTTTTCGATCGCTCTTTCTATGATATACTGAATGCTTCTTGGAATATCCGGATTGATCTTACCCGGAGGCGTTACCTTCTCCTGTATATGTTTCAGGGCAACGGAAACGGCACTGTCTCCTTCAAAGGGAACCACTCCGGTTACCATTTCATACAGAACAATCCCCAGAGAGTAAATATCGGATTTTTTGTCCACATGCCCTCCCCTTGCCTGCTCCGGGGAAAAATAATGCACGGAACCGATGACATCCGCACCGGCCATGGTAACGGTAGCAGAGGTGACAGCTCTGGCAATGCCGAAATCCGCAACTTTCACCGTCCCGTCTTCGCTCAGCAGGATATTCTGGGGTTTGATATCCCGGTGGATAATGTTGCGGCTGTGTGCATGATGCAATGCAGAACAGATCTGGGAACCGATCCGGACCGTATCTTCAGCGGTCAGTCTGCCCTTTTCACGGATATACTCCTTCAGGGTTTTCCCGTCGACATATTCCATTACAATGTAATGGATTTCGTCTTCCTGTCCAACGTCATAGATATTTACGATATTGGGATGAGAAAGACTGGCAGCTGATTGGGATTCCCGCTGAAATCGTGCAAGAAACTCCTTATTTTCCACCAGCTCCGCCCGTAAAATCTTAACCGCCACATATCGGTTCAAAAGGTGGCATTTGGCTTTATACACCACAGCCATGCCGCCTTCCCCTATTTTTTCAAGTAACTCGTATCGGCCTCCCAGCATTTTACCCACCGGGGACATCACCTCTTTCCCTCATCCGGAACGTATCTCGCCGCCACAATTGTGATATCATCGGTGCTGCCTGCGGACAGGGCCTCGTTCCCCAGAATCTCCGTCAGCCTTGCCATGGAGAGATTCGTCGGCAGACCTGGTACATAGTCTTCCAGATGAACATAGTTAATCAGCCCATCCGTGCACAGAAGAACAATATCCTCATCCTCCAGATTTTCTTCAAAACAATCCACGCGAAGGGATTGTTCCGTACCCAGTGCCCGGGTGATCACATTTTTTTTCGGGTGCAGGTTCATCTCATCCCGGGTAATGCTCCCGTTGTCCAGCAGCTCCTGAACCAGGGAATGATCCCGTGTGATCTGACGGACCGTCCCCCTGCGCAGCAGATAGCATCTGCTGTCCCCGATATTGGCCACAAGGAAACGATTTCTTTCAAATACAGCCATGGTCAGCGTTGTTCCCATCCCGGAATAACGAACGTCCGTCCCGGACATGGCATACACCCTGCTGTTGGCCTCCTGTACGGATTGATGGATGACATTCAGCAAATCATCCGAAGATCGGGGCCGCTTGAAATAGGAACAGATCTCCTCCACGGCGATACGGCTTGCCAGATCACCGGCGTTATGCCCTCCCATGCCGTCTGCCACAATTATGACGCCCGGCTGCTCCGAAACGTTCTGTGGAATATAGTAATGGTCTTCATTGGTTTTCCTGCGGATTCCCCGGCGACTGTATGCTCCGTATTCCATGATCCGACCTCCCCGATCCTTCCTGTTTCCTTTCCAGATAAGCGGCTTTCAGCTGACCGCAGGCACCCTGGATATCCAATCCCAGTTCCCGTCTGCGGGTTACATTTTTTCCGGCATGCTCCAGTTCCATTTCAAAACGGCGGACGGATCTTTCACTGCTGCGCCTGAGACCATCCTGTCCATTCTCGTTTAATGGGATCAGATTGATATGGCAGGGAAACCCGTCCAAAAGAACCGCAAGTTCCCTGGCGTGCTCCGGCCTGTCGTTCAATCCGCTGATCAGGGTATATTCAAAAGTAACCCGCCGGCCGGTTTTCTCAAAATAATATCTGCCGGCATCCACAACTTCCTGTATGGTGTATGCACCCGCAATCTTCATGATTTTCCTGCGCAGGACATCGTTGGGCGCATGAAGGGAAACCGCAAGATTGATACTGAGGCCTTCCTCCGCCAGGCGACGCATTTGTGGAACCAGCCCACAGGTGGATAATGTGATATTTCGATATCCCATGTCAAATCCCCCCGGATCATGGATCTGCCGGATAAACTTCAGTACATCGACATAATTGTCGAGCGGCTCTCCGCACCCCATGAGGACCAAACCTCCGATGTGCCCCAAACCATGTTCTGACAAATCACGCTGAACGGAAAGAAGCTGAGCTGCCATTTCACCGGCAGTCAGATTCCGCACCAGACCGCCCCGGGTGGAGGCACAAAAGCGGCAGCCCATGGCGCACCCAACCTGTGTGGACAGGCAAGGCGTCACGCCGTGATGATACTTCAACACAACACATTCTATTATATTATCATCCAAAAGCAAATACAAATATTTTATCGCCTGATGATCGGAAGAAACCAGCCGTTTCAGCTGCTGCAGTGTTCCAATGACGAAGCGGCTGTCCAGCCTGCACTGCAGGGATCCGGACAAATCTGACATTTCCTGAAAGGATGTCGCTCCCTTATACAGCCATCTGGTAATCTGACCGGCATGAAAAGGCTTTTCCCCCATGGCTGTCATTTCTTCCTTCAACTCCTCCGGAGACAGATTCAGAATATCCCTTTTCCCCGGTGACGTGCTATTGTTTGGATTACTTGTCAACTCCATTCTTCCTCCTCAACCTGGCGATAAAAAACCCATCCATATGATCACGGGATGGAATCAGTTGGATCATCCGGCCCCGCACTGTGGATCGAAGGGCGTCCGGCAGCCAGGGCAGCGGATCCTCCAGAACGAAGTCTCGCCTTTTCTTCAGCAACCTGTAAACCACATCCGCATTCTCCTGAGGATTGATGGTACAGGTACTGTATACAAGGACTCCGTCTGGTTTGACGTAACGGCTGCATACTTCCAGAATTTTTCCCTGAAGATCCGAAAGCCCGGATAATCCTTCCGGCCGGACCCTCAGCTTAATATCCGGTTTTTTGGAAATCGTACCAAGGCCGGAGCATGGGGCATCCACCAACACCCGATCAAACCTATCCCGGAGCTCCGGTTGATAAACCGAGGCATCCTGAACGGAAGGCACCACAATCCGGGCATCCATGCGACTGCAGTTCCGCTGGATCAGACGAACCCGGTGTTCATGGATATCCCAGGCAGTCACCTGTCCCTTTCCCTTCATCCGTTCGGCCATATGAATGGCCTTGTTCCCCGGGGAACTGCAGGCATCCAGCAGAATCTCGCCGGGCTGAGGATCCACAACACAGGCATCCAGTATGGAGCTTTCCCCCTGTACGGCAAAGGATCCATCCTGATAAAAGGGATTTGCTTCGATATCCCCCGCATCCCGGATGCGAAGCGCCTCCTTCATGTAATACCCATCCGATACGTGAAACCCCGATCGGGTTAATTTCTCCTTCAGCGCAGCGGGAGACTGCTTTACTGTGTTGACGCGCACAGACACGTCACCTGTATGGAAAGGTTTCAATATCATCCCTGTCTGCTCCGGCCCATAGTCTGAAATCCATTTTTTAACAAGCCACAGGGGATATGCATATTGAAAGGCCAGCTTTTCTGACAGGGAAAGATCCGGTTCCGGAACCAGAAGCCGTTCCCCGTTTCGGGCAACATTACGCAGGACGCCGTTCACAAATCCCTTCAATGCGGACAGCCCGTGCATCCCGCAGAGCTTTCCCGCTTCATTGCAGGCGGCAGAGTCCGGCACCCGGTCCAGATACAGGATCTGATATCCTCCCAGCCGCAATATATTCATGATCCATGGATTCACCCGCCGGAGAGACGCAAACTTCTTCAGAAGGGTGTCAATGGTAATCTGCTTTTCCAGAGTGCCGTACACCAACTGGGTAACAAAAGCAACATCCCTTTCCGGCAGGGATTGCCCGCGCAGGCCTTCTTTCAGGGCAATATTGGCATACTTTCCGTCCTGATTGACTTCCTTCAATATCTTCAGCGCCAGATACCGTGTCCGCGTTCCGCCGGAATCCGCAGTTTCTCTGGAATTCATTCTCCCCTCTTTGTCCTGCCCAGACAAATGCCCACCTCAATCCGGTTGCCCCTCAGATAGTCCAGATCCGACATGGGCCGGCCGCCAGGCATCTGAAGCTTCGCAATACGCAGGGCCCCATCCTGACAGGCCACGATCAGACCAACGCTTCTGTCCGCCCGGAGAACCGTGCCGGGAGCCGTATTATTTGTAAAGTATTCCCACTCCTTGACCTTCCATACCTTCAAGCGGGTTTTCCGGAGAAAGGTGTATGCGCCCGGCCAGGGCGTCAGGCCCTGCACAAGGTTCCGGACAGTGGAAGCCTTTTCTCCCCAGTGGATTTCGCCCATGGATTTCTCTATTTTACTGCAGTAGGTCGCCTTTGCGGCATCCTGGGGAACCCCTTCCGGTTTCCCATCTGCAAACTGCTTCAGGACCCGGGAAAGAACCTGTCCGCCCAAAACAGCAAGTCTGTCATGAAGATGTCCTGCATCCTCCTCCTTTGCGATCCGGATTTCCGCCTGTTGGATGATATCGCCGGTATCCATTCCGACATCCATATACATAACCGATATGCCGGTCCGGTCCGCTCCTTCGATGAGAGCCTGCTGAATGGGGGATGCTCCCCTGTATGCCGGCAGCAGGGATGCATGGACATTGATGCAGCCAAGCGCAGGAATGGCAAGAAAATCCTTTGGAAGAATCTGGCCGAAGGCAGCCGTTACGATCAGATCCGGCTGCAGCTGCCGGATTTCTTCCAGGAAAGCCATATCCCCCTTGATTCGGACCGGTTGATATATAGGAATATGCCTCTCCTCTGCCCACTTCTTGATGGAAGATGCGGCAACCTGTTTTCCTCTGCCCCTTGGCCGATCCGGCTGTGTAACGACAGCAATCAGTTCATTCCCGCTCTTTTGGACGGCATCTGCGGAAGGAATGGAAAAATCCGGGGTGCCCATAAAGATAATTTTCAACATTCAGCCCTCCAATGTTTCCGGAAGGACTTTGTCAATGAACAATATTCCATCCAGGTGATCTGTTTCATGGCACACGGCCCGGGCCAGCAGTCCGTTCGCCCTGAGCTTCCTTTCCTTTCCGTCCGGATCCAGAGCCCTTACGACAACATGGGCAGGCCGTTTGACTTTTCCCCGGATGCCCGGGATGCTCAGACAGCCTTCATAATCGATTTCCTCCCCGGACTGACTGATAATCTCCGGATTAATGAAAGCATGAACCCCATCGCCCACATCGATCACCACAATCCGCTTCAATATTCCTACCTGGGGAGCGGCCAAACCCACTCCATCCGCGTGATGCATGGTATCAATCATGTCCGAGATCAATAACCGCACCCTGTCATCGACTTTTTCCACTTCTTTTGCCTTTTTTCGAAGAATATCATCTTTCCGGTAATTCCGAATCTTCCTTAAGGCCATACTATATCACTCTTTTCTATATTAAGCTGAGGGGATTGAAATCCAGGGTAATGGAAAATTGGGTCGGATAGAACGTTTTCAACAGTTCCCCTGACAGAATATGATATCGATCCCGGTATTCCTGCTGCGTCCGGATCCGAACCAGAACCTGCCACCGGTATTTATTGTTGATTCTCTCAATCGGAGCGGGATAGGCACCCAGATCCAGCAACCCTCTCTTCAAAAGCATATCCCTGCCAATATGCTTCCTTATCCATTCTACCATATTATTTGAGAATTGTGCCAATTCCCTTTCTTTTTCCCCGGTGATCAGAACGCGAATAATATGGGAAAAAGGAGGATAATCAAATTGTCGCCGGATGTCAATCTCTTTCCGGTAAAATCCCTCATAATCATGATGCGAAGCATATTCGATGGCATAATGTTCCGGTTGGTAGGACTGGACCACCACATGTCCCGGCTTTCTGCCCCTTCCTGTCCGCCCGGCTACCTGGGTAATCAATTGAAAGGTTTTTTCACAGCTCCGATAATCGGGAAGGTTCAGGGAAGCATCCGCTGCCAATACCCCCACCAGAGTCACATTGGGGAAATCCAGCCCTTTTGCAACCATCTGGGTTCCCAGCAGAATATCATAATCCCCTTTTCCGAAAGCATCCAGTATCCGGTGATGAGCCCCTTTCCGGCCGGTGGTATCCATGTCCATCCGAAGCAAACGTGCGGACGGAAAAAGCTTTCCCAGCTCTTCCTCCACCTTTTGTGTCCCCAGGCCGAAGTTCTTGATGTAGCGGCTACCGCATTCCGGACATTTTTTCGGATAAGGTTCCTGATGGCCGCAGTAATGGCATTTCAGCATCCTCTCCTTTGCATGCCAGGTCAGGGAAACATCGCAGTTCCTGCATTTAATGACAGCGCCGCAGCTTCTGCAGGAAACAAACTGCGCATACCCCCGTCGGTTCATCAAAAGGATTGCCTGTTCGCCGCGGCGAAGGGTATTGCGAAGGGAACGGTACATTTCCTGGCTGAAAATACTCCGGTTGCCCATTTCCAGTTCCCGGCGCATATCAATGGTATCAACCGGCGGGAGCACCCGGTGATCCACCCGCTCGTTCATTTCCACCAGCTGATATTCTCCGTGCAATGCCCTGGTATAATCCTCCAGTGCCGGCGTGGCGCTTCCCAGAACCAGAACAGCGCCTTCCGTCTCACAGCGCCTGGCCGCAACATCCCGTGCATGGTATCGCGGCCTCACTTCGGACTTGTAGCTGTCTTCATGGGCTTCATCAATGATGATCAGCCCAAGATGCTCCATGGGGGCAAACACGGCAGATCTTGCCCCAACGACAATCTGCACCTCATTATTCCGGATTCTTCTCCATTCATCATAACGCTCCCCAAGGGACAGGCCGCTGTGAAGAACGGCAACATTGTCCCCAAAACGCCCCTTGAAGCGTCCCACCGTCTGGGGTGTCAGGGAAATCTCCGGTACCAGCACAATGACCTGTTTCCTCTGCTTCAGAACAAGATCCGCTGCCTTCATATAGACCTCAGTCTTTCCGCTGCCTGTTACACCATGCAGCAGCAAGGTTCCATGTCCGGCCCGGATGCGTGCCAAAATCGCCTGCATTGCTTTTTCCTGCTCTTCGTTGAGTACGGGCGGGACGGTTGAAATCCCATCTGCCTGCCATGGATTCCGATAGGTCTCTTCTTCCCGGATTCGGATATATCCTCTCTTCCGGAGGGACTGAATACTGGACCGCGATGCACCGGTCAACTCCAGCAGCTCCACTGCCGGTATCCCGTCTCTCTGCTCCAGGGCTCGCAGAATACAGGCCATTTTGGAGGAACGGTTCTCCACGGAGGAAATCCACTCCTCCAGGGAATCCGTATCGGCCAGATAAACCACCTGCTGTGTCTTCCTCTTTACATTCCCCCGGATACCTGGAGGAATGCAGCAACGGATCGCTTCGATCAGCATACAGTGATATTCTTCTTTCATCCAGTAAATCAAAGGTATCATATTTTTTCCCAGAACAGGATGAGGATCCATCAACTTTTTCAGGGGCTTGATTTTTCCCTCCGGGATATCAGCTTTTTCGTCCAGGGATAAAATATACCCCTGGAGGAACCTGCGACCGAAAGAGATCTGTACCCTCATGCCGATTTCAACTTTGTCGGCAAGAGTCGGCGGGATGCTGTAATGGAACAGTTTATCCAGGGCAGGATGGGCCTGATCGATCACTACTCCGGCATATTTCCTGTCTTCCAACGGCATGCTCCTTTCACAGTTACAATTTTCGTACCCGACAGAACGAAGATTGGCTTCCTCCGGCAAACAAAAAAAGGTACCAGGTACCTTTTTAAAACAATGCGGGTATTTCCTATGCCTGCTTTTTTTCGTGCTGATAACGAATCAGGCCAACATCCACTTCCTTTACGGCTACGGAAACCGGGTTCGCAGCCTCATTGTCCTCTTCTTCCCCCACCAGTGGTTTTTCTCCGGCCACCAGCTGCCTTGCCCGCTTTGCCACTTCCATGACAAGGGTATATTTGCTGTCTACCTTTTTCAGCAAAGAATTCTGCGTCGGTAAAATCATTTTATATCCCTCCCTGTAATTGCAATATCAGTTCCTCATTCCGGTCCACGCGACATTTTTCCGCCAGAAGAATGGCTTCTATCTTTTGAACGGCTTCCTCCACTGTGTCGTTTACGATAATATAATTATATCGTTTGACAAAATTGATTTCTTCAAAGGCACAGTGAAAGCGTTTCAGTATGACATTCCGGTCTTCGGTTCCACGCTTTGTAATTCGCTCCTTCAATTCGTCCATGGTCGGAGGCACGACAAAGAG
This sequence comes from Bacillota bacterium, assembly GCA_036732425.1. Taxonomy (GTDB): domain Bacteria; phylum Bacillota; class Clostridia; order Caldicoprobacterales; family DTU083; genus UBA4874. The sequence continues at coordinate 15,439 of DAINCI010000019.1, forward strand.
AAACACACCCTTTTCAAAACGATCCTTTACCTGAATGGCACCCTGAATATCAATTTCAAGAATCACATCCTGTCCTGCCATCAAATGCTTTTGTACGTATTTTTTGGGCGTACCGTAATAATGTCCGTAGACTTCTGCGTATTCAAGAAACTCATTCTCCTCTGTCATTTTCTTAAACTCTTCCGGCGTCCGGAAGAAATAATTGATCCCATCCTTCTCCCCGGGCCTGGGTGGCCTGGTGGTAACCGAAACAGACAGAACCGTCTCCGGATGCCTGCGGAGCCATTCCTTACAAATGGTACCCTTACCCGCTCCGGATGGACCGGATATCACAATCAACAAACCCTTTTTCCTCATGCTTTCATCCTTTCAAGATGATTCATTTCCCGGCTTACTCCTCTTCTCCATCCATATTGGTGGTATCCCTGGAATTCAGCCGATGAGCCACTGTCTCCGGTTGAACCGCAGAGAGAATAATGTGATCACTGTCCATAATGATCACTGCCCTGGTCCTGCGTCCATAGGTGGCATCGATCAGCATGCCCCGATCCCTGGCATCCTGGATAATCCGCTTAATGGGAGCGGACTCCGGACTCACGATCGCAATCATTCGGTTTACGGAAACTATATTTCCAAACCCGATGTTGATTAACTTGATCCTCATATCTGAAATTACCTGCTTTCTGTATTACTCAAGATTTTGAACCTGTTCACGGATTTTCTCCATCTCACTTTTCAGGGAAACCACCTGATTGGTGATGAAAAGATCGGACGCCTTGGAGCCGATGGTATTCGCCTCCCGGTTCATTTCCTGCATCAGAAAATCCAACTTTCTTCCAATCGGGCCGCCTGTTTTCAATATTTGCTGCAATTGCCCGATATGACTTCGCAACCGGATGATTTCCTCCGTAATACTGGACCGGTCTGCGAAATAGGCAACCTCTGTATTGAAACGGGTTTCCTCCAGATCGGAAGACGAAAGCAAATCCTTCAGACGTTGTTCCAGCTTTCTGCGATATTCCTCCACTACAAGGGGAGAACGCTCCCCGATAGCATCCACCATTTTCAGAATCACAACGGAACGGTCCCGGATATCCTCCATCAGAAACTGTCCTTCCTTTTTCCTCATCCTCGTCAATGCCTGCAGTGCCTGCTCCAGCGCAGAAGTCAACAGGGTCCGCAGAGCATCTTCATCCTCCTCAGCTTCGTTTACGGTAAAGATATCCCCAATACCGGACAGAGTCGCCAGATCCGGCTTATCCTCTATATCAAACTTTTCAGCCAACTCCTGAAAAGCCTTTCGATATGCATTTGCCACACGTTCGTTTACGGAAACAGCGATCAGATCCTGTGCTTTGTTTTCATACTCCACCGTAACATCCACCCGCCCGCGGGTAACCACCTGCTGGATCTGTTTCTTGGCATCCTCTTCCAGCATGGACATACACCGTGGCATATGCATATGAATATCCAAATAACGATGATTGACGGTTTTTATTTCCGCATGGACTTTACGGCGGGCATCTTCCGCTTCCCCCCGTCCAAATCCCGTCATGCTCAGAACCATGAACAGCCTCCCATCTTTCCTGTTTACCATCTTTCCTTGTATTATAGCCCAGTCCAGGCAGGCTTTGCAAGTGGTAACCGGAAAATTCGTGAAACGGTTCCGCGATATTGTTTCTACGCGTCGGCCTTCCCGCATATGGATAGTATGTAGAATCTTTTCATTGGAGGGCTTGGCATGTCACAATCCATAACCGGAAATCCCATATTGGATTTTACTTTGGTTCAATCCCTGTCCATACTTTATCTGTCGGAGGCGACTCTGCCAATGGTAAAATGGCAGACTTCCGGGGATCCGCTTATCCGCGGACTGCCCTGCCCTCCGGTTGTCGCGCTGTATGAAAAGGCAGCCGGCAGAAAACTGAGGATGCTGCCCCATACCGGCCGGCCCAGCATGAGAGCAACCGGATATTCCATACAGGTATTATCCCGCCTGTCTGAAATTTTACCCGGATTTGTCACGGAAAGGCAATCCTTTTTGGCAAAGCCGTCCTATCGGCAGGAATGGAAAACCACTGCCGGACTGCAGCTGCAGTTTTGTCTGGAATACATCGCAGAAACCCCCTGCTCCATTGAAGAAATCTCCACCGTTCTGGAAGGGGGGGCCACCTTTCTTCAAACCAGCCCTGCACAGAAAAAGGCTTCTGATTTTGATCCGGAAATCTGCCGACTGTGTGACAAAATAACCGGAGATACGGACATTCCTTCCATCCGGACCATGGATCTGGCCCATGCCGCCCTGGCAGTCTCTGCCTGGGACACCCAAAATGGCAGACAGGGACGGGACTCTTTCCTTACGAACGTCGCCCTGGAAATACTGAGCCGCCGTAGCCGGTCCGGACTGTTTCATTACGGACCGGACGGCCCTGCTTCCGCTCCCATGGGCCAGCAGTTCTATATATTGAATGCCCTGCTCAGGTCCTATCCCTTTGTCAATCTGGAAACCGTACTGGAAGAGATATTTCATCTGTTCAGCAATCTTTACAATATTGCCTGGCAGGAAGCTTTTGATCTGTTTACCTTCAAAAAGAAAGACATCAGCTATACCGCATTTGAGATCGGATCCGTCCTGTCCTGCCTGGAGGAGATATCGCGCTATTCCGGGGAAACGGAACAGAAAACAACGATAGACCGGATCAGGAATACCTTTCTGGACCACATGATTCAATCCTATGATCAGGACCATGAAAAAGAGATACGGAAACTCCTTCGATGGATTTACCTGTCCCGGGAAGGGCGGGTGTCCATGAAAGAAAGGCCTGTTGTCCTTACCCTGTTTCCAAAGAGGCTGCAGCTCCACTATCCGGGCCCGGTGCCGGACTGGAGCCGCAAAAATATCATCAACCAGGAAGAACTCCTTTTCCTGTGCCATTCCCTGCTTTCCATTCCGGAAACAAGCGCTCAGGAGAAAGCAGCTTCCTCCATGAAACTGGATCTCCCGGCACTGGAAACGCTCCGGTCGCTGATGGAACTGTTTCGGCCCGACTGAGAAGCAGCGTCCTGCAAAGAAACTGCCTTACTTCAGCAGATTCATCAGATCCTCCTCACTGAGAACCGGAATACCCAGTCCCTGCGCTTTGACCAGCTTGCTGCCGGCTTCCTCCCCGGCAAGAACACAGGATGTTTTTTTGGAAACACTTCCGGATACTCTTCCCCCATAGTTTTGAATCAGCTCGGAAGCCTCTTCCCGGGTCATGGAAGGAAGAGTACCGGTCAGAACAAAGGTTTTCCCGGCCAGACGCCTGTCCACGGTTCGTTCCGCTGTCCGGGATTTCATGTTTACTCCGGCTTCCCTCAGCCGTTCCAGAAGCAAGCGGGTTTCTTCCCGGCCAAAATAATCCAGAATATCCCGTACCATAATGTCGCCGAAATCCGGCAGCGCGATCAATTGCTCATAGGTTGCATGAGCCAGGGCATCCAGATCCGGAAAGTGCATGGCGATGACCCTGGCGGATTGCTTGCCTACATTGCGGATGCCAAGCCCGGTGATCAACCGGTCAATATCGTTCTCCCTGGATGCTTCAATGGCGTTCAGAAGATTATCGGTTCCCTTTTCCTTTCCAATGAGCCCTTTCTCAATCAATTCTTCCCGGAAATCCTTCAGATGATAGATGTCAGCAAAATCCTTGATATAGCCTTCCGTCAAGAGGGCTTCCGCGGCACTTGGCCCAAAACCATCGATATTCATGGCATCCTTGGAGGCAAAATAGATCACCCTGCGAACCGCCTGGGTAAAGCAATTGGTTCCGGTGCAGCGGATATCCGCACCGTTTTCATCCCGCCGTGCCGGAGAGCCGCATATGGGACAGGCAGCCGGTATCACAAAACGTTTTGTTCCTTCCGGACGCTTTTCCGGAAGACTCCGCAGAATCTCCGGAATGATATCCCCGGCTTTTTGAACGATCACCGCATCCCCTATACGAATGTCCTTTGCGTCCATATAATCCTGATTATGAAGAGAAGCCCTGGAAACCAATGTGCCTGCCAGCCGGATTGGTTTCAGCACCGCCAGGGGAGTCAGCCTCCCGGTACGTCCCACCTGGATCCGGATATCCTCCACAGTGGTTTCCTTCTGCTCCGGCGGATATTTGAAGGCAATGGCCCAACGGGGTACCTTACTGGTCATGCCCAGTCGTTTTCGGTCTTCCAGGCTGTCCACCTTGACAACTGCCCCATCGATGCCAAAGGAAAGGTCCCATCTGGTTTTTCCTATTTTTTCAATATTGTCCCATACTTCCCCTGCCGTTTTGCAGACTGCAAAATCCGGGCTGACCGGAAATCCCTGCCGGGACAACCAGTTCAGGGTCTCCGAATGGGACTGGAAATCCCTGCCTTGGGATACTTCCAGATTAAAAACATAGATATCCAGGTTTCTTTCCCTTACCACGGCAGAATTCAGCTGCCGCAGAGTCCCGGCAGCCAGGTTTCTCGCTGTCCGGTAAACGCGGCCTCCGGTCTCCGCCTGCTTTTGATTGGCCTTCTCAAACGCTTCCGTGGACATATAAATCTCACCACGTACTTCCAGATAAGGCAGCTTTGCAGGAATGGTTTTCGGAATGGACGAAACCTCCAGAATATTTTGATAGACGGACTCGCCGATTGATCCGTCTCCCCTTGTAATGCCCTCCTTCAGGATCCCGTCATAATAACGAAGAACAACGGAAAGGCCATCCACTTTTCTCTCCACTACAAAGACAGGATCCTTCAGCTCTGTCTGCATCCGTTCCACAAATCCAACGATTTCCTCTTTCGAAAATACATCCTGAAGGCTGACCACCGGCACGTCATGCCTGAGCTTTTTTAATTCCCGCCTGGCGGTCCCTCCCACCTTTTGTGTGGGAGAGTTGGCATCTGCGTATTCGGGATGCTCCCGCTCCAATCTTCTCAGCTCCAGGGAAAGCTGATCGTATTCATAATCTGAAATCACCGGATCGTCCTGATTATAATATCGATCGTTATGGTATCCAATCTGACGGCGCAGATCCCGGATCCTGTCCCGGATCCTCTCCGAAGGACTCCCCATTCTGTCTTCGTCCATCCTGTCGACTCCTCTCAAATAATTATGGAATCCTTTTTGTCTAAATTCTCTTCAAGGGGGCAAGCTCTGCAGCAAAGCTGCGTATTCCGCCCTGTATAAAAGCCACCTTGATGGTAAGACTGCTTCCCTTCCCCTCCGCCGTCACAACGGTTCCGTTGCCGAACTTGGTATGGTACACCTTATCCCCCGGCTGGAACCGGCCGGCTTTCCCTTTGCCGGAAGGTGCAGCGTCACGGGATACCGTGGTCCCATCCAGTCTTGCGGAAGAAGACAAACCGCTCCCCGGCAGGCCGGTTCCTTCCACAGATCCGGATCCCGCAGAACGCCGGGCCCGGGAGCTGCGAAAAGGCACTCCGGCTCTCCCATAGACGGATCCCCCGGTCTCCATGCCAACCTTCTCCGTCAGCTCCTCCGGGATCTCCTTTAAAAATCGCGAAGGCATGTTCAGATTGGGAGTCCCGTACAAGGTCCTTTGAGCCGTATGGGTAAGATACAGTTGGTCTTTCGCCCGGGTGATGCCGACATAGCAAAGTCGCCTTTCCTCCTCCAGCTCCTCTTCCGAGTCCATGGATCGGGAATGGGGAAACAGACCTTCCTCCAGGCCTACCAGAAATACAATGGGAAACTCCAGCCCTTTGGCACTGTGAAGGGTCATCATGGAAACGGAGGACTTTCCCTCCCCCGGGTCTTCTTCCATTCGGTCGATGTCGGATACCAGTGCAATGTTTTCCAGGAAATCCGTCAGACTGCCTTCCGGATTATTATTCTCAAATTCCCTGGCAGCTGATACAAATTCCTGAATATTTTCCAACCTGCCCTCGGAATCAATGGAATTCTCTTTCTCCAGGGCATTCAGATAACCGGTTTTCTGCAGCAGATCGCTGATAAAATCCGTCAGGGTCCGGGATCCCTTTTCCGCTTTCAGATCAGAAATCAACTCTCCGAACTCCTTTACCCTGCCTGCCGTTCTGCCGGAAAGAACGCCATAGTCCTCCAGGTCCGATATGATATCAAGGATACTGCAGTCTCTTTGGGCAGCTGCCTCCTGCAGGGAAGACAAGGTCACGCTTCCGATCCCACGCTTCGGTACATTGATGATCCGCTGAAGGCTGACATCATCGGAAGGGTTGTCCAATAACCGCAGGTAGGCAATGAGATCCTTGATCTCCTTTCGATCATAAAACCGGAGACCGCCATAGATATTATAGGGAACCGCATATTTCATGAAAGCTTCTTCCAGAATGCGGGACTGTGCATTCATCCGGTAAAGAATGGCAATGTCCCCGGCTCTTCCTCCTGTGCTGATATGCTTTTTTATCTCATCACAGACAAACTCTGCTTCCTGCTGCTCATTGAACGTTTTGCAGATCCGGATGGGTTCTCCCTCTCCCCTCCGGGTCCAGAGGCTTTTCTCCTTGCGGTGACTGTTATTGCGGATCACATGGTTGGCTGCGTCCAGAATCCCCTGGCAGGAACGATAATTTTCCTCCAGCTTGACAACCCTGGCATGTGGAAAATCCTTTTCAAACTCCAGAATGTTGCGAATATCCGCACCTCTCCAGCGATAGATGGATTGATCGTCGTCTCCCACCACACAGATATTCTGACAGGTATCGGACAGCAGCTTGACCAGCATATACTGGGCAAAATTGGTATCCTGATATTCATCCACCAGTATATAATGAAATTTATTCCGATAATACTCCAGTACATCCGGATGAAGGTAAAACAGCTCCAGGGTTTTGTTCAGCAAATCATCAAAATCCAGAGCATTGTTCTTCTTCAGGCTCACTTCGTATGCGGAATAAATGCCGGCAAGCTTTTCCTCCCGATACTGGCCCGTTACCTCCTTTGCATAATCCTCCGGACTTTTCAGATCATCCTTCAGGCTGCCTATGGCGGCCCGGACCTCTTTGGGGGGAAAGTACTTTTCATTGATATTCCGTTCCCTGAGACAATCCCTGATGACGGTGAGCTGGTCCGTATCGTCGTAAATGACAAAGCTGCGGGTATAGCCGAGTTTATCAATATCCCTGCGCAGAATGCGCACACAGGCGGAGTGAAACGTACTGATCCAGATCGCGGAAGCATCCTCTCCAACCAGGCGGGTAATCCGTTCCTTCATTTCCCTGGCAGCTTTATTGGTAAAGGTAAGCGCCAGAATACCGGACGGATAAACACCGCAAAAACCAAGAAGGTTTTCTGCTTCCTCCGGAATTTGTTTTTTCCCTGCACAAAGGTCCTTCAGACAATTTTCCAGTACCACAATATCCCTGTCGGTGAGATTCCGGGGAACTGCCTTGCTCTGATAAGCGTCTCCGAATCTTACGATATGGGCAACCCGATTGGTCAGAACGGTCGTTTTGCCGGATCCGGCACCGGCCAGGACCAAAAGAGGCCCTTCCGTTGTCAATACGGCCTGCCGCTGCATTTCGTTCAGATGGCCATATAATTTTTCAAAAATACGGTCCCGCAGGCTGCAATATTTACGGACGGTATCTGTTGTTTCCATTCCATCACACACCTATGCTGATATTTCTTCCATTATATCATGTTTGCAGCCGTCTTAAAAATAAGGAAAAGCAACAAAAAAGACGTCTTTCTGCTGTTCTCAACGTCAAAGCCTTGAAATGCTTTTATTTGTCAAGCCGGTCCAGGATCAGACTGTATCCATCCGCTCCGTATGTCAGGGATCGGTTTACCCTGCTGATGGTGGCTGTGCTGGCTCCTGTACGATCCGCAATTTCATGGTATGTGCATTCCTCCCTCAGCATTCCGGCAACCTCCAGCCTCTGCGCCAGGGATTGAATTTCATTGACCGTACAAAGATCTTCAAAAAAGCGATAACATTCCTCCCGATTCTTCAGACATAAAATCGCATCAAATAAAGCATCCATCTGTACACTCTGTAATTTGGATTCGTATTTCATTCTGATCCTCCCGTACTGTTGATTTCTCGGTTCCGCCGCATCATTTTCCGTCGGAGCTTCCGATGTTTCCTTTGCCTGCTTCTTTATTTTATCACAGCAGAACAATAAAATGAATAGACACTGTTCAAATCAAAAAAGTGCTGATTCAGCACTTTTTTAATTCCTCTATTGCTCCGTTTGATCCGGTTCGATTTGCTGCGGATTCTCTCCGCTTTCCTCTTCGTCGCCGGCAACTTCCATTTTGGATACCGACACCTCATAAGCCACTCTTTCCTCCACCTCACCGGAGGGGTGCTTCTTCTGATAATCCCGGCTCTGGATTCTGCCCCAGATTTTCAGGTGATCTCCCACATCCAGATTCTGACAGAATCTGGCGTTTCTTCCCCATGCAATGGTCGGTATATAATCTGATTTGTTATAGGCACGATTGACTGCCACCAATAAATCGGCTATTTCCCGTTTGAACGGTGTCGTTCGGTAAACCGGCGGCTTGCAGAGAAATCCGTTCAGAAATATTTGATTGGGATTATGGACTTCCTCGATCCGGTTGGATATTTCACGTGCAAAAACCGTCAGTACCAACCGGTTTGCTCCATCGGTAAACTTATTGTAGGACCGAAACTGTCCCTCAATCAAAACTTCCTCACCGACATTCAGATCAACCTCTCCGATCAGGCGTTCAGAAACGGTAACCGGCAGCTGATCCACATAATCACTGAGTCTTGGGACGGCAAGAATAAAACCGTAAAACCCTTCTCCGTACATCTCATGGCTGAAACTGAGGGCGGTGCTTACTTTCCCTGCCAGAGTAACCCAATTATTATCCGTGGTATATTCCGTCATTC
>DAINCI010000020.1:0-24207 GCA_036732425.1 Bacillota bacterium
CCCTTCTGACCGTCAAGGGGCTGGGATATAAACTGATGGTGGAGGGAGACTGAGATTCTGAGATGAACAGCATTCCAAAACTGATACGTCGTTTTGTTGGGATATGGCTGATCAGCTCATTTCTGCTGATTGTTCTGAATTTTGGCATATCGGTTTTTATCGCGATGAAACAGTCTCCCAACGGGACTCCGTGGAAAACGGCGGAGCAGGCGGCTGCGGCCCTGCAGCGGACGGAGAAGGGATATGCCCTGTCCGGCCTGGTATCCGCGGAATTGAAATCCCATCACGTCTGGGCGATTTTTATCGAGGATGCCACCCATCAGGTGGTGTGGCACACAGACAATCTCCCCGATTCGGTCCCGCTGGAATTTTCCGTGTCGGATGTTGCAGACCTGACCCGTGGATATATTGACGGATATCCGACGTTTACGGGGAAATCGGAACAGGGCCTAATGGTATTGGGCTATCCGAAAGACAGCTTCTGGAAACATATGTGGCCAAGCTGGGACTATCAATTCATCGCCAACCTGCCAAAGATGATCTTTTTTCTGTTGTCCGTCAATGTGGCACTCATATTTCTTATTTACATGATCGCCAATTCAAAGCTCTTGAAATCGGTCCGGCCGATTGCCGATGGGATACAGGCTCTGCCCACCGGAAAACCGGTGGTAATCCGGGAAAGGGGCTTGCTGTCCGAGCTGTCTGCCAACATCAACCGAACATCCCAAGTGCTGCAGTCTCAGAACGTTCAGCTGCGGAAAAAGGAAACGGCCCGGGCAGACTGGATTGCAGGGGTTTCCCATGATATCCGGACTCCGCTGTCCATGGTCATGGGATATGCAGAGCAGCTGAAAAGCGATGCCAGTCTCCCGGACAGCGTGCAGAAGAAAGCTTTGGTGATCTATCAGCAGAGTCAGCGAATGAGCAATCTGATCAGGGATCTGAATCTTGCTTCCAAACTGGAATATAATATGCAGCCGAGAAAACAGAAAAGGGAAAATGTTGTGGCTTTGGTCCGGCAGGTGGCTGTGGATTTCATGAATACCGATATTGAAAAGAAATACCCGATGGAATGGGAAACGGAGGATACCCTGTCTTCCTGTTTTGTCAATGCGGACCGGGATCTGTTGAAGCGGGCCGTGTCCAATCTGATCCAAAACTGCATCAATCATAATGAGAATGGCTGTACGGTGTATGTTTCGGTTCAATCAACGGAAAAGAGCTGTATCATCTGTGTGGAGGATGACGGGACCGGGATTTCCGAAGCAGAAAGGAAAGCACTGAATACGGCACCGAATTATATGGTCTGCGATACCAATACAACGGAGCGGCGCCATGGACTTGGCCTGCAGATCGTAAGGCAGATCGCAGCCTCCCACGGCGGCCAAACCCTTGTGGAACACAGTCCCCACGGCGGACTGTCCGTGAAGATATTTTTGCCGCGGCTGCAGGAAGTTCCGGTATCCAGCCAGTAAGGGTATATGGAGGGATTTCCACTGCGGATGAAGAGAGTCCCGGTATCCGGCCAGCAACGATGGGAAATACAATTTTTACTGTGGCCGCAAGGGATCCGGGGAGATGGCCTGTAAGAAATTCAAAGGGGTGGGGAGAAGGATGACAAACGGGCAACACAATGAAAATCGGAGGAAGGCTCTGAAGGAGAAGGCGGCTAAGGATTATTACCGTCTTACATACCATGTCATGCCGGAAGGCGGCTGGATGAATGATCCCAATGGACTGATTCAATTCAGGGGACAATATCATGTCTTTTTTCAGCATTATCCCTATGCCACCAGTTGGGGTCCGATGCATTGGGGGCATGTTGTCAGCGACGATCTGCTTCACTGGAACTATCTTCCCATTGCATTAAGTCCCGATCAGCCCTATGAAAAGGGCTGCTATTCCGGCAGTGCAGTGGAGAATCATGGAGAATTGACGCTTGTCTATACGGCCCATGATGACAGCAGATCCCCAAAGGAGGTGCAGTGCATTGCCACCAGCCGGGACGGCGTGACCTTTGAGAAATATTCCGGCAATCCGGTGATTGCCTGCCCGCCGGAAGGTATGGAAGAGGATTTCCGTGATCCAAAGGTATTCTGTGCCGGCGGGAAGTGGCATATGGTGGTGGGTTGCAGCGGCCGCTCCCTGGGCAGCATTGCCATGTATGTGTCGGAGGATCTGCGGCATTGGGAATATAAGGGGATCATCTGTCAATCCAACGGAGAGCAGGGCACCATGTGGGAATGTCCGGATTTGTTTCATCTGGACGGCGCGGACATTTTGATGTGCTCCCCGATCAACATGAAAGGCACCCGGACCATGTTTCTGACAGGAAAAATGGACTATAAAGGATATCATTTTACACCAAAGTGCTGTGATAAAGTGGACTATGGGCCGGAATTCTATGCTCCTCAGACTTTTTTGGACAGCCGGGGGCGGCGTATCCTGATCGGATGGATGGCGACATGGGGGGAGAAGATTCCTACAGGGAAAAATGGCTGGGCAGGTGCCCTTACTCTGCCCCGGGAGCTTTTCCTTGAGGACGGCCGTGTCTGCCAGCGTCCGGTGCGGGAAATTTCCTCCCTGCGCCGGGAAACGCTGCATCAGGGCAGTATCCAATTGAAGGATGATCAACATGGAAACCTGTCTTCGGTTGCCTCGGATTGTATGGAAATAAAAATATCTGCCCGTGAAAACTCTGCCCGCAGAAAGACATGCGGCAGACTTGATTTTATTCTGCGCGCTTCCGCGGATTTCGGGGAGTGTACCGTGGTTTCCTATGATTTTGAAAGGCAGGAGCTGACGGTGGACACACGGAACTCCGGGCAGGGGAGGAAAGGCAGAACCGTTGTGAAGGTTCCCCTGAAAGAAGGCTCCCTGAAGATTCAGATGTTTGTGGATCGTTCCTCCCTGGAGATTTTCTGCGGCGGCGGCCGCTATGTCATCAGCACCCGGATTTTCCCGCAGGAGAATTCCCTGTATTGTGATTTGGTATCGAAGGGTTCGGATATAACGGTGGAGTCTCTGGAAATTTATAGACTGTAAATCAAGGCAACCATATAAATGCCTTTTCGTTTCGCTCCTGTGGCGTTGGAAAGGGCTGTTGCCTGATGGTACATACCAGTATATAATGGCTTTGTAAATACGGGCCAGTCACATAGCTATGCAGGATATCAATCCTATGCAGGATATCAATCTTACCAATCAGGGATGTTTCATCTATTTTTTGAGAAAGGGTGAGGATAAATGTGGAAGGAAAGGCTTTACGATCTCCATCTTCCGAAATTGCTGGAGTTTGCAAATGGCACACCGGTTCAAGATAAAGGAGACTGGGAAAAAAGGCGGGAGGAAATTCTGGATCTGCTGTGCAGGGAGGAATACGGGCAACGCCCGGAAACTCCTGCGAAGGTATCGGCTGTGGTAGAGGAAGAAAAGGATCAGGCATTTGCCGGGAAAGTCCTGCAGCAGAGGATTCTGCTTTCCATGGAAGTACAGGGGAAACCATTTTCTTTCCCGCTGCAGGTCTGTGTTCCGAAAAAGGTTGCAAAGCCTATGACCATTATATATCTGGCTTTTCGCCGGGATGTACCGGATCGTTATTTGCCGCTTGAGGAGATTACTGACGAAGGGTTTGCTGTTGCCACCTTTTGTTATCAGGATATTGCAGCGGACAGGGACGATGATTTTACCGGCGGGCTGGCAGGCCTCCTGAAAAAGAAGGGACATCGTCCGAAGGAGGATACGGGCAAGCTGATGATGTGGGCCTTTGCAGCCTCCCGTGTTTTGGATTACCTGGAGACCAGAAAGGATATCGACTTGCGCAATGTGGGGGTGATGGGACATTCCCGTCTCGGCAAGACGGCTTTGGTGGCGGCAGCCTATGACCAGAGATTTGCCTTTTGCTTCCCAAATGATGCCGGATGCTCCGGCGATGCGATAAGCCGGGGAAAAGAGGGAGAACGGATCGAACGGATAACCGACCATTTTCCCTGCTGGTTCTGCCCCAATTACAGCAAATATGCCGGCCGGGAAGAGCAAATGCCGTTTGATCAGCATTTTCTTGTGGCAGCCATTGCACCCCGCTATGTCTGTGCCGGGACAGCAGTGGAAGATACCTGGGCGGATCCCATGAGTCAATATCTGTCCTACGCGGCGGCGGATGAAGTTTACCGGTTTCTTGGCAGGGAGGGCTTTGTCCATCCGGACAGGATGCCGCAGGCAGGGGATACGTTTCAGGAAGGTACAATTGGATTTCACCTCCGTCCCGGGACCCATTTTCACAGCCGGTATGACTGGCGGCAGTATATGGAGTTTATGAAAAAGCACAGAGTTGAGGATCCGGAAATCTGACGGAATGGAGAAGCTGGAATGAATCAAACATTGAAATTTGGTACGGACGGTTCCTTTAAAATCGTTCAGTTTACGGATGTACACTGGATGAATGACAATGAAGAGGATCGAAGGACCAGTGCGGTGGAACGGATGGTGCTGAAGGAGGAAAAGCCGGATCTTGTGGTGTTCACCGGGGACACATCCGTAGGGGCGGACAATCTCACTGCACTGCGCAGGGCGCTGGAGCCGGTTGAGGAAGCTCAGGTGCCCTTTGCAGCGGTTTTCGGGAATCATGATGACGAGGACGGTGAGAGCAAGGAGGCTCTGCTGGCGGTTCAGCAGGAAAGCGATTTATGTCTGACGCAGGCAGGAGATCCGGGCATCAGCGGCCTGGGCAATTATATTCTTGAGATCGGCAGCAGGAATGGGAAGGATCGGATCGGTTGGATTTTATACATGATGGATTCGGGTACATACAACCGGAATGAAAAGGTCGGAGGTTACGGGTATTTTGAAAGGGATCAGATCAACTGGTATGTGAAGTCTGCAAAGGCAGTCAAAAACAAATGCGGAAACGTGCCGGCTCTTGCTTTTTTCCATATTCCACTGCCGGAATACAATGAAGTATGGGAGACCCAAATCTGCTATGGGGAAAAGAATGAGGAGGTAGATTGTCCGGATCAAAATTCCGGAATGTTTTCTGCAATGCTTGAAATGGGCGATGTGAAGGGAATGTTCGTGGGTCACGATCATATCAATGACTACTGCGGGGATTTATATGGAATCCGTTTGTATTACGGACGTGCCACCGGGTATCACACATATGGAAAGGAAAACTTTGCACGCGGGGCAAGAGTCATCCGGCTGAGAGAGGGACAATCGGAGGTGGAATCCTGGCTGAGGCTGGAGGATGGCACGATTCTCCGGAATCAGCCCCTGCATCGGCCGGAATCACCGGAGTCCTGAGAAATGCAGCTGCCTGCCGGAGCTGTGGAGGAAAACGCGTTGCCCGGATTGGATTTTCTGTGACTTGAACGTTTCAAAAAACGGCTCATCCGGGGAAGGATGGGCCATTTTTCAAGATGTCATTCCATTTTCAACAGGTCCAAATTTTGTCAGGGAATTCCCGGAAGCCTGTATTGTCCTGGAAGGGTCACAATCAGTCGATTCCATGAATCGTATGGGTAAGGTCCTGAATCGATTGGTCCAGGTTCTTCAGCTGGTTTTCGATCCGGACCAGCAGATACACAGAAATCACAATGGGAAACCCTACATTGGCAATCAAGCCGGCCAGTTCTTCCATATCCTTGCCTCCTTTCCTGCTTGCTCTGTACATGCCGGGCAGCTGTTGAAGGATGATTTTCAGGTTCTTCTTTGAACTGTTTGCTTTCCTGCGATGAAGTGGTTGACTCTGCGACGCCACAACTGTAAAACCATACACTGCCTGCCCTGCGTGTAAGCAGTTGGTCACCAACCGTTTATGGGTTTGTTATGAATGGAAAAGGGGGAGAGGACACTCCCCCTGTTTCGTCAGGCAAATTCCAGGACTTCCGTCTGGGTGGTTACGAGCTGTGCACTGTCGATTTCCGCCAGGCCGCCTTCCACTTCAAAAACGTCCTTGCCGATGACCGTTTCCATGGCCGTTTCGACTTCGGCCGGATCCAGATCTTCCCTGGGGCTGTCAAAGGTGACCCGGAACTTCTTACCCAATCCGGTTTTGAAAATCATCTCCAGCATCGTTTCCATAATTTCATCTCCTTTCCTCTGAAATCGGGCCTTTCTTTGGCCGCTGCGGATCCGTTACTCGTTGATCAGGTCGGACTGCTCCACTTTGCGGATCCCGGCAACCGGGTAGCTCTGAAGAGCTGCCAGTGCGGAAGCCACATCATAGACATCCTGATCAGGGGCATCCGTTTTGATGTTGTTCAAAGACTTTGCCCTGGTCCGTTCCCTGCCGTTTTCACCCAAGCCAAGGCTCAAACGAATCTGCACCCTGGTGCTCAGCGGCTTTTTTACCAATGCCATACGAAACACCTCCTTTCCCGATGAATTGGCAAGGCAATCAAACATTTGTTCGCCTTACACTATATAGATTTCATCGGAACAGGAGGAGTGGACACGGAAAAGAAAAAAGCTTGACTTTCCCTGAAAGGAGGTCAGGAAATGAGCCTGTCCAGCGCCAGGGCCACCGAGCCCATAATGGGAGCGCTTTCGCCAAAATCGGAAATTTCCACAGGCACATATTTATATTTACTGCTGAGTGTTTTGTCCTTCAGATATGCTTCCAGTGCTTCCGTTGCCAGACTGCCGGCAAGTGCTATATCATGACCCAGGTAAATGGTGTGGGGATCAAACAGATTGATCAGGTTCACAAGCCCGATGGAGAGGTATAGGCACTGCTTGTCAATGAGCTTCCGGGAGAGTGAATCGCCGGATTTTGCCTGTTCCACGATATCTGTCCATTCGATCCGGCCGATCCCTGCAAGGGAGGAATCCATGCCCAGCGAAATGGAGTTTTCTGCCTGGGATACCACTTCCGGGATACCGGCATAAAGCTCCAGGCAGCCGGTATTGCCGCAGGCGCATTTCGGGCCTTCAAAATTAATCGTCGTGTGACCGATTTCGCCGCTGAACCCCATATCACCGTGAAAAATGGCGTTGTCTGAGAGAATCCCTGCTCCGATGCCGTTGGTTACGCCCAGATAGATAAAATTACTGATGTCCTTTGCTTTTCCATAGAGTTTTTCCGCCAGGGCGGCTGCGTTCATGTCATTGTCCATGGTAACCGGGCATTGGAATTCTGCCTCGAGGATTTGTTTCAGTGGAATGCCTTTTAATTTATGAAAATTCGGAGGCTCCAGAATGATCCCTCTGCGAATGTCCAGCGGTCCGATGGAAGCCACTCCGATACCGGTTATTTTTTTGCCTGCGGCAAGGGCATCATCCAGGATGGAGTGGATCAACGTCCGGATAGCTTCGAGGAAGGACGCTTCCGATTCTTCAAAATGAAAGGGGCACCTTTTTTCATTTAGAATTTCTCCCTTCAGATTTGCAAGGGCTGCTACGGCATTATCCCTTGAAATATACAATCCGAGGGCAAGATGGTTTTTGCTGTCGGGGGCCAGATATACCGGTTTTCTTCCGCTTGCCGTTTTCGAACCGCTCCTTTTTGCCGGCGGCTGCCCGGACTGCTCGATGACCAGCCTCTCTCCCAGCAGCTCATCCACAATGTTTGTAATGGACATTTTGCTGAGTCCCGTCTGCCTTGCCAAATCAATTCTTGAAACACTGTCCTGTGCCGTACATATCATTCTCAGGACCAGCGCCCTGTTTCCTGCTTTTGTGGATTTCTGATTGGATCCCAGTTTTGTCTTTTGCTGTCGTATCATTCGATCCTCCTGATTTTGTATCCGTTTTGCATCCGTCTTTCTGTGCAGCAACGGATTCTATGCTGTAATGAAATGTCAATCGAATGTCAATGGAATGCCTCAAAGCGTTCTGCTCATCCGGTTATAAAATTTCGGGCATTCTCAGTATCGACTGGTCCGTGAAAATGTCGGATTCATCCCGGCTGCTGGTTGAGAATTCCGACACGATCGTTCCTTCCTTTCCGGCCTGGAACCAGTGCCTTGTGTTGGGCTGCAAAGTATATTGCTGTCCTGGCTTCAGGATGATTTCATGCAGGACTGTAAAGGTTTTTTCATAGCCGGCCGGGATTTGCGCTTTGGGATGGGATGCCGGTTCCCCCTCCACATAAAGATATACTTCTCCCCACCTGCAGCGGAAGGTTTCTTCCTTGCCGGGCCCGCCCGGTACCGGCGGATGACGGTGTTCCGGACAGGTCTGGTTTGGGAAAAGAACAAGTTCCTTTGCACAGCACCTTTCCGTGTTTACATAGGTAACGGATTCCATGCCGATGTTTTTCAGGTCATTCCGCCCGAAGTCCGCCACCTCCAGATTCTCCTGTTCTTCCTGGGTAAGTATCATTCCGGCCTTTTTGAAATATCCCAGCGCTTTTTCCCTTGCCTTTTCATATTGCTCCCGTCGAATCATGTTCTCATTCACCGATCCTTTCTTCCCTTTTATGACTCGTCTGATTTACGATTCCTTTGATTCAGGGCTTTTCTGTTTTGTGGTTCTCTTGTTTTTATTCTGCTGCTTCTTTACGTGATAAACAGCTTTGGATTGTCTGAAAGTAAATTGATATTACCATTATTATTATATATCACATTGATTATGCTTGCAATGGTAAAATAGTTATACTAATCAGCGCTCGTTCTATTGACAGATGCGAAACCGTGGATTATAATATATATCAGATTGAGTGCTGTAATATATATACATAATATATAAGAAATATATGAGGTAATTTAATAGAATGCGAACAGATCAGGATAGATACAGGACAGAATACGGACCGACAGCTGTGGCTTTTATCATGATGTTGCCATTGAAAATGTCGAAAAACATCATTATTATTGGTAAAACGTGTTTACAAATGTAGAATTATAGGGTTACCTGACAGGAGAAAATCAAAAGCCGGGAGACAAGGAAAAGCAGCAGGAAACATCGGAAAGAAGGAGCAGGAAGAAAAATAAGCAAAAGGAAGCAGGAGAAGAAGGGCAGAAAAAATGGCAGAAAGGAATCGGAAAATGAAAAAAGAGTATTGCGTCATATCACACACCCATTGGGACAGGGAATGGTACTTCACTTTCGAACAATTCCGATATCGGCTTGTGAAAATGATGGATCATCTTCTGGATATCCTGGAGGAGGATCCGGATTATATCTTTCATCTGGATGCGCAGACGATTGTATTGGAGGATTATCTGGAGATCCGGCCTCAGAAAAAGGCTTTGCTTGAAAAGTACATCAGGGAAGGAAGACTCTTGGTCGGGCCCTGGTATGTGCAGAACGACTTTTATCTCACAAGCGGGGAAGCGACCATTCGGAATCTGATGATCGGGACCAAAATTGCGAAGCGTTTTGGAAATTGTGCAAAAACAGGCTACATCCCGGATCAGTTCGGCAATATCAGTCAGCTGCCGCAGATTTTTAACCAGTTTGGAATGGACACATGCCTTCTGGGACGGGGGTACAGTTTTTATACGGTTGATCCGGACGGCAGGAGAAAGCGCAGGATGACCTATCCGGAATTCCGGTGGCGGGGAAAGGATGGATCCGAGGTCCTGAGTGTACGTTTTACTGTTTGGTATAACAATGCCCAGCGTTTTTCGGAGAATGAGGAAAAGAATGTACGACTGCTGGATCTGATTGAAAAAATGTACGGCGGGGCCTGCGATATGCCGTATTATCTCCTTATGAACGGCGTCGATCATCTGGAGCCGCAGGAGCATCTCAACGATATTCTGGAACGGACCAATCGCTTGATCGGGGATCGGGGAAAGCTGTATCAATGCACCATGGAGGAATTCACCGATAAAATCAAATCCTTTATCCGGGAGAATCACATGTCCATTGAGGAATGGTGCGGAGAGCTGCGGCAGGGAGAGGATTATGATCTGCTGAAAGGCACCTTGTCTTCCAGGGTGTATCTGAAGCAGCGTAATGCGAAAGCGCAGAATATGCTGCAGAACAGTATTGAGCCGATCTATGCGTTTGCTGATCTGCTGGGGCTGGAAGGCCTTTATCCGAAGGATTATCTGGAATATTTATGGAAGCTTTTGATCCGGAATCATCCCCATGACAGTATCTGCGGATGCGGTACGGATGCCGTTCATAAAAACATGGAGGATCGCTTTGCAAGATGGGAGGAAGCTGCCGGGGAACTGCTGCATGACGGCATGGATACGATCGCTTCGAGAATTACCCGAAAAGATATGAAGAAAGACGATTATCTTGTTACCGTGTGGAATACAACGGAAGAAACCCGAAGCGGAATTGCCAGACTGTCTGTCCGGATTCCGGAAGAGGAAAGAATGAAGGGATTTGCCCTGACAGATGAAAACGGGCGGGACATCCCGTTTGAAGTTGTGGGAAAATACCGGGAGGCCATGCGGTCCACCAGCCCCATCAATCTGCCTGGATGGATCGACTGCGACACGTTTGAGACAGAGATCCTGGTGGAGGATATTGCCCCTATGGGCTACACCAGTTTTGTTCTGAAGAAATCCGAAAGGGAGGTTCCCGTTTGCCGGGAGGAGAGTACACCGGTCCGTACCTTTGCCATGGAAAATGATTATCTGAAAGTGGATGTCCGGGAGGACGGGAGTGTGGACGTAATCGACAGACAAACCGGAAGGGTCTGCAGGGACCTGATTGCTCTGGAGGACAGCGGGGATTTCGGAAACGCATATGTTTACGAGCCGGTGGAGGGGGATGTACCGGTATCTTCGAGGGCATTTCCGCCGTCGATTGCGAAGAACAGGGACTCTGATCTGGTGCAGTCCGGTACAATAACCTACGATATGATCCTGCCGGAGGAATATGATATTGCCAAAAAGGAACGCAGCCCTGCTGCCTGCCGTAACAGAGTGGAGATCACTCTCTCCCTGGAGAAAGACAGCCGTATTCTGGATATATCCTGCAAAGTTCAGAACGTGTCCAGGGACCACAGGCTGCGGATGTTGTTTCGCACCGGCATTTCATCCGATTTTACCTATGCCGGTACCCCATTCGAACTGATCAAACGGGACAGACGGGATGTGCGGAAGGGGATTGCCAACGGAACACAGCCCAACGATGGCAGCATATATATAACGACGAAGGATGGGGAGGACAATGCAGAGGGCCGGGGAATGGCAATATTGAACGAAGGCCTGTACGAATACGAACATCTGTTGAGCGGAGAAATTGCCGTTACATTGCTTCGCGGCAATCATTGGATGTCCCGCGTGGAGGACCGGACCCAGAAGCATCCGGAAAGGCAGGAAGGGCTGGAATGTCCGGGCACCCACACGCTTCATCTGGGATTCTGCCCCAATACGACGAAGAGCGGAGCACTGCATCTGCTGAAACAGTTTGCAAACGAACTGGTGGCCTTTTATCAGCCTTATGATCTTCGAAAATTCACAGGCGGACGGCCTGCTGTCCAGGATACGGAAATCAAGGAATTATTCTTCCGGGAAAGTCCCTATAAAAAAATAACACTGAACCGAAGCGCTTCCCTTTTTACCGTGAACGGCGCGGAAATGATGGTGACCGCAGTCAAAAAAGCAGAAGACGGGCAGTCCATATTGGTGCGCCTTTATAACACAACCGACCGGGATGTCCGGTTTGAAATCTCCAGCAGTGTGGCCTGTGAGAAAGCAATGCAGCTTCGGGCGGATGAAACGCAGCTGCATGATCTGGATCTGAAAGACGGACATACGGTGGAGATGCAGGCAAAGCCATGTGAGATCATTACCATCGGCTGGGTAAAAAAGCCGCATAAAAGAGACAGCCGGTCTTTGGAGGGAGAGCTGTGAAAAGGGGAATCGCAGCGGGAGGAAATATCACGGTGGATTATGTAAAGACCATTGACAGCTATCCGCTGCAGGGCAACCTTTCCTCGATATCCGCAGTTCATAAATCAGTTGGCGGAGCGCTGCCAAATGTGCTGCTGGATTTGGCCCGGATGGATGGAGATCTTCCACTGAAGGCAATCGGCATGGTTGGGGAGGATGAAGACGGCAGCCGGATCATTGCGGCATTGCGCCGGCACGGCATTGATACCGGGCAGATAAGAAAAGCCCCGAATGCCGGTACCTCCTTCAGCGATGTCATGACCGTCCGGGATACCGGGGCCCGTACCTTTTTCCATTACCGGGGCGCCAATCAGCTGCTGAACCGGGAACATTTTGATTTTGACAAGCTGGATGCCGATATTCTGCATATTGGATATGCGCTGCTTCTGGATGCCCTGGATGCACCGGATGCGAAATATGGCATCGGGATGGCCGGCCTCCTGGACAGAGCGCAAAGAAGCGGACTTCGGACATCCCTGGATGTTGTCAGTGAAAACAGCAACCGGTATGTCCGCATTATTCCCCCCAGCCTGCCCTATTGCAACTATTTCATTGTCAATGAAGTGGAAGCCTCCCGGACGACGGGGATAACGGTACGGGACGGAAACGACAGACTCCTGGTGGAAAATATGAAAAAGATCTGTTCCAGGCTGATGGATATGGGGGTGAAGGACCTTGCGGTCCTCCATGCTCCGGAAGGCGGATTCGCCATGGACCGCGGTCAAACGTTCTATATTCAGGGATCCCTGCAGCTGCCGGATGGATACATAAAAGGTACGGTTGGGGCGGGGGATGCATTCTGCGCCGGGGTTCTGTACAGCCTGTACCGAAAATGGGATGTGCAGAAAGCTCTGCAGATCGGGACGGCTGCCGCTGCCTGCTGCCTTTCGGAAAAGGATGCGACTGCAGGTATGAAGGATATCGGCACCATTGAAAAGCTGTTTGCCTCCACGGAAAAGAATCGTTTGCAGCTTCCCGGACAGGAGAAAGTGGGATAATGATCGATTTATAAAACGATAGGCGCGACCCGCCATCGCATAGATAAATGTCCGGAGTCCTGAAGCGCTTGGTATGACTGCGTTTCAAGTATATGATGGACCTGTTGTCCCGTCAGCAGAATGGCAGGTGCGGGAATGGTAACATTCCGGTAGCTTGAAACACTGTATTGAAGGGAAAATAAAATCGTTGCCAAAGGCAATGCTGCCTAAAATATATAAAAAGAAAGGAGATTTCAATCATGAATTCATGGCAAAAACGGTTTTCAGTCCTTTTTCTGACCTGTCTCTTTGCACTGACAGCTTTTACCGGCTGCGGCAGCAAGGAAAGCGAAAAAACATCCAAAGGTGGAGGATCCAAGACGGCAAAGGGCGGGAAGGAGCAGGTTACGCTGGATTTTCTGATGTGCTGGAACGGTGCGTCCAACCAATTTCCGGAGGATATGAAAAGCAACCCGATTTCAAAGGAACTGGCCAAAAAGACCGGAGTGACCCTGAATGTGGAGACCATTACCACAAGCGAAAGCGAAAAGCTGAGTACGATTTTCGGGTCCGGGGAAGTTCCCGATATGGTAAATGCCCCCTATTGGGATACCAATCCGGGCAGTTCAGGAGATTTCATCCGGAAGGCTGCCACCGAAGGATTGGTCCTGGAACTGGATCCCTATATGGACAAGTATCCCAACGTAAAGAGAATGATGACGGAAGGAGTTTCCGAGTCCTATAAGAAGTATGATCTGGAACATCCGGATTATAACGGCAAGCATTATATTATTCCGCAGCAGACTCCCAGAACCGATGACGATGTCACCCAGTGGGCCTATAACGTTTGGATCCGGCAGGATATTCTGAAGGATCTGGGTGTGGAGCCGGAGAGCATTGACAGCTCGGAAAAACTGTATGAATTGATGAAGCAGATCAAAGGCGGCGGGTTCAAGGATATCAACGGCAAACCCGTGATTACATCCGGGACATGGCAGAACGGATGGAACTACAATGATTTCCTGAAATCCTTCAGCAGGGACACCGTTTCGGACTGGAGAAATCTGGGCGGCAAGATTACTCACTGGATATTTGATCCCATGGAAGATAAAAAGGTTTTGTTTATGAGGAAACTGGTTTCAGAAGGATTGTTTGATCCGGAAGCCTACACTCAGACGGATACGGTAGCCAAGGAGAAAATTGCCACCGGCAGGGTAGCGGTGTTGAACGCCCATTACCCCAATCTGAGGGATTTCATGAGGCAGACTCTGTACAAGACCAATCCGGAAATGAAATATGTTCCTGTCGGTCCGTTCCTGGATGCAGACGGTAAACAGGTGACAGCCAAGGAATCCAGAGGCCGGACGGGTTCTCCAGCGATCTTTCTGAGCAGCAAATGCAAAAATCCGGAAAAGGCATTGGAGTTCATCGATTATATCAACAGCGATGAAGGTCTGAAGCTGGTAACCTTCGGAATGGAAGGCGTTCATTACAACATGCTGGATGGCAAGCCCCAGCGTAAGGACGAGTGGCAGGACAAGAAAGAAACTGACATGACAGCCTATGTGAACGAGGGTCTGGTATTTGGCGACAACTTTGTCGGAGCCGATCCCAGGAAGGGCTGGTGGCCCGAAAAAGAGGATCCCGATTATGAGAAGGCAAAGGAAGTGACTCCTTTGGAGTTTTACGACGGCATCAATGCCAATTTTATCGCCAGGGATTATCCAAGCAGAGAGGAGTATGAAAACAATACCGCGGCGCTGGATTATGGCAAGGAGTTTATGAGGGCGACCTTTGAGGACACGGACGAAGGCGCACTGAAAATATTGAACGATTACCGGAAAAAGCTGAAGGATGCAGGCCTGGATAAATTTATAGAATATATGCAGAAGGAAATTCCGAAGGTGAAAAACATTCGATTATGATAGCGGCTCGACCTGAGAAAATAGCAGGAATATGATGGAATATACATATCCAGATTTACGACAGAACTGAGTGAATTAGTGAATCGTATAGTGACAAAATAACGAATAAAATGAACACAGCAGGTGGAGGGAGCTTTTCTCTCCGCCTTGTTGTATGTTTCAGACTCTGCGGTGCATTACCCTGGCTGTTCTTTCCATTATCCAATTGGTGCCTGATCATGGGCTTCCAAATTGATATCCCGTTTTTGACAGCTGTAAAAAGTTAAAGAGGTGAAAGAGTGCATGGTTGCACGGCTTTCACCACTTATACAGTGTAATAAAATGTTGTATTGAAATCCCATCCTGAAACACCGCAATATATTTGTCGGAAATTGTCCATATGCCGGGCAATTTGGGATAGAATAGAGGAAGAGCAGCTGAAACAGTAAAAACAATGGGAGGGACAGTATGTCTGTTCATGTAACAAATGAAATCGGAAAATTGCGAAAAGTCATGCTTCATCGGCCGGGTGAGGAACTGGAGCACCTGGTGCCGGGAGAGTTGGAGCGTTTATTGTTTGATGATATTCCCTATCTGAAAACGGCGCAGCAGGAACACGATGTTTTTGCGGACATTCTGAGGGATCAGGGAACGGAAGTGGTATATCTGGAAGACCTGGCGGCAGAAACATTGCGGATTGGACCGGAGGTTCGTGAGAATTTTATCTGGAAGGTAATTGAGGAAGGCGGAAGCCTGGCAATGGAATACAGGAATGAGCTGTTTGATCTGCTGAACGGGATCGAAGACGAAAAGGATCTGGTGCTGAAAACCATGGCGGGAGTCAGTACGAATGAAATGAAGGATGCAACTTACCGCCCCCTGGCGGATCTGGTGAAGTCCGGCGGTCGTTTTGTTCTGGATCCCATGCCCAATCTTTATTTTACCAGGGATCCATTTGCCAGCATCGGCAGGGGCGTCAGCCTAAACCGGATGTACTCCGGGACCAGAAGACGGGAAACGATCTATGGGAAGCTGATTCTGGAAAACCATCCGGATTTTGCAGGTAAGGTGCCTTTCTATTACAGAAGGGAGGATCCGTTTCATATGGAAGGCGGAGATATTCTGAACCTGAGTCCCAGAGCTCTGGCAGCAGGCATTTCCCAGCGTACCACCCCGGAAGCCATTGAAAAGCTGGCACAGAATATTTTTGCGGACAGGGATTCGGAGATAGAGACCATCCTGGCATTGGATATTCCAAATGTCCGGGCATATATGCATCTGGACACGGTGCTGACGCAGATCGATAATGATAAGTTCACCATTCACCCTGAGATTCTGGGCAGTCTGAGGGTATACGAAATCTCCCGGGGCGACGGGAAGGGCTCTCTGTCTGTGAAAGAGCTGGACGGCACCCTTTCCGAAATATTGGGAGACCATATGGGCCAGGGTCCGGTCACCATGATAAGCTGCGGCGGTCAGGACCGGGTGGTCTCGGAACGGGAACAGTGGAACGACGGGTCCAACACTCTGTGCGTTTCTCCCGGAAAGGTCATTGTATATGATCGGAACTACATTACCAATCGGATCCTCCGGGACTACGGCGTGGAAGTGCTGGAGATGCCTGGTTCCGAATTGGCCAGGGGCAGGGGTGGCCCGAGGTGTATGAGCATGCCGCTGATTCGGGATGATATATGACAATCTGATGTTTGTGTGCCTGCAGGTTTGTGTATGAATGCCGGACATCCCGTCCATCCCAGACGCCCCGGCAGCAGGAGAAAGAAAGTGAAGAAAAGCAGGCTCCTGATTTTACCGTGGAGGATAGGGAGGGAAATCCCGTAAAGCTGTCCGATCTGTTTGGCAAGCCCATTGTTTTGAATTTTTGGGCAAGCTGGTGTCCGCCATGCAAAAAGGAAATGCCCGAATTTGAGCAGGCCTATAAACAGATGGGAGAAGACGTCACCTTCGTTATGGTGGATCTGGTGGATGGAAGAGATGAGACCAAGGCAAAGGGAGCACAATATATAGAGGAGAAAGGCTTTTCCTTTCCCGTATATTTTGACATGGAACAGGAGGCGGCGTATGCATATGGCATATCGTCCATCCCCACCACCTTGTTTATTGATAAAGACGGTTTTATCGTGACAGGCGCCTACGGAATGCTGGACAGTGAAAGGCTGCAGGAAGGCATCAACCGGATCAGATTATCCTGCTGTCCCAGGAGCTCTGCCCGGGTGGGATGGCTTTCATGTGTGCATATGTCTGTACCGCAGGACTGCCGGCCTTTACTCCCAAAGCCATGCATCGGCCGATTTTTTCGGCGTCCAGTTCCTGTCTGGAAAGCTCGGCCTTCCCCTTGACAAATGAATTCATGAGGACTTCATACTGCAGTGCGTTTCGTAAGAAATAAAAGCGAAAACAATATCGTAAAAAAATATGGGAATAAGCGGCAATCTGATGATTGCCGTTTGTTCCCATAAATTTTATAATACTTATCCCGAAAGCTTCCACATATACATAAAGGAGAGGACTGCGATTTCTTATAAAAATCTGGAGGTGAAGGAAATGAAGAAGAGCCGATTGGTTTGCCTGATCGCCATTGTTCTGGCTGCCGTTCTGCTGTTGGTCGCCTGCGGAAAAAACGGGTCCGATAAAAAATCCCCGAAAAGCACTGACAAAACAAAAGCTTCCGACTCCACGAATCCGAAAGCAAAGGATAAAACAGAGGAAGAAGATCTTACGCCCTATACCTTTACCCAATATTACAATTATGAGGGCTGGAATCTGAAGGAATGGGGGAAGGATGAAGTATCCAAATATCTGAAGGATAAGTTTCAGATCGATATTGAATTCTCCAAACCGGATACCGATCCGCAGGCAAAACTGAATACCATGATCGCTTCCGGGGATTTGCCGGATTCCATTTTCCTGGATCGGAATCCGGACTACCTGAGGATGATTGAGCTGGGTCTGCTGCAGCCTTTGGAACCCTATATGGAAGAAAATCCGACGATGGAGCAGAATCTCCTGGAATCCACCCGTGAAATGCTGAAGGTGGACGGCAGGCTCTATATCATTCCCCAATGGGTTGATTCCTACCACACCGGAGGAAACATGGCGTGGATGTATGTGGACAGCATCTATAAAAAACTGGGCAGTCCCAAACTGGAAACTTTTGATGATCTGTACCATTATGCCTGCAGGGTGAGGGACGAAGTACCGGAGACGGAGGATGGCCTGAGCGTGACCCCGGTACAGTTTTCAGCAGGCGGAAACGGCGGAGTATTGCTCAATGCCTTTTACCGGTCCTATGGCGGCGTGCGGACCGGTTGGTACACGGTGCTGGACGGCAAATATCAGCTGGTCTTCCGGGATCCCCTGTTTCGGGAAGTTGTCATGGAAATCAACAAATGGTGGAGAGAGGGCCTGATTTCCGAAACCCAGTTTACCGACAGCAGCGATCAGGTTCTGGAAAAAATGGCAGCCGGACGGAATGGACTGTCCTTCTATGATCAATCCATGGATGATGAGAATAAATTCCGAAAAATCTATATGGAAAGTCATCCGGGGGACTCCTACGAAATGGTTGTGCCCAATCTGTTTCCGCCGGCAAAGGGATTATCGCCTGACGATCTTTATGGGGAATGGAGCAATACGATCGGCTCAAGCGGAATCGTTATTACCACAAAAGCGGAAAAGCCGCAGAGGATATTTGACTTCCGATCGTTTTTTTACACGCCGGAAGCGGCACAGCTGTTAATGTATGGCCCCCAGGGGCATTTGTGGGATGAACTGGACGAAGACGGTCTGCCCGTCCTGAAAAAATCGGAGAATGAGCTGACGCCGGATGAAGTCAATGCGCTGGGTTTGTGGTTCTGGATGGAGCCGGGGTTTGCCGACACCATTGACAAGCTGAAATTTGCTATGAATGAGAAGATGCCTCCGGACAAGCAAAGCTGGGTTGTCAGCAACCAGGCCAATCTGCAGACGCCGACCAAATGGAGTACGGATGAATTTGTCGGAGTAACCGATGGCATCAAACCTACGGACCCGGAAGGGATCAACAAAACCCTGGCGGAGGATTATATCGATGAGCAGCTGCCAAAAGCGATGATGGCGGATTCCGCAGAAAAAGCGGAGATAATATCCTGAAATTTGCCGAGGATAACGGTATTGCAGCCGTGGAAGAAAAAGCAGATGCCGTCTACCAGACCAATGTGAAAAAAATCGGAACGCAGCTGACAAAAGGCCGGTATGCCAAATAGCCGATCCAAAAGGCAAATTATCTCATAATTCATAATCTCATAAAGGGAAGGCGACAGGGCCGATACGCCGGAAGACAACATCTTGTCAAATTATCAAACAGTATTTATCAGGCAGTAATCACCGCAATGACATCCTGGACGGCTGTTTCAGGTGCCATTGCGGCATATCCTGCCCTATATGATTTCAGGTACAATTCTCTCTGAAAGTCTGTGCATATCAGAGCTCAGGCTTTGGAAACAGGAATTTCAGAGGCACTTGATCCTGTCCCGGAAGCGTTCCATAAAGCGGTTGTTCCACTCATCCCCGCCGGGTGCGTTGCCGCTCATCCAGACAGGAGGCTTGATTCCTTCATTGTTCAGGATATTGATGGTTTCGATCACCATACTGTTGAGCACATAGGCATTGGCAAAAGTGCTCAGTGCCCCGATCTTCTGTTCAAAGCCCGGCAGCTCGAGGACGGCGTCTCCCACCTTTACCTTGCAGTCCACGGTATAGTCCACGATTTCGTGGAGATTCTTTTTGGATGGATGCCTTGCCACATGATCTTTCGGACAGTTGTTGGCGTGTTCATGGGAGCTGACGCCGATTACCGTTGCCCCATTTTCCTTTGCCTGCAGGGCGGCATCGATGGTGGCGGAGTTGATGCCGTATGCGTTGACAACGATCAGCAGATCCCCTTCGCCGATACGGTAATCGTTTACTACGATACGTCCATAACCGGGCAGCCGCTCGGTCTGCATGGATTTCAGCGCCCCTGCGCTGAGCATGGTTTCCTGATTCAGCATTGCACTGACGTGCATCAGACCGCCGGCACGGAAGAAAATTTCCATGGCAGCCAGGTTGGAATGCCCGCCCGGTCCGAAAATATAGATCAGTCTGTCTTTCTTGATCTGTTCCGCCATAACGTGGGCCGCAGCGAGAATATGGCCCTTTTCCCCGTCATGAATTTTCTGGATGATACCGAATACCTCCGTCAGGTATTGATCCATAACCTTGCCTTCCTGCATAATGATGAAATCCTCCTTTGAATGTCTCAATTCCTGCTTTTGTTGTATGACTGCTTTTTTTATCCAATATTACTTTTTCAATGATATACTTACGAAGTATGCTGCTCAATAAAGTTCAGGGTCAAAGGGAAGGCCTCCGGCTCAATTCGGATGCGCTGTCTTTGTCAAGATACATCCGGCAGCCCTTTTGCTGTCTCAGAATACTTGCGGGGCAGCTCTCGCTGATTTCTCCGGTCAGCGCTGCTGCCACTGCTTTGGCTTTCAGCTTTCCGGGAACGATACAGAACTGATAAGGAGCGTGGACCAGGGTGGGTATGGTCAGGGTGAAAGCCTGCTTCGGCACATCCTCCAGCGTGGGGAAGCATTTGTCATGTACCTGCTGCAGCCGGCAGGTTTCGTCCAGGGTTACCACTTTTATGATCCTGGGATCGTGAAAGTCGGCGACACTGGGATCGTTAAAGGCGATATGGCCGTTTTCCCCGATGCCCATGAAAATAATATCCGGCGGTGCGGCTTTCAGCAGGGCGGCGTAGTGCTCACATTCCTGCCTGGGATCAGCATGACCGTCAATCAGATGAACCGATGCAAACGGAACGCGGCGGAAGATTGCTTTGCTCAGGAACTCATTGAAAGATTGGGGATGTCCCACTTCCAGTCCCACATATTCATCCATGTGATAAGCATGAATTTTTTCCCACGGAATGTCTTCCCGGACCAGAGCGGCAAGGAACTCATTCTGGGACGGGGCAGCTGCAAATACACAATGAATCTCGCTTTTTTGTCGCAGCAGCGTGCGGATTTGTTCCGCCGCTTCGTGAGCTGCAAATTCTCCCATTTGTTCCCTTGTTTCAAAGATTTTGACTTTCATTTTTCCGTATGTAGTTTTCTGCATGATAGCACTTCTCCTTTTTGGATATTATAATGGATTGATTTTGATGATTGGTCCGGAACCGTACTTTTGAATTTCTGTGCAGCCACCTCATTATTATGAGTTAAGAAAATCGGTTGATAAAATACAAATTACAATTCATAGATTATCAGAGGGCTTATTGCCTGTCAAGATGCAACGTCTGCTGATGCGCAGGAATGGATGCAGCAGGCTGGAAAAAGTTTGCCCGGGAGCAGATCGTTGTTTTAGTGAAACCGAAAAGGTTAGATATAGAATGTAAGGAATGTCGTACCTTGAATAACGGCAACCTTGGATGAAAGCAGAGAAAAATTGGCCGATGCACTAAACTTAACGAATGGATAACCGATAGATATAATATGGGCAATGATGATCTTTGATGGAAGCCACTAAGTTGGGAAAGGGACGAACATGAAGAGACGAAACGGGAAAGCGGAGAAAATTTATATTCCTACCGATAAGGAAATATTGGAGTCAATCTATCGTTCTTATTATGATGATTTTATGAAGTATACAAAAGGAGACCCGGTACAACATACAAGGATTTATGTGCCTACTGATATTCAGCGTATTGCAGATGAGCTGAACGTGGACAGAGAAGTGATTTTTGGTATCCTGTATTACCATATGGAAGACAAATATGGCTATACCGATTCGGACGGCAGCAGGGTTCATTTCTTTGCACTGCAGGCCGATAAGGAGAAGGATTGTGTCAATTTTCCCTATCTTTCTTCTGTCCTGGCCGAATTGCGGGATCGGGAGGAGAAATGCCCATACGGCAAAAAGGTGAACACATGCAGCAGGATTCTTATAATTTTTTCCCTGGTGTTCTCCATTGTCGCGGTTCTCGTATCCCTGAATTTATAGATTATCTTTTGCAACCCCCAAAAGATAAAAGGAAAAGCAGAAACGCTTCAGTATGTACTGGATATACTGGAGCGTTTCTGCATTTTCCGTGCGTTATGTCTTCCATTGCCGCGTTTTCCGTATTCCTGATTTACGGGCTGCCTTTTGCAATTCGCGCCTGATATTCCGAAGGTGTGCAGCCAACCCGCCGGGTAAAGATTTTCGAGAAATGTCTCACACTGAGATAACCTACCAGGTTCGCCACCTTGCTCACAGTGATGCCGGGATCCTGACAAAACAGGCGTTTGGCATTTGTCACCCGGACCTGTATGAGATAGTCCATGAACTTGCAGCCGATCCGTTCATGGAAGATGCGGCTGAGATAATTGGAGGAGATGCCCAAAATGCCGGCGATGGATCCGATATCAATATCTTTCATGTAATTCTTCTGGATATAGGACTTGATCCATTCAATTTCGTTTTGATGGATATTTTGCTTTCCGCTTTGATACATTTGATCTGCGCAGGCCTGCAGGTCGGTATACAGGTTGGAGAAACAATCCGTGTGAATGTTGCAGCCCAGATAGAGATTGAGATATCGGCTGAGGCTGTTCTGCCCGACAAGAGGGTAGAGCTCAGAATACGATTCTGTATTCATGTGCTGAAGAGCTTCACGGTAATTCAGCTCCCTGCAGTGAGAAAAGGCATCACACAAATCCTGGATGTTGACAGCGAACGGCACAAGCTGCTTCATTTTTTCTTCCAGAGTTGCGTTCCAGTGAATGAATTGACCACAGCCGCAAAACATGCGGGTTTTTACTGCCAGATCCAATCTGTGACAACAAGCAGGAAAGTTACGGATCGCAATATCCCGTGCGTGGATGCAGGTCACGCATTCATATTTTTTTGGTATCAGAGGATATAAATTGGGTGGTTCCGCCGTGGAGACAAGACAGAGCTGATCTTTTGAAATGGGAAACAATGCATAGTAAAAGCCTGGATCGTTTCCACGAAAGCTGGCATGAAACGTATCATAAAGTTCTTCGTATTCCCTTCGGCGCTCTTTGCCGGAGGCATGCTCCGGAAGGATCAATGTAATAAACAGCTTTTGAATCCCCGGAATCAGGTTCTGTTCCTCGTTCTTCCCATCCGTCTGCCCTCTGTGATACGATGCAATGATATAGTTGGAGAAGATACGATTGTTCTTCGATTGTTGATTCTGCAATCGCTTGGAAACGGTTTCCATTGCCTTTCGCAGCTCATCAAGGCTGACAGGTTTCAGCAGATAGTCCAGTGCCCCGACACGGGTACTCTGACGTGCATATTCGAAGTTCGGGTAGCCGGTCAGGATCAGATATTGTGTGTTGGGGGAGACTTTTTTGCATTCTTCCAAAGCAGTCAGTCCATCCATCTGCGGCATCCGGATATCAACAAAGGCAACATCGGGTAAAAATTCCGCAGCGGCATGAAGCATTTCATAACCGTTTTTTGCTTCGCGATACATATGCTGTCCCGGATAGAGTTCATCCAGCATGCTGATCAGCCCCAGACGCACCATAAGTTCATCGTCGCAAAGCAGAATTTTCATGAATTCATTCCTCCCGATGCTAGTTCCGGTCCGGCTGATGGTTCGGGCAAAATAATGTGAACCCAGGTGCCGGAACCGGGTACGCTTTTTATTTGAAAGAAGCTGAAGTCCTGAAACAATTCAAGACGATCCGCCACGTTTTTGATGCCGATACGTTTTGTGTCCGGCAAATTCTTTGCATCAAATCCGACGCCATTATCCGCTATCGTAAAAACTGTCAGCATGCCGAATATTGGATGGTCTACGCGGTCGACGCTTACTTCCAGCAGGAATTCCCTGTCCGAGGGCTCCATACCATGTATAATGGAGTTTTCCACCAGTGGCTGTAACAGCAGCCGTGGAATAACGATCGGATCAGCGTCCTTGCTTACTGTGATGTGGTAGCGCAGTCGGTCTCCGAAACGCAGCTGCTGAAGAGCAAGGTAGGTATCAATAAACTGCAGCTCCCCGTGTATGGTCGTTCTGCCGGAGTTGCTGCAGGTATATCGGAACATGGAAGTAAGGCGAATGATGGAGTCCTCCAGCTTTTTCTTTTCATTCAGCCGGTTGAGCGTGATAAATCCATTCAGGGTATTGTACAGGAAATGAGGATTGATCTGTGTCTGAAGTGCGAGCAGTTCCGCATTTCGCTGACTGATGACCGCCTTGTATTCCCGGTTGATCATGTTTTTCAGCCTGTCAATCATGTGATTCATTGCTTCTGAGATAAGGGTGAACTCTTTGTTCGCCGAGGGAGAAATCCGGCAGCGGACGTTCAGGTCCCCCTTTTCCACCTCATGCATGGTTGCAATGATGCTGTATACCGGCTTTGTAATCCTGCGCGAGGAAACGTTGAAAAGCGTAAATCCAATCAGCAGGCAGCAAAATGACATGAGCAAGGTCATGGCTACGATTTTGTGCGTTTCAGAATCCGTATC
>DAINCI010000021.1:0-22414 GCA_036732425.1 Bacillota bacterium
TTGATTAAAAGTCAAGTGCTCTGCCAACTGAGCTAATGGGTCCCGCAATATGTCCCATGTTTCGCGGACAAATAATATAATACAACAGCCTTCCGCGTATGTCAACCAAAAATTTTATTTGGTCGGTGTATTAAACTTCTTCTCATAGTCCGCATTCAGGGCAATCAGTTCGTGCAGCGGAACAATCTTCTTTTCGGCCGTGTCCATGTTGCATTCCTTTGCCCAAAGAAAGGGATAGACCAAAACCGCCTGGTTTGCTTTCATTTTGTCCGTCAGCACCTGCATATTGTCCCACAGAAAGCCTTCATAAAATTTTTCAAGGTTCCCGCTGCACACCCATGCAATAAACTGCGGATAATTGAATTCAAGATTCTCCCACTGCAGCAAATCCGGGGCAAAGTACCAGACATTCCGCACGTCTCCTTCGAAGTCCCCATTGCTGAGAGCAAAAAGGCCTCCCCAGATATCATATGCTATAATTAATTTATTACCCGGATAAAATTCCTTTGCTATTTCATTCAGGGGCAATATGAAGCTCTTCGCACTGTCTGCGCCGCTCAGCAGCCACACATATCCATTTATAGAAGCTCCCGATACATGTGACAGGATCTGTCCCAATACGGACTGCCCGTTGACATGCAGCTGCTGCCGGATCTGTGTATTCTCCTCCTTCACAAGATCCAGTCTGATATCGTTTGGGGAATCGGTAAACATTCTGTGGATTTCTTCCCATTCTATTCCCATATCTTTATCCATTCCCTTCCTTAACTATTATTTTTACTTTTGTTCCATCCGGATAGTCCCGAAGCTGATGCCCCATGGTGGAACCGGATCCCCGGTTATCCGAAGGAGGAATTGGACGGACACTTGCTCCGCTGCCCCCTTCCGCAAACATGGCCGGCGGATATTCATCCAGATCAGAACCGGGAACCTTATCGATGCCCTTCAGGGACGCTTTTCGATTGTTCTTTGCTCCGCCCCGTGCAATGGTCAGGGTATCCGGCTGCCCATCCCGTATGGCATCTTCTATATGCTGTACACTTTCCGGGTATTTGCTCCTGGACAGGGTCACTTCCACAACATCCTCCGCAGTGCCGGTGCCGGCATCCGGAGCAGTGGCCGTATGATCCTTCCCGGTGGACGCAATCACAGGGCCGGGATGCAGTCCGCTTAAATTGACTGCAGAATCCACCTTTGTCAGGCCGCCATATCCGGCGATCCCCACGCCGAGGCCCGCCAGAGTTGCTTCTATTCTACTCCCTCCGTTGTGAGAAATCAACTCGGATGTGCCCTGTCCTGCCGCACCGGACAGAATCAATTTTCCACCCTCCACAGACATCGCGCGGATTGGTGATGTTCCAGCCTGTACGGCTGCACCTGCCGCACCTCCAACCGGAACGGCCACAGCCGAAATCATTGTGCTGGTATTCCCTATGGCATAGTACAGATCGGGGTTTCCGGAAAAAAAGTCATCGCGGATCGGATTCGATGCCACAGTATATCCGTCTCCAGCAAAGCCCAGCCTGGCGTTATCTATTCCTTCATAGGTATTGGACAACCCATACAGCATGGATGTGCCTCCCACTGCAAAGGCACCAACCACAATGGGAGTCGCCATTCCTGCCGTTGCAACAATCAAAACAGCTCCGGCAAGAACCGAAGCAGCTCCGCCCAGAATCTGAAGAAAAGCATCCTCTTTTCGGTCATCTGCCGCCTTGTCCTCCATCCGATCCCCAAAATGCTCTATTGCAGCTTCATATTGATCCAGGTTACCGGCAACAAAGTCCGAGCTGGCGGACAGACTTGTAGCCAGCTGCTGAAAAGCAGGCAGCCCCCCTATGGATCCGCTTTGATAGGTCAGCACGGATATTTCAGGATCCCCACTGCCTGCGGAAACAATCTCCCTGACAGAATCCATGATATCCGCCACGGTTTCTGTATCCGATTGATGGGTTTCCTCATATTCTCCCACTGTTTCGTCCAATTCTTTTGCCTGATTCTTCAAATCGAGATAGGCCTGACGGACTGTCGTGCCGGACGGACGGCGGATGCTTACAATATCATTGATGGAATCCAGTGTCGAATGAATGGCATCGTTCAATGTCTGAAACCCGTCCCGGTCCGTCTGGAGAAGCTGCTGCTGTTCTTCCAGGGTATCTTCCGGGATTTCCGCCTGATAGGAACCGTCCACCTGATAATAGCCATCTGCGTAAAGAGACAGTCTCATCTGGTACTCGTTCAACATTTGCTGTAAGGACAGAACCAGCGGAACATGGACTTCCGCAAGATAGCTTTTGATACTCTCTGCCGTTTTTCCCTGTATGGCAGTGCTGTCGGCGATGGTCTGCAGGGCATGGCTGATCCCGTCCAGCTGGGAGCTCCATTCCCCGATCTTCGCCAGGGCCTGATTCTGCACGTCCATCAATTCCTGTATTTTTACATGATACCCCATTGGCCGCCTCCTATTTCAGCAGGGAACTCTCTGCCGATATCATCGCTGTCCCGGTATTCCTCAATTCTTCAACATCCTTTTGCAGCAAGCCCCTGTAGTTGTCCAAAATGGCAGCCATGTCCCGATAGGATGCCAGGAACTGCTCCAAAGCCGGCATGTTCCCGGTCACCTCCGGCGGTTCCGCCTGTGGCTGAAGCTCAGCTTCCGCATTGGCCAAAGCCGATACATTCAGAAAATAACTCAACGGGCTCAATGAAATCAACATTTCCTTCCTCCTTAATTCAACAGATTCTCCAGGGAATGGAACAGGGAATTCAAATGGCTTCGGAGCCAGCCAATCACCCCATCCTGATCATACATTTCGTTTTCCAGCCTGGTAATTTCATTATTCAGCTCATCCAGCGCCTGATCTGTCTCATCATAATAGGTCCCATATCCGGAAATCAGGCTGTCCTCTGCCAATGCCTGATAGGTATCCTTTTTGGTTCCCTTCCATGCTTCCGCACAGGCAATATCGGAACTGGTACCGTATTTATCGCTCCACACCTGATCCTTTTGTTGGACCAGCTGCGTTTTGGCTTCTTTCAGGCGGTCCACTTTTACCTGCAGCATGTCTTTTTGGCTCTGACATTCTGTGATTCTCGCATTGGTACTGCTGATTTCACTTCTGGTGGAATCCACATCTGCCTGACTGGACTGTGCCATGGCCATGCCCCCTTTTTATAATGCCGATCATTGCCCGGGAAACAGCTTAGCAATCTGCTCCTTCAGGTTTTCCTGCATCCTTTGGTCATCTTCATCCTGAAATCCTTTGTATATTATCTCTTCTATATCTTCATGGTTGACATACAATACGGTTTCCCCCACCAACCCTTCCGGATAGGTACAGGCGACATAGTCAAAGTATTTCTGCTGCCCCTTGATGGTGGTAACCACTCCCCGCCCGATCAGCATGAGCTTTTTCACACTGCCTTTTACGATCACTATGGTCCCCAGCGGGTAAAACTTATTCCCCATGAAAAATCCCTCCCATACGTTCTGCTTCGACTCCGTCT
Source organism: Bacillota bacterium (assembly GCA_036732425.1). Classification (GTDB taxonomy): domain Bacteria; phylum Bacillota; class Clostridia; order Caldicoprobacterales; family DTU083; genus UBA4874. The sequence goes on from DAINCI010000021.1 coordinate 3,508, forward strand.
TCTCCCTGCCTGCAAAATCATTCTTTAATTTTGGATCCTTTATTTCTCTCTTTTTTTGCTCATACCGTTTCCTGTGCTGTCGCATCTGTACGGGGTGAAAACTTCGGCAATCGGACCCGCACATAAGCGCCGTTATGAAACAGCAGCCCATCCCTGAACTTCGGCAGTTCCTTTGCAGAACTCACCGGGAACACATTCGTCGTCCCCTGGTTTCCCAGCAACAGCCCCTTGGTGGTGTTCTTTGCAAATTTTGTCACCTCATCAAACCCTTTCATTTTTCCGGAATGGGCAGTCAGGATCACGCTGACTCCCACTCCTGCAGCTTCGTTCAGCAAAGGCGCCAGAGTCAATGCCTGTGCCTTTGTCCGGTCCACAAAGTTGTCCCAGTCATCCACCACCAGATAAAACGGTTCTCTTTTCCTGCAGATTTCCCTGGGATCTCCAGCCGCATTCCCTTTCAGGCCTTCCCGGATCAGCTCGTTTCGTTCCTCCACCTCCTGCCGAAGTGCCTGAAGAAAGGAAGTCATTCCTGCCGTTCCTTCTATATAGGATACTCCCTCCACTGCCTTGTAACGATACAGCTCCATGGATCTGGAATCCACCAGAGCAACCTTGCCGGTGCCAATAATCTGGGAAAGAATCACCTGCAGCATATTGGTTTTCCCGCGTGCCGCTTCTCCAAGAATCGTGAACGGACTGTCCTCTGTCCGGAACCCGCGGCATTGGACCGTCACTTTATCCAGTCCCACACAGATTTCCCCATCTGTTGGACGATCCTTTTCCGCAAGGCGGTATTCAGGTAAGTCCGTATGATACAGATTCTCCGGGAGTACCGGGATCCTGGGGGCTTTCCTTTTCGGATACAACTCGTTCACCTGTTGAATCAGAGCCTCGATCCTTCGGTTATACTCCACTTCATTCCGGAACGGAACCATGGTAAAGACCTGCATCACATTGACCTGGTTTCGGTATTTAATGAGCGTTCTTCCCCTGATCTCCGATTGCTGATAGGGACTTCTTCCTGCAATCAGATGAACATCCGTTTCATCAAACAGATATCCCGCCACTTTATTTTTAAAATTATTGTAGGTAGCATACTTCATGCTGTTGCTCCGGGTAGCAGTGGCAATCATGAAAATACCCAACCCAAATCCATCCCTGGATATCTTCTGATAAAATTCCTCTGCTTCATAACCAAGTTCCTTTACCGCATCAAAATGATCCAGGATCAGTACAATGGCTTTCATCCGGACCGGAGACACCTGATTATATACCTCAAAATTCTGCACTGCCGCACGGGCCAGCTTTTTTTTGCGATCCTGCACTTCCCGTTCCAGAATGCCCATGAGCTTCTGCAGGCGCTCCGAGTCATCCAGCGCGATATAATCCGCCACATGATGCAGCTTATTCAAGCGGATCAGACTGCTGTTTCCAAAATCCAGCAGATAAAAATTCAGATTTTCCACATTGTTCTGCATGGCCAAAGAACATACCACCGTGGTAAGAAAAACGGATTTTCCATAACCGGAAGAAGCCAGATAAAGCAGGTTTCCATCCTTTCCCAGGTCCAGTTCATAGGGGATCTGCTCCTGTCTTTCCGGAATATCGATCTGTCCCATGGAAATTTTCAGGCACAGTGGTTTTCCCGTGCCGTCCGACAAAGCCTGTGGACTTACCATCTGCGCCGAAAGAGGCGGCAGCCAGGGCTTTTTCACCTCCACCCGGTCCAATGTTTCATAATAATCATGAATATGCTGCACGACCGCATCCAGTTGGGTAGTTCGCTCCCCGCCATGTCCGGAATCGTTCAGGTCCTGATTGACCAATTCCCCCTGCCCCAATTCATTGACGACGAAGACGCGGTCATCCACCCGTTCCTCTTCCTCTTCCCCGCTGCAGGAAGCGCCGCTCCAGGCAGACTGAAAGAGTTCATAAATTTCGTTGTTTCCCACCTGCAGATAGGCACGGCCCGGCTGTGTAATATTGGCAGCATCCGGCGTTTTCAGAATCTCCTTGCTGTCCGCCTCATTCTGGACCTTCAAAGCCAGCCGGAATCTGGAGTTGGACCAGATCTGATCGTCCACCACCCCTGTAGGCTTCTGCGTCGCAAGAATCAGATGCACTCCCAGACTGCGTCCGATGCGGGCTGCCGAAACCAGTTCGGACATAAACTCCGGCTGATCCTTTTTCAGCTCCGCAAATTCGTCACTGATCAGGAACAAATGCGGCAGCGGCTCGGATGCCTCCCCATCCCGGAATAACCGGCTGTATTTATTGATGTGGTTCACATGATACCGATTGAAGATGTTCTGCCGCCGGGACAGCTCACTTTTTATGGATGCCATGGCCCGCATGCTCTGTGCTCCATCCAGATTCGTGATGGTGCCAAGCAGATGCGGAAGATTCCGAAACAGTCCCGCCATTCCCCCGCCTTTGTAATCAATCAGCAAAAAGGCCACCTCATGGGGGCTGAAATTCACCGCCAGCGACAGGATATAGGACTGCAGCAGCTCGGACTTTCCGGAGCCTGTGGTGCCGGCAATAAGACCATGTGGCCCATGTGCTTTCTCATGCAGATTCAGAAATACATAATCCCCTTTTGCCCTGGCCCCCAAAGGTACGGCGAGGGAACGGGAGGGATCCCCCTTTGCCCATCTCCCTGCAAGATCCAGTTGGGCCGGCTTTCTGACTCCATACATTTCAAAAAAAGCAATACTTTCCGGAATCTGTGCACTGATCCCTTTCATGTGCTCCAGCACGCCAAGATTTCTGGCCATCCACTCCCATTCCAGTCCGGAAGTGTCCGGAAGCCGGAAAGAAAGCCTGCGTTCTTCCTTTTCCTCCGTCAGCAGCAAGGCATCCGCTGAATTCTCCAGAATAACGATCGTACCAATGTTCTCAGGCAGATCGGCACGCTGACCTGACGTATACAGAATGGAAAAGCCCAGGCGATATCCTTCCTGATCCAGATATTCCATAATGGAATGATCCATAATCCATTTGGGCTCATCGATCACAAAAAGAAAGTGAGGAAGAAACATGCTGTCCTTTTTGCTCTCTTCTTCCTTTTGGCTGCGTTCCTTCAGGATCTGGTGAAGACTGCCCAGGATCTGATCACGCTTCTGCCCGGAATGAATCATGCCGACGCAGTTAATGGCGTGGATCCGGAGATGCGGATACCACCTCATCCATTCAAAATCTTGCTGATAGCGTTCGTCGTATACCAGCACAATCTCCAGATCGTGGTAACTGTGAAAAAAGGTCAGCTGAACCATCAGGGCTTTGATCTGCTCATGAAGGACCTCTTTTTCCCCAACCAGTGCCAGATGCGCTTTCTTTAAATCCACGACAACAGGTTTCTCAATCCGGGAAAACCCGCTTTTCACTTCCCGGGCTTCCTCTTCCAACTCGTCCTTTTTCAGCTTCATCTCATCCAGGGAAAGCCGAACCTGAAGTTCCGGCTGTGTCTTTGCGGTACCCAGCGTCACCTTCAGGAAATCCTCCTCATTGCAGCTCCTCTCATAAATTCTGGAACTGTAATGCTTCAGCATACCCTGTAATTCCTGCAAAGAAGGATAATTATATTCATACGCTTCCTTTTCTTTCTGGTAAGCGTCGTAAATTTCCTTTCGCTTTCTCAAAAGATATTTCCGGTATGTCTTTTCTCTCAGTTCCCTGTTTTCCCGGACTTCCTTTCCATCATTAACAAACCGCATAACGGAAACGACCAGGGACATGCCGGTGCCTGCGACAGCCATCACAATAAACAGTCCCCGCTTCATCAACAGGCTGACCGCCACCGATATACCGATCATGACCAACGGCGGAACAATGAGCTGAAACCATCCGCCTTTTCTCTTGTCCATGAGATCCTTTGGTCTCTCAATCGATATTTTCTTTTCCGGTACACGCTTCACAAGCCTGGGGGACCGCTTATACTTCGGGAAACCTTCAAAGGGAGCTTTCCTTCCCTCCAAAACCAGAAGGGAGCTTTCCACCCCTGGACCTTCTCCCTCCAGCAGAATCTCCTCCTCCAGAAATGTCAGCTGGTATCCGCCGATGGAAAGGACATCCCCTGCCTGAAGCGTATATGCCGGCTCCCGGATCCGGGCACCATTCCGAAATACGTCAGGGGATGCCAGATAATTTTTAACATATAAGGCATCCTCTTCAACCAGGCAACCATGTCCTGCTTCCGGTATCACGATATCCGCATCCCGAAACCCAATGGTAAAATTTTCGGGCCGGCGCAAACGAAGTTTTGTCGTTCCCTGTTCTTTCATCTATTTTCCCTCAGTATTGTATTTATCCATCAAAGGCTGCATCTTTTTCTCCACTTCGTTCAACCGTTCTGCCTTCTCCGTACCGGACAGATCCGTATTGTTTTCGATATTTCCCTTTTCTTTCATATAAGCATACAGCAAAAGCTGGTCATCCGATAACCGCAGGGCGATATCCTCCGCCTTCTCCGTATCCTTTCTGCCAAGATAAATCCAATACTCCAGCCGGGAGGGGGAATTTTTCAGCGTCATGGATGACAGGATGTTGTTTTTCTGTTCCCGTGTCAGATCCTCACTTCGCACATAGGCATTTGCCAGCATATATTTCTGATACAGATTCATTTTCTGTACCGATATCCCCTGCATGGCATCGATACAGGAAACATAATCCGACTGCACATAGGCATCCCCCAGCTTTATTACGGCCCTTTGACAGGGCTCCTCCACGATAAGGTGATATCCCATGAATCCCGAAAGAATCAGCAGCAGCGTTCCTAAAATGATGGCGGATCGCTTTACTGCGAGATATTCCTTTTTCGGTAAAAGAATCTTTTGATTTCTGCGTTCTTCCCGGATTCTCTGATATTTCTCCCGGATGCATACCTGGATTTCCGCAATGGACTCTCTGTCCCGAATTGCCCCGCACAGGCCATCCCTTCCCAAAAGCTGCAGGCCGCCCTTTCGAAAATCCCCATATCCAAGTTCCTCCTGCATGGAAAACCCGATCAGTGCCTTATACTCCTCCAGAAAATCCTTTTCCGTCTCCGGACGTTCTTCCGTGTGGAGATCCCGTCTCTTAACCTGAACCGTCCCGTGTATATCATAATAAAGATTCTCCGGCGCAAGGGAAAACGAGTACTTTCTGCGCCCCATGAAAAGACCGCCGACGGAATCCATAACCAAAAGCCGCAACAAAATGTCTTCCTGACGGATTTCAGTCACCGGAATCCTGCCTTCTGTCTGCCAGGCAATATGCAGTTCTTCTTTCTCTTCCCGGAGAACGGCAGGCAGCAGATAACTTTCCGGATATGTGATCCATTTGTAATCATAAATGTCCTTTGCCGCAAGTTTTGATTTCTTTATGGTCTCCTGTATCGTCTGACTTTCCATTGTCTTCCCTCTTCTTGGGACAATTTAGGAAAATTCCAAAATATCCCCGTAATAGATCCCGGACTGCTCATAACTCTTTTCCGACAAAACAAACTGCTGTGTCCTCAGGGAACGCACCCGATACCCTTTTCCCGGCAACTGTGTAATATATCCGGCCTCTGTAAGAATTTGTATGGTCTCCCCGATGCTCTGCCGGGAGTTTACCATAATATCTTTCTGAAACGAATATTTTTCACTCATAAACGTAAGTGTGAGCTGCATTTTCCTGCCTCTTTTTTCTTCTTTTATCGAAAACGGTGAATACAACCAGGAAGAAGAGGGTCAATACAATGCCTGCTGCAGCAATTGCCATTCCCATGGAGCCATCCGTTTTTCCTGGCTCTTCCCGCTTTACCTGTTTCACATTGCTTAAAAACAACTGACTCTGCACCGTTTCCCATTCCCCGCTGCCTGCATCCTCATCCTCCTGGAACAGGGCGTTCCGGAGCAGGCTGCTTTCTTCCTCTTTGTTTACCTGTGCCTTATGTACTTCTTTGTCATATTTGTCTGTAAACAAATTTACATGATTGGTATCCGTTAAAGAGGAATAAGATTCTTCCGGTTTCTGCAGCACCGAAGAATCAAGCCGGATTTTCCCTGCATCCGACGGTCCGGAAGCGGACGGCCGGTCATCGGCGAACTGTTCCTTCATTCTCATATCCCTCTTCCCCCTGAATAACATCCTGCTTCCCTGAACAAGCCTTTCCCATGAACCGGCCAACTTCTGCTTTCCTCCCAAAGCTCAGCCGGTCTGTCCCGTAAACGGTATTGGGCCATCGGAAATACCCGATGGCCTCTGGTTGCTGTCGGTTAAGCGTTTCCGATTTTCCCGGCGATCTCCTGATCAATTCCCTGCATGGCCGCCGAGACATCCCGTAACTGCTGCGCAATCGTGGTAATCAATTCCGAAGTGGCGTTGAAACTGGGCTCCAGGGACTCAAACTGATCATAAAACGCCTGGCTGCTCTGGCCGGCCCACTCATCACAAAGAGAAGTCACCATGTTTCTCATATTCGTTACCACCTGATTGAACTCGTCGCATCTTGCATCGAATTGGGTTGCCTTTTCCGCCATTTGATCCGGATTCAACTTGATATTGCTGATATCTGCCATTGTTTTTCCTCCTCAATATGTAATATCTATCTGCAATGCTGCGAACAGCTTATTGCTTTTTTTCCTGCTGCCGTTTTCCTGTATGAGCGACAACATATAGAATCACACATACCACCAGAAGCCCCAGTATGCCATAAAGAACATATTCCATAACCGGTTTTGCCGCTTTGGTATCCTGGATTGCCGAAGCCTGCGTCTGCTGCACGACCGGCCTGGCCCTGTCTTCCGCATCGTCCGATTTGTCCTCGACGATTACCGGATTGGCAATGAACTCATAGGCCTGTGTATACTCCATGCTTCCCATCCTCGTATAGGGAAGCTTTTCACGAAATGCGGCCAGGATATTCTGATTTTCCAGGCTGGTGCCATTCTTTATGCCTTTCGCCTGGCTCAAACCATCTTCCACAGCTTTTGCAGAAGCCTGCTTCGCCTCCTGCAGGTTTTTCTCAAGAAGGCTTACATTCTCTGTCGTCGTAGTATATACCCGGTTCGCATAGTCCGCGTATGCCCTGTTGTTTTCCAGCACGTCCCCCTGCAAGCGTCCATTGTTCTCCCTCATATCCGCCATATTCCTCCGGACAAATTCGGTGGCCAGCAAGGGATGATAGGACTCCAGCACTTTGTTGTGCTCACCGATGGCATGGACCTCGGATTCGTATCTCTCCTGGAATACATTTTTCGCATTTTCGGTATTCATCTGAATCGGGGATACATATCCCTTGTCAAATACATCCCGGATCGCACCCGTATCCAGTTTTGCAGAGGAACGAACGCTGTCGTTGATCTCATCCAGTGCCTGACGGGACTGTTCCAGCTGATCGGAAATATGCAGGACTTCTCCATCTTGGTCACGCTGGATGTTTCCGTCCGCATCGTAAATTACATCTTCCAACTCATGAATTTTATATTCTCCGGTGTGCTGCTGTATTTTCTGATTCAAATAGGAACGGAACCGGGCGGCATCCCCCTGCACTTTTATTTTCTTCTCTGGCTCCAGAGATTCCTTTTTATGTACCACTGCCTGCAGGAATCCTTCCACATCGGAATAAGCTGTGTTGTTCAGAAGCCCCTTGATACGAGGATCGGCGTTGCACTCCTTGAATACCGTAGCTACCGTTTTTCCGATCTCTGCCATTGTTTCTGCTGTGCCATTTCCTTCTTCCGCCCCCGCAGCATCCACCTCTGTCTGTTCTGTTTCCTCTTTCGCTGCCAGGAACTTTTGAAGAATTTTTTCCAATAAGCGCCTGTTGTTGAGGGCTGGCACGATGCTTGACGAATCCTCCGCCAGGGTGAGTCTCAGCACCGGGGATTTTCCGCTTCCGCCATCCTCAAACCGAAGGACAACATTTCCGGCATCATCCTGCTCAGCAAGAAGCTCCGGAAGGTCACTGCCAATATCCGTTTTATAACGGTTCAGTATATCTTCCAGTTCTCTGGCAATCGATTGATTTCCGTTTTTCAGGGATCGCTCCAGATCCACGAGGATACGGTCGGTATCCGATGTCAAACGATCCACCTGGCCCGATATGTTCCGATCGTCCCGATCCCGTCCTTCCAACTGCCGGTTCAGCACCTCATCCAGCTGGCTTCCTGCCAGATCGGCAATGGATTTCCCATCTGCGTTTTTCGAGACATCTATTTCCTGAACCTTCGAGGACAGGGAATGCAGAACCAGAGACAACGCACCACCCTTTCCCTTCAGCTCATCCAGCTGCTTCTGCGTATCCCGGACACTGCTCAAATACTCTTCTTCGGTACGATCGGTCAGATTCGTATTCCTGGCAGTGTAGCCATCCACATTCAGGGATTCCACCCTGTTTTCTTCCCGCCTGATCTCCGGCACCGGCACCATTTCCACAAGATCCCGCGGCTGGATCCGGTCCATCGCCTCCTTGTCCTTCAGATCATTGGCCAGAACCGTCTCCGCCCCGTCCTGTGCCTGGTGAAATTCTTCAAGGATATTGCTGAGATACATATAACTCAAACGATTATTGATGGAATCGCCAAAATGCAGAACATCATACAATAAAGTGTATTGTGATTTTCCGGAAAGCTTCCGGTTCAGATTATATTCCAGCCGGGCAGACCGGGGAGTCGCGTTGATGCTTGCCACGCTTTCGGAAAATGTTGCGGGAATAATCACATAGGCTCCATATTCCCCATCCTCCAGTCCGGTTCTTGCTTCGTCCAATGAAGCATACTCAAAAGAGGAGCCGGGAAACTGAATGACGGCATCCGCATGATGAATGATCTTGTCCTGCTCTGCAACGCCTTTATCCAGATTCACGACAGCTATCCTGGTGGACTCTTTCACATCGTTCCGTGGTTTGTCCTTCATTTTCACTGCCGCGCCCTGTGCTTTGCTGTCCGCAAGCTGATAGCCCAGAAAGCCGGACGCGCCCATGACACAAAGACAGGTCAGAACTGCTGTAATTTTTTTGTATTTCATCGGTCACCACCTGTTCCCTTCCCGTTCTGTTGCTTCCCTTGCACTATTTTTCCTATAAATTGGTTTGATAATACCATAAATTTGTTCCTGTGACAACTATAACTTTTGAAAATTTATACATAGGTAATGTCTCATTCGATCATGAAGCAAATGATAGAAAAAGGAAGAAAAAGAAAGAGCCTTGATAAAGAACCAGTTGCGTTGGGGGGCGGACAGTCGACAGTCGTTATATCATATTGCGGGCAACGACAATTCCGGTAACCGATGCCTGCATCAGTCCACGGGTCACTCCCGCTCCGTCCCCGATGGCATACATATTCTGAACCTCTGTCTCAAATTGATTGTTTACTTCCACCTTGCTGCTGTAAAACTTGACTTCCACCCCATACAGCAGGGTATCCCTTCCGTACAGACCAGGTGCCAGCTTATCAAAGGCCTTCATCGTTTCCGTAATGGAAGTCAGATAACGCTGGGGAAGCACATAGCTCAGATCTCCCGGCACTGCACTGGTGAGAGTGGGTATTGTGACCGATTTGCGCAGACGGCTGGCATCGGTCCGTCTTCCCATCATCAGATCTCCCAGTCTCTGTACCATGATTCCTCCGCCGGTCAGCATGTTTCCCAGCTGTGCAATGTATTTGCCGTATTCAATGGGCTGATGGAACGGATCGGTAAACCGTGTGGAAACAAGGATCGCAAAGTTGGTATTATCCGTTTTCAGCTTTGGATCCGCATAGCTGTGTCCATTGACCACGGCAATTTTTCCGTCATAATGTTCTTCGGAAACCACACCGCCCGGATTCATGCAGAAGGTACGGACCTTATTCTCAAACGTATCGGAATAATAGACCATCTTGGCTTCATACAAATCCCTTGTAAGATGATCCATAATGGCATTGGGGACTTCCACGCGGACACCGATGTCCACTTCATTATTGAACGTGCGGATTCCGATTTTTCCTGCCTGATCGGTCAGCCACTCTGCTCCGTCCCGCCCCGGAGCCAGAACCAGGTGCTCACAATGGACGGTCTGCGGAGTCTCTCCCTTCTTTTGAAGAACCACGCCCTCCACTTTACCGTTTTTCACCAGTATGTCCTGAGCCGTTGTGAGCTCACGGAATTCCGTATGGGTTTCGCTGATTAGGTAATCATACATGCCCATCAGTACATCAAAGGCTTTTTCCGTTCCAAGATGTCGCACACCGCAGGGAATCAGACGGATATTGTATTTCTGCGCTTCGTATTTGATTTCATCCACACGGGTTGTGTTCAGGCCATGAATGACACTGCTGGCACCGAATCGGAGATAAGTGCTGTCCGCATACTGAATCAGATCTTCGGCTTCTTTCCGATCCATATAATCCAGGATCCGGCCACCCACTTCCGGGCTCAGACTGAGTTTTCCATCACTGAAGGCTCCCGCCCCGGACCATCCGCTGACAATGGCGCAGGGCTGGCAGTTGACGCATTTGCCCGTCTTCCTGGCCGGGCAGTTCCTTTTGCGGATTTCCCTGCCTTTATCCACAATAAGAACCTTTCGGCTCCGGTCCCTCTTTGACAGTTCCAGGGCAGTAAAGATACCGGCAGGCCCGGCTCCGATGATTACCACATCATATTCCTGTTTTGTCATGTTCCGTATGATCCTCCTTATCTGTGATCCACAGTTCCTTTATAGTTTTCGCCAAAATCCACAGCTCCTGTTTTCCACAGTTTTCCCTGCGGATTCTGCTGGATCATCCGCCTTGTTTCCCATTGCCTTCTTACTTATCCACAGAGTTATCCACATTTTCGACGGGTTATCCACATATTAACGAAAAAAATGCGTAAAAAAGCTCTTCCCCGACAGAGGAAGAGCCTTGAATCAAAGCAGATCAAAACTATTTGTCTGCCAAAAATTCGTTCAGTGCTTTTATCAATGCATCCACATCAATGCCATGAACGGCGGCTGCATCTTCAATGCTCTCACCCATAGCGGCCGGGCATCCCAGACAATACATCCCGAACTGCATGAATATAGGAGCAGTACTGCGGTCTATGTTCAGGGCTTCAGCGATTGACATATTCTTCGTGATCTGTGTGGCCTGTGCTGCCATATGCAAAACCTCCCTTAATCATCTCTGTTATCTCTTCAATTCTTCTCACCTTTATCATACACTTACTATTTTCTTTTGGCAAGCCTTTTATTCAGATTTCAGATGGATCTCCATCCATTCCTATTGAAATTATCTCCTGATGTGATAAGATGATAAATGGATTCGCCATTGGACTCAAGTCCAACAGGCGATCCATGTTTTGAAGTTCCATATACAGCTTGGTACTGCTTTTATTTACGGCTTTTATACAAAGGATGATGTGGCAATGCCGTTATGTAAATTTTCGGAAAACTTTCAGATGTTTGATATTACCCCTGTGGAAAATCTATTTATCAATGAATTCATGCTGAAGGCACCCGGAGACTTTGTAAAAGTCTATCTGTATGGACTGATGCAGTGTTATAACCCCAATACGACGGAAAACTCCCTGGATTCTTTTTCACGTGCCCTGGAAATCGACAACGGGACTATAGAAAATGCCTTTCAATACTGGGAGCGACAGGGAATCCTGACCTACCGCAAGGACAAGGACGGACAGCTTTGCATTGAATTTTACAATATCAAGGATGTCCTGTACAATCAGGGCCTGAGTTCCGAAAAGACAATGTACAAATACAAGGACTTCAATCAGAACCTGCAGCAGATATTCGGCAACCGTCTGCTGACACCGCAGGAATACCTGAGAATCTATGACTGGATCGAAATCCTGAACCTGCCTATGGAGGTCGTTCTGATGATGGTGCAGTTTTACATATCCCGAATGGGCAGGAAAATCCGAATCAATTACCTGGACAAGGTAGCGGAAACCTGGGCCAGGGACGGCATCAATACATTGCAGAAGGCAGAAGAATACATTCAATCCAACGATACCTGTTTCAAGGATTCGGTAGCGGTTTTGAAATACCTGGGAATGAGCCGCTCTCCCTCCAAGGCGGAGTTGGAGCTGTATAAAAAATGGCGCGGCTGGGGGTTCAGTCTGGCTTCCATTCTGCTGGCCTGCAAGGAAACCACCAAGGTGCAGTCCCCCAACTTTGGCTATCTGGACAAGATCCTGGAGAATATGCACAAAAAGGATGTTACCACCCCACAGGAAGTCAAAATGCATATGGATACCCAGGAGAACGATGCCTCCCGGCTCAAGGAAGTGTATCAGCAACTGGGGTATAAGACCAACAAACCGACTCCGGAGCATCTGACCATGTACCGCAGCTGGACCCACGACTATAATTTGGGCCACGACGTCATTCTCCAGGCCTGCAGGCAATGCGTCCGAAAGAATGCAAATTCCTTTGAGTATCTGGACGGCATGTTGAAACAATGGGCCAAAAACGGTCTGACCACGGTACCGGAAGTAAAGGACTTCCTGTCCAGGAGAAAGGCAACGGACAACGAAGTCCGGGCAATCCTGGAGCGTACAGGGGAAACCGCGACAAATATTTCCGGTTCCGAACGAAAGCTTTATCGACAATGGACGGAAGTCTGGAATATGCCCTTTGAAGTCATATTGCTGGCAGCGGAATATTCCAGCCTGGCAAAGGATAAAATCCGCTTTTTGAATAAGATCCTTGAAAGCTGGCATGAAAAAGGCATCCGCACGGTCCGGGCAGGAAAAGAGGATCATGAGCAGCACAAAAAGGAGCTGGAACTCATGAAGCAAAACACGGGCAAGAAAGGGAACGGACTGAAAAAGCAGCTTGATTTCAATAAATTCCCACAACACAACTATACAGAAGAAGATCTGGAAAACCTGTTTGAGAATATCGAAAAATAAGAGACCAGGAGACAGCAGCATATGAAAGACGACTTGCTGAAAGAAATATTGAGAGAATACGATGCCTATCGGCTGGAAGAGCAGCAGACGCAGAAAGAACGGGAAGCGGAAGTCCTTCGCAGCATACCCGAACTTGCCCGGCTGCGCCGTTCTCTTGTGTCTTCCATGGCGGAAAAAGCCCGATCCCTGGTTCGGCAATCCGATTCGGATCAAAGCATAACACCCATTCCGGAAATGGAATCGGAATGGGCCTGTAATAAAAAGGAAAAGGAAGCCGCACTTCTTGCAGAACACGGATATCCCAGAGATTATCTCGATATCCATTATCGATGTCCCAAGTGTAAGGATACCGGTTATATAGGGGATCTGGTAAAGGAAAAGTGCAGCTGCCTGATTCAGAGACTGGCGGAGCGCTCCTATCGCTTTGCCGAACTCTCCGAAACCGAGCAGGAAAATTTCGATACCTTTGATGCCGGTGTCTTTCCGGAAACCCCGATGGAGGGAAGCAGCCTGAGCCAAAGGGAATATATGGAGCACCTGAAAAATGTACTTTGGGACTATCAGGCTGCCTATCCGGACAATCCGAAAAAGAACATCCTGTTTACCGGAAAAACCGGACTGGGTAAAACATTCCTGCTGAATTGCCTGGCAAAATCCATATTGGAGAAGGGGTATACCGTTCTGAAGCTGACCTCCTTCAATCTGTTTGAGAATTTATTCCGCAGTTCCCTGCAAAATTCGGAGGAAGGAGCCCTTCTCCTGAAGGACCGTATCTTCAGCGTGGATGTTCTGATCATTGATGATCTGGGCACGGAGACCCGGCGTAATAATTTCACCGCTGAGGAACTGTTCAATATCCTGAATGAACGGTATCTGCAGAAACAGCATACCTTCCTGTCCACCAATCTGTCCTTGTCGGACCTGAGGGATTTTTATTCGGACCGGGTAACCTCCCGGCTGTTTGACACCCAGAACACCATGATATTCCGTTTTGCCGGTCAGGATATCCGTCTGCGGACCCGGCACCACGGGGACAGCAGCTTACAATAGCATTTGTTCTGCGTTTGACGGTGTTGCGAAAAAGATGGCTGTCAAAAATGAAAAGGATGTCCAGGCTCTTGCAGACAAAATACATATGGGAAGGATGAGCAAAATGAAAATTTTAGTCATACCAATATTTTGATTTCCGCATTATAAATCAACTTGCTCAAAACTCCTTGCAGAAACCCGGTATGCAATCATCATTCCAGTAACATATACGATTATGCCGACTATCAGTATGGGCAATTGCCGAAACAGGACAGCCGGCGCAACACTGTCAAGCCATTCAAATCCCGGGAAATGAACCAGCGTCTCCATCAGAATCACAGCTATGGAAGCCGGAACGATCGCCAAAAGGAAGGCTATACCCGCTTTGTAGGCAGTTTTAAAAAATTGCGTCAGAAAAATCACATTGAAAATGGCATATATCATGAACCCAAAGCCATAATAAGCTACGTTTGCCTCAATCCCGGCCGGATTGCCGTCCGGCAAAACATGAACGCGCAGTATGGCAAAGGGCAGGGAAATAAGAATCTGTGCCATCTGAATCAAAGTCACAAGCAGGCATTTGACTTTCACTACATCTCTTTTTTTTACTGGCAGCAAAGCCGTATAGTAAATATCGTTTGTCTCCCGGCCATACATAAAGGTAATATACAGTGCAAGGCATCCAAACAGGAACACCATGCCATACGGATATGCCGGAACAATAACCAGCACACCAAGCAATGTAAAGAAATAAAGATTCGGGTGAGCAGCCAGTCGCAGTTCCTTGTAAAGAAGATTAAATATCATAATGTCTCCTTTCTGTGCGTATCATTATCTCTTCCAAAGACAATTCTCCCTTTTCGCCAGGGTTCTTCAGAGTTTGAAAAGACTTGAGAAAAACCAGTTTGGCACCGCTTTTCAGCAGTTTTCCATCCTTGATATAGGTGATTTCATCAGCACATTTTTCCAGATCGGATGTAATCTGAGTGGAAAAAAGAATGCTTCTTTCCCCATCTTTCACCAGCTGCCGGAACAATCCCAGTAAATCGTCCCGGGATACCGGATCCAGGCCACTTGTGGGTTCGTCCAGGATCAACAGCCTGGCATTATGGGATAATGCAAGGGCCAGCATATATTTAACTTTCATACCGGACGAAAGTTCCTTCACCCGTTTCTGCGGATCGAGTGCAAATTCCCTGAGATATTTTTGATAGGCTTTCTCGTCCCAATTTCGATAAAAACGCTTTGTCACCGCTGTAATGGCATCCAGCTTCTTATGCTTATAGAAATCAATCTCTCCGAAAACAACTCCGATGTTTTGCTTACAGCTTTCCTCGTTTTCCATGAAATCACAGCGGAACATCTCAATCTCCCCGCTGTCCGGACGCACCAGATTTAACATGGATTTCAGCGTTGTGGTTTTTCCCGCACCATTTTTCCCGATTAATCCCATGATTTTACCCTGTGGCAAAGAAAACGTAATATTGCGTAAAGCAAAACCAGGATAATGTTTTGACAGCCCTTGTACAGACAACATATTCATGTACCATCCTCCTTGCTTTTAAAAAAGATATTGATGGATTTACCGGTTATCCGCAGAAAAGTATCACTGCTTACCAATGCAATTCCAGCTGATTTTGGATCACTGTCCCCCAAAACCACCAGGGTATCGCCGGGTTTCAGTTTTAACGTATCCCTGGCCTTTTTGGGCAGTACGATTTGTCCCCTTTCCCCTATGGTTACCGTGCCGAAAATATGTTTGTTTTTCGGCCCGATGGGAACGCCCTCCTGTTCCGGATCAAATCGTACCAGATCATTCAGGGATACATCATATAAATCAGCCAGCGCTTCACAGTTGAGAATGTCAGGCAGGGAGATTCCACTTTCCCACTTTGCCACAGCCTGCCGGGTAACACCAATTTGCTCCGAAACTTTCTCCAGTGACAGAGAGTGGCAGGATCGCAGATACCGCAGATTGGCAGCAATATTGTTTTTCGAATTATTCATATTTTTCATACCTCACTGACTAAATAATATACCTATATTCAGGAAGATGAAACCAACCATTGGAAACATATCTTGTTTCTTTTGGTTGCATAGCCTCATTATCCCCACAAGGTCGCCTGCGTATAAAGAAAAAGCATGACTCCTGAACAGGAATCACGCTTTTCCAGACACTCCATCCTTTTGCATTGAAGTCTGTTGTAAAGCAATATTAAACAGGCATGGCAAAGCTTTCACAGCTTTCACAGCTTTTATAGCTCTTACGACTTTTAATGGCAGTAATGATTCACATAATCCCTGATATTTTCCATGGATGCATATTCAAAGGTTCCTTCCGGCATGGAAGTCGTCTTCCGAATATGAGAATCATCCCCAAAGGCTTCCTTCAGTATTTTCCGGCCTTCCTTCCGGAACTTCGGATTTTCCGGATGCTTTTCCATAATCCGGATCAGGGAAACCGCCGCATAGGAAACCACCTGAAAATATATCTCATTGAAATTCCTGTTCGGGTTGAAGTGGTAGCTGGTCTTTGTTATTTCGTGATATAATCCTTTTTCATATTCCTGTTCGCCCAAAAGGATTTCCTTCAGCATTGGAACCAATTCCATATCCCCCAGTTTACCAGCCAGATAGATGGCGATAACCGTTCTCAACTGGTTCGTTCTCCGGTTATCCTTGTAATAAAAGCTGTCACGATTTCGAACAATATCCCGGAGGACAGGCAAACAGGCTTGATCCCCAATCAACCCAAGGGCTATGGCACAATTGCCGCGAAGCAAATCGTTCCCGTCCGCACCAGCCATCCACTGCTTCAACTCTTTCGTAATCCGATTTCCCAGACGTTTACAGGAATAAATGGCAATGCCCGGCATATCTCCGGCCAATTCCATTCGGATCTCCTTCTTATCCGTCAGCCAGTGAATCTGCATTCTCCGGTACCGGTCATCAAACATGATTCCCACATTATTTTCTTCCTGCAGACATCCGGTTTCCTGCAATATTCCCCGGACTTCTTCATAAGGAAGATCCATGGGCTGGACGCCTTTCTTTACTGCCAAAGCAGCACAGACGCCTGCACTTTCCCCGCATTTGAACATATCCTTTTTCATGCGAACAAGACTTGCCGTATCATGATCCACTCCAATATGCCTCCCGGCAGTCAGAAGAGACCGGTATCCTTTTGGAATCAGCGATTTTATGGAAATGGGCACCGACAAACAGACTGTGCTTAGGTTGCTTGCCACATACCAGTCCTGCAGAAGCTCCGTTTCCAGAGCATTGTCCTTTCCATGTTTGTCAAAATCAGAATAAGCATAGAACAGCGGGATTTTAGTCAGGTCCCTGTCCAGAATTTTCTGCATGGTGACAGTTTCCTCCGCCAGAATGCGTCTGCCTTCCCGGATCCCGATAAAGGGAGCCAAAAAGAGTACCCTTCCCTTTTTATTGCGGAATTCTCCCAGCAGCTGACTTTCATGGGCAGCCAGAATGGCGTTGGAAAGCTCTTTTGGATCGTATTGATTGATATAGCCACTGTCGTGATTGGTTCTGGCGATATTTCCTGCCTCTGTCACCCAGACTTTCACACTGGTATATGGCCTGGTTTTCCCGTCGGATTGCCTGCCGCAGTCTGCCGCACAACCAGCCATGACGCATACCTCTGCCTCCGCAGTGGCGTCGATCAGCATCTCACAGGCCAGATTTTGTACTCCGTCTTCCGTCAGTACGGAAACTCCCCGGACGGTTTTTCCGTTCAGATAAACCCCTGTTACAATGGTTTCAAATAAAAGCTCCGCTCCCTGATCTGTCGCCTTTTTTTCCAGCAGGTATTGTTTTGCTTCCACTTTCCCGAGGAACATCTCATCCTGCAGGGCTTTGCCATCCCGGTCAATCTCCTCATACATGCCCCCATTGGCACCATAATAATAACCATCCACATAACCAAACGTACTCATTCCACCGGCACCGGAAAACCGATCAATGCCCAGAACGGATGCTCCCTGCATGGCAGCTGCCAGAACAGCAAGGGACCCGGCAGTGCCTGTTCCCGCTACGATCACATCATAATGTCTGTCAAATACGATGTCATCCGCCGCAGTCTCCTGCGGGATGCCGTCCACAATTCTCCTGAAAATCATATTTCCACACTCCTTCCCAAAGCAACACCGGCGTCTATGGCGGATAGGGAATTGTCCTGCCAGGCAGATGGAAGCAAGAAATGTGTTTTACTGATCTTTCGATATCCGGTGGATGGAGTTACATCAAAGCACAGACCAATGGCCGCAATCTTCCAGTTTTTCGCACCTTCCGGACGCTGCGCCCAATACTCGATAAGCTGATGTCTGGCCTGATACAGGGTGGTATCGATGGAAACAGGATACCGCATCACTGCACTGTTCACCGTCTCGTCCCCATCCGGATAAAACTCCGCACCCTCCGGGAAAACGGAAGGAAACGGTTCGGATTGATCCCGGTTCACCAGCAGACAGTTCAGGGACTTGTTCCGGACCCCGGCTTCCCGTTCCGTGGTATCAATGATGCAATCCGTAGGTATCGTCTGAAATCCTCCGACACAGTAAACGGAGAGCTCATAGCCACCGTTCTTTTCCTTCACGCTTACCAGTCCGGTTTCCAGCAAAATATCCGCTTTCAGTGCCCGGAATGCCTTACAGAACACAGACCCGGCCGAATAGATATGTGCGTTCCCGCTATTTCCGGGGCAAAGAACGTTTTCGGACAGCAATTCCTCCCGAATCATACGGGCCGGTAAGGACTCCGGCTCTCTCTCCCAGCCGGTACCCGGTTTGTACGCATTGATGAATTCATAGGCTACCATGGAGGTGGGGTTCAGAATCAGGGTATGATATCTGTCCCCTGCCACTTTGGCAATACCCAGGGCTGCGCTGGTTGCACCAAGGATCACCAAATCATATTTCAAAATAACTTCCTCCCTTTCATATTGTCTCTTTCCCGTATATACTTATATACACGTAAAGTATGTCTGATACTGCTACTGAGATAT
>DAINCI010000022.1:0-22067 GCA_036732425.1 Bacillota bacterium
CACAGGGCGTGACCCGGACGGTCCATCTGCAGCCCTTCCATCCGGTCAATGCAGATGTCCCCTTCGATTTGCTTTGTGTTTTTGCACAGCTTCAGGCCGCTGAATTCCTCAGCTAAGGGTTCCTCCACCGGGAACAGATCAAATCCGCGCAGCTGCAGTGCCCCGCTTGCTACCGTCAGGCTCCATTCCTGACATCCTTTCTTCAGGGCAGCCGTGCCAAGCTCGACCCGCTGAAGCGCCGGAAGGACGGAAAACTCCTTCTGCCCTTTTCCCTGTACCTTCTTTTGCCCTTTCCCCTCTCCTTGCCCTTCTCCTTCCACCGATTCCACGCTCCATTCCACTGTGGTTTCGCCAAAGGATTGGAGAATGGCCTGCAGATGATACCGTGCTTCCCGGGAAACGTTGATCCGGCAGCGAATGCTCTCTCCGGCATGCAGGATCCGCCGCGTTTCCTCCTGCGGACAGTCCAGTGCTTCGCCGCCGCTGCCGGGCAGTGCCGTCATACAGCCCAGAAAGCCGGGGATATGCTGATAATGTTCCCTGTCACTGGATTGATGAACATGATGGGTAAACGCCACATAGGACGTGCGCATCGCATCCTTCGTTCCGATCCGCCCGGCGAGGGAAACTGCCGGAATGCATCCCTTGCGCATCCGGTCCACAAAAAAGATAATATTTTCTTTGTCTCCCTCCATCCTCAGGGTATGCAGCACATCCTGCCGGAAGCCTTCCAAGAGAGACGCTGCAAAAAGACAGCTCCGGCTGCCGTCCTTCACGGAAAAGATGCGGAGTTTCCCGTCACAGAGACTTGCTTCATGATAATTGGAGGAATCCTGACAGGCAAAGACAGCGGCGCCGTTTTCTCCCGGCGAAAACGTGATTTCCGCCGTTCCACAGGGGGGCATTTCCCGTGCGGAGAGCACAAAGTTATCTTTATGCAGGAACAGCCTGGAATCCCGGGAATCTGCTGCGTCCGTTGAGCCTGTTGAATCCGTTTTATCGTCTGCCCAGCCGTAAAAATCCGGCAGCTGCGGCACCGGCGTTTCCGAAAGACCGGGCCCGCTGACATACAGCTCATCCCCATTGAACAGCATGCGGTCCATGTGAACAAACCGGCCGTGCCGGCGGATTCCATGGCCGGCGTCCTTAGGCTCCATCCGGAAGCTGTGATAGAAAATCCAGTAGCTGTCCAGATCCGGACCGATCACCGTGGAGGAATGTCCCAGGCTTCCATATTCATATGCCGAGTTGACCAGCAATGTTTTATTCCGCGGTATCCGGAACGGGCCAAGCGGACCCTCGTTGCTGTACGCATAGTCCACACGATAGGCCCGGGAGTGCAGGTGATTGCCTGTCATGGTAATGTAGTATTTGTTTCCGCGCAGAAAAACCCCGGGGCCTTCCGTCCAGTGTCCCATGGAAGTGCCGTACAGCTCCTGCCCGGGGTGAAGGGTTCCGTCCGGATCCATGCGGTGCCCGTAAATGGAGGGATATTCCGCATGATAGAAATAAAGCGAACCGTCATTGTCCGCAAACATGGAGCCGTCAATGGTCTGCCCGAGGTTCTCCGTCAGCTTTTGATACGGGCCCCTGGGAGAATCGGAAACAAACATGTAATGCCCCTCCCCGTCCGGAGATCCGACCAGATAAAACGTACCGTTGTAATAAAAAATCTCCGGTGCGTACGTGTGGTGCAGCAATTCATCTGGGGCCACATTCCCCAGGAAACTCCATGTCACCATATCCGTGGATTCCCATAACAGGACACCATATTCTTCCCCGCCGGGAGAAGGGCAAAGATAATACCGTCCGTTAAACCGAAAAACAAATGGATCGCCGAGCCCCTGTTCCGGATCCTGCCTGGGCAGTGAGAGAGGATTCTGATACGTTTTCATATACGTCGTCCTTTCGCAGTTTATCAGTTTATATGGCACGGACCCCCAAAGGGGCCCGCACCAACAGAGTTTTGTGATTATTATTTTTTGGAGGATTTCAGCTGGTCGCTGACATCGTTTACCGCATCCCTGAACTGCCTGTCCATCTGGTCGACGGCTTTCTTCACGGAAAGGTCTCCGGTCAGCACGGACTGGATCGAGTTTTCTTCAATATCCGCAATCTGCGCGGACACAAACGGAATATCCGTATCGGCCAGCTGCCTTGCAACGGAAAGGCTGTCCATCAGTGCCTTATAGAAGGCCGGATCGCTGGTTTCCTTTACAATGTCACGTTCATAATTCGAAGTACGGCACGGATCCATCGTGTATCCGATCTTGATATATTCGCCGTCCTTCGAGGTAACCATTTCGCAGAACTTAAACGCCATTTCCTCTTCCGCGCTGTCCCCTGTGATTGCCATGGCCCATCCGCCAAGGGTCGGGCTCTTGCCCGGGCAGACCGCATATCCCACTTTTCCTTTGGTGGGAGAGCCCTCCTGATTACAGGTGAGATACAACCCCGGCCATTGTTCCATCATGGCCGCATTGCCCTGAGCGAAATAGGTGTTGGACGTATCCCAGTCAAAGGTCATGGCATCCTTGGGAGCACATTTCACCAGATCCACCTGGAACTGAAGGGCTTTTACCCCGCTGCCGTTCGTAAAACCCGGCTCAAAGTTCTTGCCGACTTCGCTTCCTCCATAATAACCAAGCCGGTTGAACCAGGAGAAACGGCTGTTGGGTTTGTTCAGCATGGTGGAGTATCCATACTGAACCGGGGAATCCGAATTCATAGATTTGGTAAAGAATTTAGCGACGTCCAGCATTTCCTCCGGTGTTTCCGGGACGGTCAGTTCCCGTCCATTCTTTGCCTGAAAGTTCTTTTTCTGTGTTTCGTCCTCAAAAAGATCCTTGCGGTAGAAAAGCATCTGCGCATCCGGCTTGAAAGGGAGCGCGACAATCATATGATTGTAGTTTGCGTAAGTATCGTACAGGCCGGGAAGAAAATCGTCCGGATCGTACCCCGGGCTGGCCTTGGAGCTCAGCAGTTTCGTTAAGTCAGCAAGCAGACCGGAATAGGCAAATGAATGAATATAGGCAATGGGCATGACAATCACGTCAAACTGGCCGCCGGTATTGAGAGCCATCTGCGCCTTTTCAAACAACTGATCCGGGAAAGACTGTATTTCCACCTCGCCGCCGGTCAGTTCATAAAACAGTTGTTTGTACACCTTCATGCTTTTTTCATAATCCCCTGCGCTGGTGGCAACGACAATTTTCTTGCCCTTGTACATACCGGGCTTCAGCGTGCCGTCCAGATCAAGATTTTTCAGCATCGGATATTTCTTTAAAACCGAGCCCTTTACCGGGGCTTCGGAAGCTTCCGGGGTTGCCGTGGCGCCGCCGGGCTTCTTGTTGGAAGTTCCGGACTTGCATGCCGTAGCAGACAGCAGCAGCATGCACAGCAAAACGGCTGAAATGGATTTCCATTTTTTCATCAATGATCCACCTTTCCTGTTATAATTTTCCTCACTAAATTTTATAAAATGATCGTAACTTACGGCTTTGCCTGCCGGACGATCTTCCCTTCCGGATGCGGTCATCCTTTTACTGCTCCGGCAGTAAATCCCTTCACAATGTACTTCTGCATGGTCAGTGAAAGAATAATGGCAGGCAGCATGGCCATGGTTCCCACCGCAGCCATGGAGCCAAAGGGCGTATCCCGTTCTCTCTGGATCATGGAATTAATGCCGATGGGCAGCGTTTTGTAAGCGTCCCGGAAGGTCAGCGTCAGCGCAAGGCTGAACTCATTCCAGGCGCCAATGAAGCAGAGAATCGCAACAACGGAAACGCCGGACAAAACCAGCGGCAGGGCAATGGAAATAAACATTCTGTAGTCCGAGCATCCGTCAATGCTTGCTGATTCATAGATTTCCTTCGGGATCTCCTCATAAAAGCTGAGGAACAGCCATATGGACATGGGAAGGGAAAAGGTACAGTATGCAAGGATCAAACCCCAGCGGTTGTCAATCAGATGAATCTGTTGGTAGATCATATACAGCGGTACCGTGTAAACCAGCCCGGGCACCATACGTATGATATAGATCCCGGTGGAAATCTGACTGCGTCCCGATACGGAAAACCGCGTCAGTCCATAACCTGCCATTGCAGCAATGATCACGCAGATCAACGTGGTCACAAGGGAAACCATAATGCTGTTCCCTGCAAACGTCGGGAAACTGGATCTCTGCATGATTTCCACATAGTTTTCCAGTGTTGGCCGAATGGGAAAGAACTGCGGGATCGTCACAAGGATATCCCCCTTCTTTTTAAAGGACATGGTAATTGCCCAGTATATGGGGAACAGGAAAAAAACTGCAGCCACCAGCAGACCAATAAACATACCAACCCGCCCGGCGTGCCCGGAACGTTTTTTTGATTTCAAATGAGTCACCTCCTTAGTCTTCCCGTTTTCTCATCAGCATCATGGACAGCAATGATACGATGGATATGACGATAAAGAACAGGAATGCACCGGCCGACCCCTGCCCTACCTGATAATACCGGAACGCTGCCTTGTAAATCGTAGTTCCGATGGTTTCCGTGGTGGATCCGGGGGCCCCGTTTGTCAACTGCATGACGATGTCAAATATCCGCAGGGAATCCGCAATCCGGATGGACACCACCAATGCAATGAAATTCCGGATGCTCGGCAGGGTAATGCTGAAGAAAACCCGGCCTGCCGAGGCTCCGTCCACCCTGGCTGCTTCGATCATTTCCGTGGATACGGTATTCAGCGCCGCCTGATATACCAGAATGCAAAAGGGCGTTGCCCCCCAGATCTCCACAATGATAATGGCAATCTTCGCATAAAACGTTTCGCCGAGCCAGTTCGGACCATTGATTCCCAGCATGGTCAATGTGTTGTTCAACACGCCATATACCGGATAGTACATCAGTTTCCAGATGGTTGCCGATACCACCGGCGCAATCATCATCGGGATAATCATAATGGTCTTGAACGGCGCCGAATATCTTTTTGTGCTGTCACTGTGCAGCATCAGGGCAATGCCCAGGCCAAGGACGGTTTCAACAACCACCGATACCGCGGAAAAGATCAGCGTCCATCCCAGGGATTCCCGAAACTCGGGCTTCAGGAGCATAACGCGGTAATTTTCCAGCCCGATAAACTTCATTGGCCGGTTCGGCATGGAAAGATTGTAGTTTTGTGTGCTCAGATACAGCGAGTAAACCAGTGGTATGACAGAAATAAGGATCAGCAGAAGGATAGCCGGCCCCAGAAATACCACCGGTGCAAGTCTTGTGGAAAGATTCCTCTGCCGGACCATCCCGCTTCTTTGCTTCCTGCTTTTCACAATCATCCTCCCCTCTCAATGGAACTTTCTCCACATATTCCCTGTCCAAAAATAAAAATACGATTTGAATTTCCCACACTGTAGTATCTCCATCTTTCTGGCAAAGAATTCAAAATCAGAAATTCATTCCGGGATTGGCTTCACGGAAAGGTGATGGACCGTCAGTTCCTTTCCAAAACTGTAGAATCCCACCCGACCGTACAGCCATGGCCGGGAGTCGCGGAAATCCATTGCCGGTTTCTTTTCCTCTTCCAGGTAAATGCGGAACCGATTGTTTTGAACGACAATCCGGAGCCGGACATGGTCCGCATGATCTTTCCCCAGCCGGATAATGCGACTGGTTCCCGCCTTGCCGTAATTGTATTTGCAGAATGTCATGCTTTCCTTTCCGATCCGGAGTCCATACCCGGTAAAGGACTCCCGTACCTGTGCATCCATCCGGGATGGATTCGTCACACGGAACATGACCCCGGATTCTCCGGATCCCTCCCGGGGAATCTCCACATCCAGGTTCATTTCATAATCCGTCATCCCCGGCTTGCCGGCCACGGCCATCCCATCCTGTCCGCCCTTTATCGTCAGCTTTCCGCCCTTCATCTTCCAGGGTCCCAGAAACAGCCATTCCTTCCTGTCCTTCCGGATGGAAAACTGACTTTCATAATCCCAGTCCCGGGATGGCATGTTGTGGAGTTCAAACATATTTGCCCGCAGCTCCCCTTTCAGAAGGCAAAGCGTCAGCGTATGAAATCCCCTCTCCAGTTCCAGGCTTGCAAGACGGGTCCCTGCCAGGTCCTCTTTTTCCAGTCCTGTCTCCGGGACCGTAAATAAAAAAGCCTGCCCGGGATCCTCATCCACAATCCATTGACACACCGCACCGCTGCTTTCCGGACCCAAAGTGGCCGTGACACCATAAAGACCGTCTTCGGCAACATTGACGGAATATCCGGCCCAGTCGCCGGGAGTGTTCAGAATCAGGGAATGGGATCCGTTCCGCTGGGCCATACTGCTTTCCTTTTCCCCGGGACGCAGCCCGTCTTCCTTTTCTGCCGCCTTCCGGATATGAAAACCCCGGTTTTCTCCTTTCAGATAATGCATGGCGGCAAACTTGCCGGGAAGGTTCTTGACCCCATCAAAATCACCGGAACCCAGAGCCTCCCCGTTGGCCGCAATATAACGGAATACGGCATGGCTTCCGGAGGCCCCGATTTTCCCCCCTGGAATACCCGCCTTCTGAATCGCCAGCTTCCGGGCGCCGTTCCAGTATACATAGGTCACCTCCGGCGTATTTTCCACACGGACCGCACACAGCCTCTGATAGTTGTGGACTTTGATCCTTTCCGAAGCCACCTTTTTCTCCACCCCATGCTCTGCCGAGACAAGAGAAAGTGTATCGTTTTCCGTATCCACCCGGACCGCCCACCAGGAGTCCCCGTCGATTCCGAATTTCAGATCCACCGGACATTTTCCCTCTGGTAATCGGAAATGATACTCTGCAGTAAAAATGCCGGGTACCCTGTCGTTGCTCAAAATCCCCTGACCGGAAACCGTAAAGGACTCCGCAGTATGAGGATCCTCTTCGTCCAGCCAGCCGTATATGGACGGCATGGAGGGAACCGGAACCGGAAAGCTTGTGTCTCCCGTGCTGTAAACCAGCCCACCGTTGGTCATCAGCCGGTCCAGGTTATATCTTCTCTGAGGGCCGTCCAGGGCAACCAGATTATGATAGGGGGAATAAATGCTGTCCAGATCCGGGCCTGTCACATTGGAGCTGTGCCCCAGCCCGTGGAACGGATCCTCCTGCTCCGACCGCAGAAAGAGAATATTGTCCTCCGGCATGATATACTGCCCGAAGGGATCGTCCCCGGTGCAGGAATAAGCAACCCGGTATCCGGTACTGAGTACGTGGTTTCCAGTGTAGGTCAGATAATGATACTCCCCCCGGCGGAACATCCCGGGACCTTCCGTCCAGCCATGAAGAGCGGCATTCAGATCCATCTTCCGGGGAGAGGGCAGCATGGTCGAAGGGTCCAGCCGGGTTGAATGAATCCGATTTCCTCCCGGGTAAAGAAAAAACAGATCCTCGTCGTCCGTAATCCAAAAGGAACCGTCTATGGAATGCCCGAAATTATCGGTCACCAGCCGAAACGGTCCCAAGGGACTTTTACTTTTCAGAATATAATGGCCATTGCCTTCCGGAGAGGTACACATGTAAAAGAATCCGTCGTAATATACCACTTCCGGCGCATAGGCAAAATAGACATCCTCGCCTTCCGTGGCATACCCCTTGTACTCCCAGTGAACCAGATCCACGGATTCATATACCCGGACCCGGTTTTCGCAGGAAGAGGGATACAGATAGTATCGGCCGTTATACCGCATCACGAAGGGATCGCCGATCCCATATTCCCCACCCCTGGTGAATGGACTTTTCCCATGCTGGCCTTTGATCTCCATGGGGTTCTGATAGGTTTCCACCTTTCCGGACCCGGTCTGCTCCATCTGATAAGGAATCTTCTCCTTCCTATCGGTTTCTATCTCCTTCCGGACTTTTTTCACAACGGCTTTTTCACCCGGGGATTTTCCCGGTCTGCATCCGGCAGAAAATGCCATGCACAGAACGATAAACAAGATGCCGGCTTTTTTACAGAAATCAGAAAACCGCAATTTTTGTTCCCTCCCGACCTTTCCTTCTCCTGCTTTCTTCCTGCCACCCGTCCGGTTTTCAACCATATGCCGTTACTTCATCCCGGAGTAAGCCATTGTGTTCATGACATTGCTTTGAAGAATCACGAAGAGGACAACATTTGGAATGAACATAATCAGACCAGCGGCGGCTGCTACGCCCTGACCGGCAACAACATTGGTGTTGGAAGCCAGGGAGTTCATGAAAAACGCCAGGGTCCTCATGCTCTCCTGTGTGACAAACAAAGTGGAAGTCTCCATATTGTTCCATACCGCCTGGAACGCCAGGATGGCAATCGTGGCAAGGGCAGGGCGGATCATCGGCAGAACGATCTTCCGGTAAATACGGTAATAGGACGCGCCGTCCACCACCGCCGCTTCCATCAGCTCATCCGGCACCTGGTCAATAAACTGCTTCACAAGGAACAGTCCCACCGGCATGGCCATCAGCGGAAGAATGTGCGCCAGATAGGTATCCATGATTCCCAGCCGGTCCATGATCAGATACCTTGGAATGGTTACCGCCACCGGCACAAACATCAGGGCAATGGTATTGATCTCAAACAGCTGGTCCTTTCCGCGGAACTTCAGTTTCGACAGGGCAAAGCCAGCCATGGAACTGATGACAACGGTCAAAAACACAACGACAACAGTAACCACAATGCTGTTGAACAGATACCGCCCTATGGGAATCCCGGATTGCTGGGTGGTCTGAAACAGCTTTCGAAAATTATCCATTGTGGGCTGATGCGCAAAAAATCGGGGTGGAAAGGCAAACAGCTCATTAATCGGTTTAAAGGCATGATTTATGATATATACAATGGGAAGCAGCATGAAAATGGCAATGGGGATTAAATAGGCGTAAATTTTCAGCTGACTTTTGTGAAATCTCTTTGGATCAATCCGGGTCGCCTGTCGGACACTCATCATCCAACCTCCTTAAAAGGCAGGCATACAGACTCCCTCCTGCATGCCTGTCTGGTATCCGTTGCTTTACTCGATATTATAGAGCTCTTTGATCAGCTCCACGTCCTTCTCCTTGAATTCATTCAATTTGTCGTTCAGTTCCTCCACAACATCCTCCGGACGAACTTCCCTGCGTTCAATCTGGCCGATCATGTCCTGATCTCCCATCCAGGCGTCAAAGTCCCCCCAGCCAGGCGCAATGGGCCATGGAGAAGGCACAATATCCGTCAGATGTTCATAATATGCCTTCATCGCCTCATTGGGGGCAGTATCAATGATCTGTTTCCAGACCTCCTTGTTGGTAATAACAGGCAGACGGGATACCGGTGCCCCTGCTTCCTTGTATCCTGCCAAACGATTCTCACAGGCTTCTTTCCCCCAGGAAGTCCATTTCTGAAGTTCCCATGCTTCCCTGGGATGTTCCGTTGTGGCAGAAATCACGCTGTTGTCAATCAGGGCCATCTGGCGCCCGGTGGTTCCCTGGGGAAGAGGGTAGTACAGAAATTCCATTCCTGTTTCCTCCGACACCTCATCTTCAAATCTGGCAATGGTCCAGGGCCAGTCAATATGCATGGCTACCCGTCCTTTTCCCGGAGGCCATGCCGCAGGATCGCCCAGAACATTCTGCTTTTCTTCCTCGCTCATCCATTCGCAGACCTTCTGGTCAATCCAGTCCAGCCTCCAGTTCCAGGCATTCACCCAGGTCTGTCCCATATCGTAATTTTCCCCATCCCAGCCGTAGCGGGTTTTTCCGTTCTCCCATGCATCCATCAGATCGTAATAGATGGGCTGGGAAGTTCCGAAATAATAATCCTCCGGATGGCTCATTCGTTCCGCGATTTCCTTAAAGTCATCCACGGTCCAGTCATAATCCGGCAGGGGTTCATTGTACTTCTCAAACAGGGTTTTGTTGAGAAAAATCATATGAGGGAACATGACACAGGGAACATGGAACCTGTGCCCCGCAATGGTCGACAAGTCCCGTACTCCCGGATAAATCTCCTGCGTATCGGGATCGGCGTCGAACAAATCCGTCACATCCAGTGCCCATTGGTTCTTTACCGCGTCGGTCACGCTGAACACCCAGAAAACGTCCGGCAGCGTACCGGAGGCCGCATTGTTGTACAGCGCTTCGTTCCAGTTGTCCTGCTCGATCTCCACAAACTCCACGTTGATGTTGGGATAGGCGTCCATAAAGGCCTGCAGCTGTTTGTCCTTTACCTCAGGCTCGCCTTTTTCCTGCTGACCCCAGCAGGCATAGGACAACGTGATATCCTCCTTTGTCATGGGATCCAGTCCGCCTTCCTCACCGGACTCCTCTCCGCCGTTTTTGCCGTCCCCGTCCGCATTCGCGGAACCGCTTTCCTTGCCGCCCTCCGGCTGGTCCGCTGTCCTGTCCCCTCCCTTGCAGGCGGTCAGGGCGGAAAGCATCAAAACCACTGCCAGCAACAAAACAACGCTCTTTTTCCCAAAACGCTTCATGATTTCACTACCTCCTTCTTTATTTACCACATTTATCACATCGGCATCCGCCGTTATGACCCAAAGGATTATTCACCGGTAATCCCGGTACGTTCAATGCTTTCCACGAAATATCTCTGAAGCAGAAAATACACAATGAGAAGCGGCAGAATGCTGACCATTGTTCCCGCCATGCGGATTGCCTCGTTTACCACGGTATCTGCGGATGCTCCGGAAGACCAGGATCCCGACACCTGCTGGATATACTTTTTATAGCTGTCCTCAAACCGCATGAGCTCCATCAGGATCGTGGAAATGGATTTCTGATTGCCGATATTGGCGCTTCCCAAAAAGAGGGAACTGAAGTAGGTCTCGTTCCAATACCAGACGAAGGAAAACAGAATGGACACGATAAAGGCCGGCACCGCCAGAGGAACGGCAATGGTTAAAAATATCCGGAGATCCCCGGCTCCGTCCACTCTTGCTGCTTCTTCCAGAGAAACAGGCGTCTGCCGGAAGAACTGGGTAAATATCAGGATAAAGATCGCACTGTTCAGCCCCTGGCCCAGCATGGCGGGATAAACCAGTACCCCCATGGTCCCGATCATCTTATAATCCGAATACATCAGATATCTTGGCACCATCATGACATGAGGCGGGATCACAAAGGTCAGCAATACCAGAAGCATCAGGAAGGATTTCCCGCGAAAGCGATACCGGGCAAATCCGTATCCCGTTATGGCGCTGATGATCGTCTGGAAAAGGGAAGGAACAACGGAAAGCAGCAGGGTGGTACCGATCTTTTCCCGGAATTTCATGACCTCCAGAGCCTGTTTGTAGTTTTCCAGGGAGATATGCGTCGGAATCCATTTGACGGAATCGTCCAGCAGATCGTCCAGGGACATAAAGCTCGTTACAAACATGCGCAGAATGGGATACAGATAGATAAAGCCCAGCGCAATCAGCATGATGTAGACAAAGGTCAAAAACAGGATCCCACTTTTGCTTCTCGTACCAAAAAGAAGCTTGTTTGCCTTGTTTTTATAATTTTCCATCCGGATCCTGTTTTCCTGAGTCGCCGTGTTTTGCATGATTTCATCGCCCTCCCTGTCTGGCCAGCTTTGCTGTTTTCTTTTTCTGTATCTTCTGTTCCTTTTTGACACGCTTCTCTTCCGCACTGGGCTTTTCCCGTCCGGCGATCAAATAAATGAGGCCCATAATGAGCAGCAGCCCCAGGGAATAAATCCAGGCCATGGCAGAGGCAATGCCAAATCCGGTATTGGGATTCAGCATATTGGACTTGATCAGACCGATTACCTCATTGATCTCCGACGTCCCCAGAAATACAAGAATGTAAATTGCATCCACCAGCAGGATGCTTTTCAAAGCCGGCAAGGTAATCTTCCAAAAGACCAC
The DNA here is from genome assembly GCA_036732425.1 of Bacillota bacterium. Classification (GTDB taxonomy): domain Bacteria; phylum Bacillota; class Clostridia; order Caldicoprobacterales; family DTU083; genus UBA4874. Next base: position 11,837 of record DAINCI010000022.1, read on the forward strand.
CCAGGCAGACGCACCGTCGATCAGAGCGGCTTCGTACAGATTCGCGTCAATTTTCTGCAGCCCGGCCAGATTGATCAGAATCGGCACCCCGGAATACCACAAAATCAGAATCAGCTGTTGGAACAGATAGGTAATCGGACTTTTCAGAAAGTTTGGCAACATTTCATTGATAATATCGTAAACCCCATACTGCTCCATCATGGGTACGGTGGTGGCGCCTTCCTGAATCAGGTTGTTCAGCACCGGACCGCTGACCACGATGATGGGAAGAAAAAACAACATCCGGAAGAAACCCTTGAACCGGATTTTCTGGTTGATCAGCATGGCAATCATCAGGGCGAACACCAATATGATCGGAAGACTGAAGAGGGTATTGATAAAGAAATCCTTCATGCGTTCCACAAAATAAATATCCTTTGTGAAAATATAGCTGAAATTGTCCAGGCCCACCGGTTTTACGATCCTCGCCTTTGCTGTAATGCGTACGCTGCTGATGCTGTAAAGAACAGACTGAACAATGGGATAGGCAAAGAAGATCAGAAACCCCACCGTCCAGGGCAGTACAAACAGATAACCTTTTTTCTCCTGACGAGCTGTCACACTTCGTACGGACTTTCGTTTCCTGACCATCTCAACTCACCTCAAATAAACGATAGGACTGCGGCTCCACCGTTGCATCCCTGTATGGAAAGTCCTGTCTGCCATAGTTCACCACAATCTCCACCCCGTTATCATAGACAACCTTCACCACATCCTCCGACAGAAACTCATGTTTTCGGATTCCCGCGCCCCCGGTCCGGTCATGCAGTTCCCGGAACAATCTGTAATACTCCATGATCTCCGGTTCATAATCCGTGAACTTGGTGGCAAAGAAATCCGATGAATTTGTATCCTTCAGTTCCGATGAATCCTCCCAGGTCAGAAGAAAGGACGGATAAGCCCCATACTCCACCATCTTCAGCAGAAAGTTCGTTTGATTCGGCTCAAAATTGGCATAGTCCGCATAATAAGGAAGGATTCCTTTCAATACCATGGGCAGGAATGGAACCTCCCGGCTGATATAATTGTAATTGGAGGTCGTCAGGGAAAAATTGAAATAATGATCCGTATATTTCCACAAATAATCAAAGGGACGGATCATCGCTTTCTGATATCCCTGGAACCCTTTCATCATGGCATCCGTCATGTTCCTGGTTTCTTCCCTGGGATGCATGGTCCCCCGGGAAAAATAGGAGTACAGGGTATTGGCATTGGAACCCACTGTAATCCCATGAAGATTGGTATCGTCAAATGTCTCCCGGAATTTCACCGAGTCCGACAGGGACCGGGGAGGCGTCAGGAAATAGAACTCCGGATACAGCGGCTTGTTGGTCTTCTTTTTTGCGATGGTCTTTCCCTGATTCTTTGCGATGTCGGTTGCGGAGTCATACTTCCGGTCCGGATTGGCCAACAGAAAATCCTGATACAGCATCAGTTCGGAGCCGTTCTTTCTCAGTCTGGCTGCCAGACCGTTCAGCTGATCCATATCGCCTGCCGCCTTCTCCACGGTATAGCTGTTGCTGCCGTAAGCCAGCGAAAGGCCGCCGCTCTGCCATCCCATATAGGTGGGCAGAATCCGGTCCACACCTTTTTTCTCCAGCTTTTCCATCATGGTTCCCATCTGTTCCACAGTGGTCATGGGCACCTTTGCCTTGAATGCGATCCATTTCTTGCTTTCTGCCCCCAGAAAATCCAGACGGATCCGAAAATCGGTATCCTTTTTCTCCAGCCTGTCTGTCTTCAGCAGATAACTGCGATAGGCTTCCGCCATTCCGGAATAGTCCGCCTGATCCCCGGACAACAGAATGAACCGTATCCCCACATCCCGGAAGTTTCCTTCCTTCGGCGCGGCGAGAATGCCGCTGCCGCGGGATACCTGTGTAATAAACTCCTTGCGGTACAGATACTTCACTGTCACCCAGTTGTAATTGGTCATGACGCCGTTGGGACAGGCCAGAAGCTCGGCATCGGATGCCCCGTCCTCCGCAATGCCCAGCAGGGCAGTGTTCCGGTCCGTGTGGGCGATGCCGAACACCGGCATGACGATTTGTTCCGGAGGTTTCACGCTGGGCCAGTTCATCTTCTGGGAAACCTCAGCATCCACGGCGATATTTTCCCCGTATATTTTCTTGGCATAGGGAGCATTGTAACGGCCCTTGTTATCCTGCAATTCCACCAGCGCGCCGGAGCCTTCCGGAATAAACAGGTATCCTTTCTCCTCATCCAGACGGGAAGCTCCCATGAAGGGATACAGATAAACTGCACCCAGACGGAACTGCTCCCCTTCATAGATGCTTTCCGCCGGAACCTTTGCGGTCATGCCGTCCTCCGTCAGCTCCACCACAACGGTAAAGGCTATTTTCAGCTTTTTGTAGGAAATCGTGGCCTGAAATCCGTTTTCCCGCTTCTCTATGTACTTTTCCGGCGACCGGTTGAACATATCCGCCCGTTCCAAAGCAGGAGAAGTCCCGCTGTAAAATTCGATGGCAACGCCGGACTCCAGAAAGCCTTTCCAGGACTCGTTCAGCGGATCCTCTCCCGGATCGAAAACAGAAGACATGGTCTCGCCGGTGGATTTGTCCTCCAGGGTAACGCCCAGGGAAACCGGATCCAGAGTCATTTTCATTCGCTGATTTTCCGCGGCCACAAAGGGCTGGTCCCCTGCCGATTTATCGGAAGCCCCCGGCGAAAATTTTGAGAAGTCCCCGGCTTTTCCGGCTTTCCCGGCAACCTTCGTCCTGCGATTGATTGCATAGGTCAGGCCGGCAAAAACCGCCACAACACAAATCAGTATCCCAATATTCCGCAGAAAAGCAGCGCTCTTCCTATGAGACACGATAACTCACCTCTTTCCAGATGGACACAACAAAGTCAACGACCTGATGAATCAAGGCAAAGATGATCACGCCGGCAACAATGAAAAGAAACATGGCAAACAGCGTCAGGCCGATATTCTGAAACGTTTCCCGATAGGAATAGTCCTGAATCTCCCGAACCATGACAACGATCAGAATCGCCATCGCAAGGACAACAATAAAATTCAGCAGCCCGATCAGAAAGGCTTCATTCTGCGTCAGTACATGGCTCAGAAGAAGGATGACAGGCTTCAGAACCAGATAGGGCATGGCCGCATAAGCCAGAGAGCAGTAAACATCCTTCAGCTTTCCTTCTCCGTCCCGGATGGAGGAAACCAGATAGTTGCACAGGATAAACAGGAAGAATATGCCGAACACCAGAGCCGCATCCATCCCCAGCTCAAATCGCCCTTCCTGCACCCGTTTGAACAGGAACCCGGAAAAGTATTTATCCACCACATACAGGACAAAGAAAGCCAGATACAGCAAAGTGGAAGAAAAAACGGAGACCTTGCCCTCTCTTTGGATCCCATAATAGGCATCCGCCGGGTTTTTCGGCACATACGCCACGAACCGCAGCTCCCGCACCAGCCGTACCTCCCCGGCTGAGGACAGGAACCCCCGGACCGGCCGGAGTATGCCAAATTTCCGATCCAGTTTTTGAAGAATCTTCCGGACAATGTACAGCACGAGAAAGACGACAAGTATCAGGAAGAGATGATTTTTCAGAAAAACATTTCTTACTTCCCAGAAGGAATCGGAGTAGCCGTCCTTATCCCCTGCCAGCCGAAATGCCGCCAGGGATCGGTCGTAATCCTCCAGCTTGTAATAGGCCTGCCCCAAACCCCTGTAGGCATAGTCAAAGAAGCTGTTCTGCCGGAGCACTTCCTCCCACGGCTCCTTGCTTTCAACATAATGTCCTTCCTGGTAGAGACGCAAGGCATGGTGAACAGTATCCGCATACTCGGTCTGCTCAAAAACCTGTATTTTGCCGGCTTCCTGATCCAGAACATACAAATGTCCGGATGCATCCACATCAATGGCAGCCGCATTGACGAACAGACCGCTGCGGTTCTTTCCGTCATCGCTGCCGCCGAACAGAAAAAGTAAGTCCCCTTCCCTGGAATATTCATAGAGATATCCGGTGGCCGACACGACAAATATATTTTCTATCGGACCGACTGCCACATCTGCGATGTTTTCATCGGAAAGCACATTGTCCAGCATATTGTTACCGGCCATGTTGAACTTCTTCACTCCGTTTGCTTCCGATCCCTGGGTCACGGTATAGATCAGGCCCCTGTCATCTATGGCAAGATTGACGGGAGAAGGAGGCACATTCCGCTTCAGCTGCTGCTTCTGTTCCTTCGTGGAAACCAATCTGCGAAAGGCGTCCCGGATAAGGAGCGGTGTGCTGTTGGCCCCGAAGTATCCGAGAAAGTCCTTCTGCTGCCCGATCTGGGCGATTCCGTTGGTGTTGCCCTCTGCAATGACATAAAGGCTTCCGGCAGCATCCACCACCAGCTTTTTTGGGACAAACTTGTTTTTCTTTCCATACAGAGGGCCTTCCGGCTTGCCGTATTCCCCGATCTGCTTTCCGTCGGATGAAAAAACAATGATCTTCTCCTGTTTGGGGTCCGCTGCATAGAGATTACCCTTTTCGTCCACAAAGATGCCGGCGGGACCCTTCAGCACCCCTTCGCCGATGGAGCCAAGGAATTCCCCTTCCAGTGTGCACCGGACCACCCTGCCATTCCCCGTATCGGCAATGTAGAGCACATTCTTTCCGTCAATAAAGATGTCGCCCGGCTCCCTGAGCTCCTTGCCTCCCAGTTTTGTAATGGCGTTTTGCGGCAGGTATCCGTCCTGACTGCTGACAAGCCGGCCTCTGTAATCCTGTGTCATGGTGGTATACGGCGCATCGGAGGCAGATGCAGCAGGGCAGAGGAAAAGCAGCATCAGCAAAGTGAGCAGGACGGGACAAAAAACAGATCGCATCCTCCTTTTCTTCATGACTCAATCCTCCCGAAACATTCTTCTGGCAAATTTGGACGCTCCATAGATGATGAGGAGCAGAACAACGGAAACAGCGGAGGCATACCCCATCTCATAACGGATAAATCCATAATCCTCTATATGATTGACGATCAATTGTCCCGCATAGGATGGGGTGGGATTTGTCCCGCTCAGCGCCACTCCGATATTCCCGACCTGGAACGTATTGACCACGGCCATAACCGCACCAAAAAGCATCTGCGGCTTCATCATGGGAATCGTAATATAAAATACTTCCTGCATTCGATTTCGTATACCATCAATACTGGCTGCTTCATAAATACTGGTGTCATAGTTCAGCAGGCCTGCAAGCATTGCGAGAAATCCCACTCCCATGCTCCCCCACAGGGCCACAATAATCATAATGGGCATCAGAAAATCAGGGGACTGAAGGAACTGAACCGGTTCGGTGATCCAGCCAAGATGCAAAAGCAGGCTGTTCAGATACCCCATCCGGTCCCCGCTGAATAAAATCTTCCAGATCACGGCCATGGTTACACCGGAGGTCATGGACGGTGAGTAGATGATCAGCGCCAGGAGGGTTCTCGGCACTTTCTGGATCTGACTCAGGGACCAGGCGAGGAAAAAGGAGAGCGCATATCCCACCGGTCCGACAATGACAGCAAACAGGATGGTATTGGGCAGAACATACTGCATGAAAATGGAATCCTGTGTCAGCAGATTGATGTAGTTTAAAAAATAAGTAAAATCGGGAACCTGCACCGCATTGAAGTTTGTAAAGGAAAGCAAAACGGCCAGGGTCACCGGTACGACAATAAATATGGTAAACAACACGACATAGGGCAGCAGAAACACAAGAGCAGGATGCAGTCTGTGCCTGTGGATCCGCGGCGGAACATTGGTCTTTGCCGCTCGTTCCCTTCCCATTACCAGATGATCTTCCATTTACTCCACCCACTTTCTCACTGTATCAATGTCCGGCACCTGAAATTTCTTTATCACTTCTCCATCCGACAGATAGCCAAACTCCTCCATCTTTCTGGTAATCTCCCGGTTGATGCGCTTTATCGCCTCATCCATGGCAGAGCGAACATTTTCCCCCTCCATGACCGTCTGCGTCACCACATTGCTCAGTTCCCTTTCTATCATATATCCTCCCGGAACCCTGGGCGGTTCCCTTGTCCATTTCACCTGCTCCAGAATGGCTTTATGCTTCCGGATCCACGGCGTATTGGCCATTGCCTCCAGATTGGAGGAATTCCACAGATATTCGTTGCCCAGCGTGGACTGCAGGGTATTGGCAAACTGCGTCTGGACATCGGTGGACGTCCACCAATCCAGGAACTTCCAGGCCTCTTCCTTCCTTGTGCTGTCCTCAAAAATCACATCACTTTCCGCAGAGCCCAGCGTCCAGCGCTGCACCTGCCCGGTTTCATCCCGGACTCCGGGATAGGGAGCCACCTCCCACATTCCCGCGATTTCAGGCGCTGCATTGGTCAGCAGATTCAGCATTCCATAATCCGCAATGCCAATGGGAATCCGTCCGTCACGAAAGCTCTGATAAAAGCTCTGCACTTCATAGGGCATATCATAAATCGTATAGTTTTCCGTGAGCATCGTCATGCCCCGAAGCGCTTCCTCCGTATCCAGATTGCAGCGCATTTTCTTTTCATCAAAAAGTGTACCGCCGTTTTGATAGATAAACGGAACAGTTGCGGCAAAGGGCTTGGTCCCGACAAAATTGGAAACATGGCTGTTGAAATTCAGTCCCCTGCGCTGCAGCTGCGGAAGCATCTGCCGGACTTCCTCCATGGTGTCCGGAGGCGCGAGGCCCATGGAATCCAATATATCCTTTCGGTAAAACATGACCCAGAAGTTGAAGGTTTCCGGAATCCCATACAACCCGTCATCCGCAACACCCGGCAGCAGCATCCCCGGTGCGAACCGGCGCCCCACTTCCCGGAAGCGGTCAAACTGCCTCATATCCGCCAGAACACCGCGGACCGCCAGATCATAGATCAGGCCGGATCCGATGGCCATCGCCACATCCGGGGATTTCCCGGAGGCATTGGCAAGAATCAGCTTGGTCTGATCCGGCATAATGGAAAGGTCCACATCGATGCCGTATTTTGATTTGAAGTCGGTATCCGCCATCTTCTGTATCATCTCAAGATATTGTCTTGGCCGGCTGACCCAGACCTGCAGATGATCGGACTCTTCCTGATAGGTTGGGGTATATTCCTGTTCCCCAAAGGAATGGAAGAAACGCCGGGCCTTTTCCGTTGTCCCCCGGAAGAAACCCATTCCCTCCGGGAGCTGCCTGCCATCCTGGAAAATAAAGATCCTATCCAGCCCCAGCGGACTTTGGTTCAATTGTTCAATCATCGTGGTAAGATTCTGCCGGGCGGAACCGGTGCCCTGATTGAAGGCATCCATTTTCTTCGGAAGCTCGTCGGGTTCCTTTGCCAGATCGGTCATGATCCGGGCTGCCATTTTCAGAGGCGCCAGCTCCCCGATATTGTTTACACCAGGATTGAAGGATGCCAGGCAGCGGTATACATCATCCAGGATTCCCTCCCAGTACTGAAGTTTCCCGGTGATATCAAAATTGAAATCCTTCAGCCGGAAGTCCCGGAACCGACCGGTATTGCCGCCGGTGATCCTGCCAATATCCAGGGCCAGCTGATTCATTTCGTCCGTTACCCTTGTCAGAATCCGGATCGCATCCCGTACATGATCCAGGGAAACCTCCACTGCCAGGGTATGTGGACCCTTCTCCAGAAAAACGGCCGCCTTTTCTCCGTCCGCTGTGGAAGCAATCCGGTTTTCAAACTTTGTTGTATAGGGAAACGGCATATTCCGAAACGCATCGGAAGGAATTTCTCCATCCACACAGATATTCCGGAACACGGGAAAATTCGCTTTATCACTTTGCCGATAACGAAAGCCAATCCGATACCAGCCGCTTTTCTTTACCTGGAAATCATATTCGACCCGGTCTCCGCCTGTCCTGAAGGAAGAATCGGCAACAACGTTCAGTACTTTCTTTTTTGAGTGATATGGAGTCAGGGAAGTGTCATAGATGCTGTCCGGACGGATATTGGGGCTGTTTCGCCTGGTCATGTGCTCCGCTTCAATGGAAATCAGCTCCTGTCCATCCGCCTTTCCCTGCCGGTCTTCCGGCTGCTCCTGCGGGGAGGATTCCTCCGGCTGTTTTGCTGCAGAAAGGGTGAAATCGCCGATCAGCAGCGCCTCTTCGGTGCAGGTAACGGAAAGCGTATTGGTCCCCTTTTTCAGGGCAGTGACCAGAGGCGTACTGAAAAGATGATCTTCACCAAACAGATAAGTATGATTCCACGTATGCTGTTTCACCGGCATCGCCATGACTTCATTCCCATAGCGATCATAAGGGAAGGATTTGCTTCCCTCGGCCCAGGTATTGTCCACGGAAAGGCGCTGCATTTCGGGGAAAGGATATTCCCCGTTCACCCTTATGGCAACTCCGCCCGGCAGGATATCTTCATCCGCCGTACAATACTGAAACCCGATCCGATACAGCCCTTCCTGAGGAGCCTGGATGTGAAAATCCCTGGTCTCACCGGGTTCCATCCGAACGCCGCCGTCCTCCGGCTCTCCGTCGGTGATCCCCCGAATCGGACAGAGGATGTCTTCGCCCTGATAGAAGGAATTGTCCGGACTGCTGATCGTATGATAATAATCATTCTCCGGAATATCGCCCATGGAAAGGCAGATCTTTCGCAAGTCCGGTATCTCCGCTTTATCAGTATCCGAAGCAGAAGCCAGACCAGGAGAGGCCATGCCGGACAGCAAAACAATACATAATATCCATGCAGTAAGCTTTGCGGACCAACCCGTAAAGCGGCCGCTTCCCCTTTTTTTCATCATTGTGCCCCATCCCCCTATGTACAAGTCTTCCTTTTTTCCGACAGTGCCCGATCCCTGCTCATCTGTCTGTCATCCTTGCGTCAAGTCATTTTGGAGCTGTCGGAAGTCGGATCCCCTGCCGTCTGTCATTTCTCCAGGTGTTGAATTAAAATGTATGGACTATATCAGAAATATTGTATATAATAAGGTCAATAAGATTTATTTCCCAGTTATTAGTTTAGACTATGTTTCCATATATGTCAATACTTATAGTTAAAATTCTTTTTAATTGTATATTTCAACAAAATAGATGGATCTATGGATTATCCATCTAAAACATCTGCCATGAATTATTCTGCATTTTCTGTATATAATGAGCGGCAGAAAACTATTTCCATGCTTTCAGGACGTATAGGGAGTAGAATGAATAATAAAAGCAAAAATTTCAATAAATGACGGGAGGAATGACAATTGCCCAAGGAAATCATATTGGGGATCCACGACAGACAAAAACTGTATGCCTCAACAAAGGCACTGGCTTCGGAAAGCAGACTTGAAATTATCAGCCTGCTGAACCGCGGAAGCTACAACATCAATGAGATTGCAGAACGGCTGGATATGCCAGTCTCCACAGCAGCCATGAATGTCAAAATGCTGGAGGATGCCGATTTGATCCGCACCGAACTGCAGCCAGGCATCCGTGGTTCCATGAAGCTCTGCAGCCGAAAGATCGATGTCGTCCATATCAATCTGACCACTCCGGAAAACAATCTGAGCAATCACTTTGAAATCAACATGCCCATCGGGAACTATGTGGACTGCAAAATATCCCCGACCTGTGGTCTTGCCAGTGAAAAATCCTTTATTGACACCGATGACAGTCCGAGAGGATTCTACAATCCGCTGCGGACGGAAGCGCAGATCCTGTGGTTCGGCAAAGGATATGTGGAATACCGGTTCCCCAACAGCATTCTGCTCCACGCAGATCCGCTGTCCATGGAAGTCTCCATGGAAATATGCTCGGAAGCGCCCAATTACCGGAATAACTGGCCGTCGGATATTACCCTGTGGATCAACGGGACGGCGGTCGGCACCTGGAAAAGCCCCGGAGACCTGGGCGGACGCAGAGGCAGGCTGAATCCCACCTGGTGGCCAGATGCCAGCACACAGTACGGTTTACTCAAAACCTGGAAAGTAAACGCCGAGGGTTCCTGTATCGATGAAGCCCATGTATCCGATGTGACAATTGACCAGCTGCACCTGAAGGACAACGATTACATCACCGTCCGGGTTGGCATCGCAGAAGATGCAGAAAATATCGGAGGCATCAATCTGTTTGGAGAAAAGTTCGGCGACTGCGAACAGAATATCCTGATGCGCCTGGATTATACGACAAACTTCAATGAATAAGGGAAAGCCGGGCAATGACCCGGCTT
>DAINCI010000023.1:0-20745 GCA_036732425.1 Bacillota bacterium
TCCTATACTTTATCAGTTTAACATACTCTATAAAAAAGGACAAGAAAATACAAATTCAGAAAGCGGGAAATTTATACAATTGTAATAGGGAAAAAAAGAGCGCGGTTCATGGCAAGCCGTTCAAAAGCGGTGTCAATTTGTCAATGCAGTAGATATACAATCTGTGCAAAGGACGTGTCATGGCTACATACAGTAATTTGGTATGCAGTTCGTCTTCCGGATAACAATTTTCCGAAGCGTTGGACAGAAGAACGGCATCAAATTCCAGTCCTTTTGCCAGATAGGCGGGAAGCAGGACCACTCCTCCGGGGTATTCCCTTTCCCTGCCTGTTATCAATTGAATATCCGGAACCTTTTTTCGGATTTGCCTGCCAAGCTCTCTGCATTCCTCTTCCGTTTTGCAAAGAACTGCAATGGTTTTCAAGCCGTTTTCCTGACAATCCCTTATATTTTTTGCCATTTTATCCGATAATTCTGTAAAATCGCATGCCCGTTGGATCTCAGGTGGCTGTCCGTGACGAATCACCGGTTCGGCAGGCGGCAGATCACAGGGCAGTCTGCGGGCTACCGCATTGGCGGCATTCATAATTTCCACGGTGGTACGGTAGCTCTTTTTCAGGGTCAGGTAACGGCATTTGCCTTGGAATACCTCTTCCATCACCGTATTCCAATCCGTTATGCCGCGATAGGAATGAATCCCCTGGCACAGATCCCCCAATATGGTCATGGATCCGCCATGCATCATCCTTTTCAGCAGATATAACTGAAAGACACTGAGATCCTGTGCCTCATCCACGACAATGTGCCCGATGGGTGTTTTGCGGTCCAGGCCATCTGTTTCCAGCTTCAGATAGAGCAGGGGTGCCAGATCTTCCATTTCCGGATTCCCCTGATGGATATGGTCCAGGGTTCTTTCCCTGATGTATCGTATCTGCCCCGGATCGATATAGGGCTCGGACAGCTGTTCAAAGCCGCCGCTTAAAAAGAAGTCCCTGTAATATTCCAGTGGGGTTCTTTTCCGGATCTGCTTAAGATACGACTTCACGGCCGATTTGGATGCGCTGCGGATCCGGGCGAGGTTCGCATCCTTTTCCTCAATGGTCTGAAGGATCCGCAGCCTCCTTTCGCTCTCTTTCATGGGAGACTGCTTCAGCGCGTAAACCTTTTGATCACAGATATTCTGTACCCGTTCGGTCATTTGTTTCTCCGCATTTTTTACTTTGTGCTGCAGGGTATGTCGGATTCTTCCCATGCGTTTTTGAAAGGGAAGATCGTTATATTCCTCCTGAAACAGGATCTGGATCTCTTCCCGCGTCATGACCGTATCGGATTCCAGCCTGAAATCCCCCTCCGGGAGATAAGTTTGCTCAAGCTGATGAAGATAAGCTTCCAGGATGCGTTTCCAGTCCATGGAAGACTTAAAAAGAGAACATTTTATCATTTGCTCGGATTGCGCAGCAGATACGTGGGGATCGGTCAGGAAGGCCAGCTTTTTGTTGGGATCCTGCATCTTCCATCTGCAATGGAGACAGTCCAGGGCAAGGTCCGGGAATGTGGTTTGTTTTACATGTTCCGCTCCCAACTCCGGCAGGACTTCCGATATGTAGTTCAGAAACAGCTTGTTGGGTGCAAGGATCAGAAAGTTTTCCGGCCGGATGGTTTTTTCATAAGTATAAATAAGGTAGGAAATCCGATGAAGGGCTATGGTGGTTTTTCCGCTGCCGGCAGCCCCCTGTACGATAAGCGGATTCCACATATCCGCACGGATTACCCGGTTTTGTTCCGCCTGGATGGTGGAGACAATGTCCTTCAGGCGATTGTCGGCGTTGGCTCCGAGGTAGGACTGCAGAAATGCATCGTTTGTGGTGATGTCAATATCCTGAATATCCAGCAGTTCCCCATTTTCAACGGAAAATTGCCGTTTCAGGCGGAGATTACCGCGGATCGTTCCTTCCGGACAATGATATTCCGCTTTTCCCAGCCTTTCTTCATAATATAAATTGGCGACGGGAGCACGCCAGTCCACAATAATGACTTCCTGATCCTTTTCCCGGATCAGGGAAGTCTTGCCGATATAGACTTTTTCCGTATGGCCGGTACCGTCTTCGCGGAAATCAATACGGGCAAAATAGGGCTTTTTCCGGGAAGAGGCAAGATTCTTCAGCCGTTGTCCCATTCGGTCCTGAAACATGGTGTTGATCATCATTGTGATATAATTTTCACTGTCTGCGGAATCAAAGTGCATCATTGTTTTTTGGATGGTTTGATCCACTTTTATCTTTTTGCCCATCTGGGAAAGAATGGTCTGCTTGATATCCTGAATGGTATGAATCAGCCTGCTTTGCTCCTGGTGGTAATCCGGATGTTTTTTTGCATCCATTTGATACACCCCCTTCAAATGCGCGTAAATTTTATTTTACACAAAAGATACCAATAAATCAAATAAAAAAGAAAAACAAATTCTGACTTTTTTTCCGCCTTATGCAGCAGGATTACTTTCACACAGTGAAATTTCTTTGTCGAAACCAATAGTATTATATTTATTGGTGTAGATAGAAATATATGGGTAATAATATGGGAAATAAAGGTTTGCCATAGGAGGAAGGCGAAAATATGGAAAACAGGGGACAGAATCCGGATGGGACAAACCGGATGCAAGAAACGAATGGAGGAATTCGTATGAGAAAGTTTCATGGAAACAGAAGAAAGGCAACCAGAAACGGCAATATGGATGCGGAACGAATCGCCCTGCCTTTATTGCTGTTTCGTATCTGTGTTTTGATCTTTTCGGTTTTACTGATTCTGAAAACAGACAGGTTTTTTCAGAATGGGAAAGACTTGCTTCTGTGTTTTGGAGTTTATCAGGTCCTGGTTTTCGGCATGTTCCAGCCGATTGTCCGTATCGGGCCGGCCAGGCTTCTCTTCTGCGGGGCGGACCTTTTGATTACCCTGACACTGTTGTTTTTGACAGGCGGAATCACCAGCCCGCTTATCCCCTGTATTTTTCTGCCGCTTTTTACCCTTCATGTTCTGTACGGGATCCGGGGCATGGTATCCGGACTGGCAGGCTGCATTCTTTGTATCGGGGCAATGTCCCGTATCCCGTCCGAATTTTTTTCGCTGGCAGTGAATACAGTAAGGATGGATGAAACCATGAGTCTGACGGTGATCGGCATCGGCGCCATATTGTTCTATGTGCTGCCTTATATTTTGTGGAGGCAATATTTTGCCAGGACGGACCGTCTTAGGATCCTGAAGAAGAGAAACACGGATCTGGGGGATATGAACCGGAAACTGACGGCCCTGTATGAGATGGTCGGAAAACTCCACGTCGATGCTGATATCGAAGAGGTGATGAACCGGCTGCTTGCTTTATGCAATGAGCTGTTCTGGGTGGAACGATCCTGTATTTTCCTGATCCGAAACGGGGATGTGGAGACTTACGGCAAGCCCTCCTCCGAAGAAAAAGAAAACATTTATCAGCTGATTCTGGAATATAAAAAAGGGAATTCTACGGAAGGAGAAAAGGAATACATTCTTCAGGAACATTCCCTGGCCGTTCCCCTGATCCGGGGCCCCCGCATCAATGGAGTACTTTCCCTGAGCGGCTGGAACCGGACTGAGATTACCGGTGAGGAGGCCATATTGTTTTCCATGATTGCCAATCTGCTTTGTACCTACCTGGAAAATATGGAGTATATGGCATCCCTGCATTCAAAGCATACTTCCGAAACCAGTGTTCTTTTGAACCAGCTGGATTCCGGAAAGTCGGTCCGGGGAATCCTGGACAAACGAATTTTATCTGTTTAACAGGACCGGACAGAAAATTTTTTGAAATTGAATGGACGGAAGCATGAAATCCATCCCTCCAATGAATACTAACTGTGTGACAAATTCAGCGGAAAAGGAGGGAAAATCATGTGGTGGGATCCAAACAATTTTAATGGATATTGGCCTCCCTGGCCCATTGTCAGTCAGGATAGCGACAGAAACCGTGTAAAGGAAGGCAATGAGTTCTATCAGGTTTATGTCAATCGGGATTACGTGGGAGACAAGGAATGTGTGGCCCAGGGAGACGGCGGACCGTCCTCTGTAGGGGATTATCTGAAGTCCAGGGGATTTGAGGACCTTGCAATTCAAACGGAGGGCAATCAAATCCGGATTCAGACCGATGAGGCGGATCAGGCCGAAGAAATAAAAAGACACTTATCGGTTTATCTCAGCATCCGATAGCAGGAATGTGTTTATTAAATGATTTTTGTAAAGTTTTTGCAAGGCTGCAGGCTCATGCAGCCTTTTTTCTGTATCCGGAGCAAATCCATTGAAATGTTGTGCTGCGGAAGGAATGAAGGATTGCATGTCGAATAATTAACTATTAATGTATGTGTCAATGAAAATGAACCCGGAAGGAATCGGGATACGAAATACGAAAGCATCAGCATTTTAGGAAAAGTCGGAAACGGGACAGCAAATGCAGGGATAAAGGAGTCTGAGATGGATCATTCAAAAATCAAACAGCTTTCCGAAAGGGTAAAATCCAATATACAGAAGGTCATTGTCGGCAAGGGGGAAGTCATTGACGAGCTCCTGACTGCGCTTTTTGCATCCGGTCATATTCTGCTGGAGGATGTTCCGGGTATGGGGAAAACCCTTATGGCCAAGGCAATGGCGCGTTCCCTGGATCTTACGTTCCGCCGGATTCAGTTTACACCCGATCTGCTCCCAACGGATATCAGCGGCCTCAACTATTTCAATCAGAAAGCAGGAGAATTTGTTTTTCGGCCGGGCCCGGTTTTCACCAATATCCTGCTTGCGGACGAGATCAACCGCGCCACACCCAGGACCCAATCCAGCCTGCTGGAGTGCATGGAGGAACGCCAGGTAACCATAGACGGGGAGACACGGGCCCTGGACCGGCCTTTTCTGGTGATTGCCACCCAGAATCCGGTGGAAACACAGGGAACCTTTCCACTGCCGGAAGCCCAGCTGGACCGGTTTCTTCTGAAGATCAAAATGGGCTACCCCTCCACGGAGGAAGGGCTGGAGGTTCTGCGAAGGTTCCGGGGCAGACAGCCTTTGGAGGAGATCGGGAAAGTGGCCTCCAAAGAGGAAATACGGGAGGCACAGCAGAGTTATGCCGATTTGTATGTAAGCGGCGATATCCTGAAATATATTATGGATATTGTGGAAAAAACGCGGGAGCATCCGGATCTGATCCTGGGGGTCAGTCCCCGCGGCAGCCAGGCGTTGCTGAAGTGTGTCCAGGTCCATGCGATATTGAACGGCCGGGAGTATGTTTCCCCCGATGATGTAAAGGCCATGGTGAAGCCGGTGCTGGCGCACCGCATTATCCTGCGCAATACTTCCAGGATAAAGGAAAATTACAATGAGCAGGTTCTGGACCAGATTCTCCGGGAGATTCCGGTTCCATCCGAGAAAGAATTGACAGAAGAGGGCAGGCATGCATAATGTCCTTATCCTGGTTTCTGTTCCTGATCGCCGCAATCATTCTGCTGCAGGGCTGGATCTATAAGCATTGGGGGCTGACGGGGCTGACCTATACCCGCTCTTTCAGCACGCCTGCTGTTTTTGAAGGGGAAGAGGCCGAGATGGTGGAACGCATTCAGAACAAAAAGCTTCTTCCCATTCCCTGGCTCCGGGTGGAGTCCAAAATGAATCCCAACCTGAAGTTTCACAGGCAGTCCGATCTGGCGATTAAATATGATGAATTCCATAAAAGCGTCTTCAGTCTGATGCCCTATACTGCCATTACCAGGCGCCATCGGATTCTCTGCAAAAAAAGGGGCTGTTACCGGTTGTCCTCTGCTGCCATGACCTGCGGGGATGCGTTTGGCATACAGGAACTGTACCGGGATTTTCAGGTGGATGCCCAGCTGTTGGTTTATCCCAGACTGCTCCCCTTAAGCGAGATCCCCTTTCCTTCCCACAGCTGGATGGGGGAGGTTGCGGTGCGCCGGTGGATCCTGGAAGATCCCTTTCTGGTATCCGGTGTCCGGGATTACCAATATGGGGATCCGCTGAATCGTATCAGCTGGAAGGCGTCCGCCCGCACCGGAGCATTTAAGGTGTATAACCGGGATCACACGGCAGATCCCCATATCATGATCCTGCTCAATATTGACCTGAGCGAGGATATGTGGGATGCTGTCACGGATCCGGATCGGATGGAACGGGGAATTTCCTACAGTGCCACCATTGCCCAGAATGCCATTGAAAACGGCATTCCTGTCGGATTTGGCAGCAATGCCTGTGAGATGGAGGAAAGGAAGCAGCCCATTCGGATCGGGCCGCAGCCCGGCCGGGAGCAGCTGAATCACATTCTTGAAGTTTTGGCAAAGTTGATTCTTGTCCGAAGCTGTACGTTTTTTACCTTTCTGGAAGAGCAACTGGATCGGGAAGGCACTCCGGCGGATATCCTCCTGATTACTCCCTTTGTCAGCGAAAGAATGGAAAATCAAATTGCCAGGCTGAGAAATCAGGGCAATTCCGTGGATGTGATTTTTTTGGAAGGCAATACGGGATCGGATACAGCAAGGGACCCGAAAAGAGTTTTTTCGGAGGAAGCGAAGGGGAATGCCGGATGAATCGCAAATTTGTAATCTCTGAAGCAGCAGCGCTCTGGACGGATGTCTGGTCGGCTTTTCCCATTGCACTGTCCGTTTGCCTGGCTGCTTTCCCACAGCGGAATCCCTATGCCGGGATCGGGCTCCTGACAGGGGCCTATGCCGCAGGCATGATCTTCCGCAGCCTGCTGATCCGGAAAAGCCGGCTGCCATCCGTTGTCCTTTCCTTCATCGTCTGCGTTGGATCCGGGCTCCTGTTCGGCAAGAGCACAGCCGGTGGAATCCTTTTTGCCCTGCTCTCCCTTGCTGTCGCCTGCCGTGCCATTTTGACCACGGATCTGCCCTTTCCGACAGTATTTCCCAGGGCATACTGCTTTGTGTCCCTCCTGATTTATTTCCTCGCCTATTTCCTCTATGGGCGGATCGTGGTGCTGCGGCCGTATCAAAGCGCTGTACTGTATGCGGGACTGATTGCCGTTCCGACTCATCTGCACTGGATTAATTCCGATGTACTGAAGAAAGCATCCAGGGAAGAATTGAAGGATTCCTCCTCCCTGCCGGCAGTAAAAAGAAACAATCGCATGATTACGGCGGTTACCCTGGCGATCGGACTTTTCCTTGCAGGCTATCATACCCTGAAGGATACGGTTTTGAATGCCATGAAGTCTGCATATGTCTTTCTTTTGGGGATCCTCCGGCGAATCATGAATCTGCTGGATACCGGAAATCCGGGAGGGGAACCGGAGGGAGAGGGACAGGCGCCTCAGCTGCCGCCCGCCCGGCAGGCAAAGTCCTCCCCTTTCTGGGATCAGGCAGTCCGGATCATCGGATATGTTCTTGCTGTTGTCCTTCTCGCCGGATTCCTGATTTTTCTTGTCCGGACGCTGGTCCGTCTGTTCCGTCGTTTTGCCCGATGGATCCGGCAATGGCTTGCTAAGGGCAGCCGGCAGGGAGAGACATTGGGCTATCGGGACGAAAAGGAAAGTCTGATGGACTGGCAGGCGGTGCGGCGCAACTATGCGGACAACATCCGGGATCGGATGGGTCGTCTTTTTCAAAGGGAACCCAGATGGGATCAGCTGACGGGCAACCGGCAGAGGATCCGGTATCTGTACCGGCACCTGGTGCAAAGATCCATCCGGAACGGATATGAGTTTCATGTCAGCCGGACGCCGGATGAAACCATCCGGGATCTGGCTGGGAGCGGAGTGCTGGAGAAAAACCTGCAGTCTCCGCTGAAACGGTTGTATGGGACCGCCCGGTATGGGAACGGAACCATTTCTGATGACGAAGTGCATGCACTTAAAAAGGATTTGATGGAATAAGTCGCCCGAAATTTCAGGCTGGCAGAAGAACGGAGCATAGGAATGGCAAAATATACAAACGAAGACATCCTGCAGATATGCAGGGAAAAGCAGGTGCAGTTTATCCGTCTTCAGTTTACGGATATCTTTGGCACCCTGAAAAATGTGGCAATTACGACAAAGCAGCTGGAAAAGGCCCTGAATCATGAGATCCTGTTCGATGGATCCTCCATTGAAGGGTTTGTGCGCATAGAAGAATCCGATATGGTGCTTTATCCGGACCCGGATTCCTTTGTGATTTTTCCCTGGAGCTCCGGGGAAGGAAGGACAGCCCGGCTGATCTGCGATGTTTACGGAGCGGACGGCACCCCTTTCGAAGGCTGTCCGAGGAATACGCTTCGGCGTGTGATCCGGGAAGCGGAGGAAATGGGCTATACCCTGGAGGTCGGACCGGAAGCGGAGTTTTTTCTGTTTCATACGGAGGAAGAAGGAAGGCCCACCGTTGCCACCCACGACAACGGAGGATACTTTGATCTGGGGCCGGTGGACCGGGGAGAAGACGCCAGGAGGGATATGTGCCTGACCCTGGAGCGGATGGGTTTTGAGGTGGAAACCTCCCACCATGAGACGGCTCCGGGCCAGCATGAAATTGATTTTAAATACAGCGATGCCCTGACCACAGCGGACAATGTCATGACCTTCAAAATGGTTGTTCGGTTTATTGCGCAGCAGTATGGGCTCCATGCTACATTTATGCCAAAGCCCATTGCCGGAATTGCCGGATCCGGAATGCATCTGAATCAGTCCGTTTTCAGGAATGGGGGAAATGCATTCCATGACCCCAAAGATCCGCATCAGCTCAGCCCGGAGGCATATTATTACATGGGAGGTCTCCTGAAACATGCACCGGCGATTACCGCGATTACCAATCCTCTGGTCAATTCCTACAAAAGGCTGATTGCCGGATATGAAGCGCCGGTATACATTGCCTGGTCTTTCCGGAACCGGAGCCCCCTGATCCGGATTCCCAGCAAACGGGGGCAGGGAACCAGACTGGAGCTGAGAAGCCCGGATCCGTCCTGCAATCCTTATCTGGCACTGGCGGTCACATTAAAAGCGGGACTGGACGGTATCCGAAAAAAAATTCAGCCTCCGGCCCCCGTTAACCGGAACATTTTTGATATGACGGACTGCGAGCGGGAAAAGGAATGTATCCGCTGCCTCCCCGGCAATCTTAAGGAAGCAATGGAGGCGCTGGACAAGGACTCGCTGATCCGGAATGCTCTGGGCAGGCATATCGACAGCCGGTACCGGGAGGCAAAGCGGATTGAGTGGAAGAAATATAAAATACAGATCAGTCAATGGGAACTGGATCAATATCTGAATAAGTTCTGATCATTTCGGCGGTTTTCCATACGGAAAACCTTTCAGGAGGCGGTTTGTTGTGAAGCCAGTTATCGGTATTACCTGTGATTACGATTGGGAGACGGGAGACAGCCGGCTGAGGCCGGGATACTTTGAAGGGATTTATCGGTCCGGAGGACTTCCGTTTCTGATCCCGGCACTGGATTCTGCTGCTGCAGGTCCGATAACAGCCCGGCTGGACGGGCTTCTTCTGACGGGCGGGCAGGATCCGGATCCCTGCTGGTTCGGAGAGGAACCTCATCCTGCCATCGGCAACGTCAACCCCTGCCGGGATAAGTTGGAACTTGCCCTTGCACAGGAGGCAGATGCCGGAGGGATCCCGGTACTTGGCATCTGCAGAGGGATTCAGATGATGAATATTGCCATGGGTGGCGACATTTATCAGGATATTTACACGCAGGCGGAGGACGGCGAATCCCTTCTTTGTCATCAGCAGCCGGCACCCAAATGGTATGGGTTTCATGAAGTCCGGATCTCTGAGGAATCTGCGCTGAGGAGAATTCTGGAGGCCGGACTGATTCGGGTAAACAGCTTTCATCATCAGGCAGTCCGGCGCCCGGGAAGATCCCTTCATGCGGTCGCCCATACCAGTGACGGGATCATTGAGGCGATCGAGTCCGAGGTCCATCCGTTCTTTATCGGGGTTCAGTGGCATCCGGAACGCATGCTGGGGGATAAGGTCATGATCCGGTTGTTTGAAGCATTTGTAAAGGCTGCGGCTGCACGGACATCCCGGCAAAACGGGCCGGTGGGAAACTGCGGATGAAACTTTTGGGGAAGGAGGAGAAAAAAGATGACTGTGGAATGTAATATTGGAGATATCGTACAGATGCGAAAAAAGCATCCCTGCGGCGGCGACCGGTGGACCGTCATCCGGACCGGTGCGGATTTTAAGATAAAATGCCTGAAATGCGGCCGTATCGTCATGCTGGACCGGGAGACCTTTGGAAAGAGGCTGAAGAAAGTCCTGCAAAAAGCCTGGGATGAGGATGGCAGTCTGAAATAAAGCAGGACAGGACATTTGCAGGATGTCCGGGAAAGGGTGGCGCAGATGACAATCAAGGTGGTGGATCTGGGCAGGATTTCTTATTCGGAGGCACTGGATCTTCAAAATCAGTTGCTTCGTCTGAGGCAGCAGGGTCGGATCGGAGATGTGCTCCTTCTTCTGGAGCATCCGGATGTTCTGACCATCGGGCGTTCCGGTCATCGGTCCAACCTTCTGATATCGGAGGAAGAGCGGAACCGGAGGGGAGTCCAGGTATATGACATCAACCGGGGAGGGGATATCACCTATCACGGCCCGGGTCAAATCGTGGGATATCCAATCATCGACTTATCCTCCATGGGAAAGAGCGTCCGGACATTTGTGCGTAATCTGGAAGAGGTGTTTATCCGCCTTCTGAACCGGGAATACCATATCCCGGCAGGTCGGGATCCGGCTCATACGGGGGTCTGGATCGGAGAGAAGAAAATTACAGCCATTGGTCTGGCAGTAAAGCGCTGGGTCACACAGCATGGGTTTGCCTTCAATGTCAACACGGACCTGAGCCATTTTCAATGGATTGTTCCCTGCGGCATTGCCGACAAAGGGGTCACTTCCATGGCGGATCAGCTGGGCAGGGCGGTCGATTTCCAAAAGGTAAAGAATCAGGTGGCGGATTATTTTGCCCAGGTCTATCAAAGGGAGATCGAAAGAATGGAAAAACAACAGCTGTATGAAGTCGTTCAGAGGGAGGGAGCTGCATGGCAAAGCCGGAATGGCTGAAAGTAAAGGCAGGGAACACCCCGGAAGCGGCAAAGGTCCGGAAAATGCTGAAAGGCCTTTCCCTGCATTCCGTATGTGAGGAAGCAGCCTGTCCCAATCAAATGGAGTGTTTCGGAAGGAAAACGGCCACGTTCATGATCCTGGGGAGACATTGCACCCGGAACTGTATGTTCTGCAATGTCCGGAAAGGCCGTGCGGATCCGGTGGACCCGGAAGAGCCGTCCCATGTGGCAGAAGCGGTCCGGGAACTCGGTCTGCACCATGTGGTGATTACTTCTGTTACCCGGGACGATCTGCCGGACGGCGGAGCAGATCATTTTGCGCGGACGATCCGGGAGGTGCGGGCCCTCAACCCATCTACTGCCGTGGAAGTGCTGATCCCTGATTTCAGGGGAGATGTCCGCGCCCTGAAGCTGGTCGTGGATGCCCGCCCGGAGGTTCTCAATCATAATGTGGAAACGATCCCCCGGCTGTATCCCACCGTCCGGCCCATGGCGCAGTATCATCGGTCCCTTTGCCTGCTCCGGAATGCAAAGGATCTGTACCCGGATCAAATCACAAAATCCGGTATTATGGTGGGATTGGGAGAGAAGGAACAGGAAGTGGCGGAAGTGATGAGGGACCTGAGGGAAATGGGATGCGGTATCCTCACGGTGGGCCAGTATCTGGCACCCTCCAGGCAGCATCATCCTGTGGTGGAATACGTCCGGCCGGAAGTTTTTGACCGGTACCGGGAGATGGGCAGGAAACTGGGGTTCCGGTATGTGGCTTCTGCCCCCCTTGTCCGGAGTTCCTATCATGCGGAGGAGGCTCTGCGGGCTTGAAAGGCATAATGGATTTTATTGCATTGGTCTGTCGGCCCATGGAGGAGGGGGTGATACCATAAAAAAGAAAAGAATGAATGCCAGGGGTTTCCTTTTTGGGTTTCTGATCCTGACACTTCTGTTTTCAGGCGTTTGTACGCGGAAGGTACAGGCAGACAACAAGAAATATTCCATCAATCGATACGACGTGAACGTAGACATTCAATCCAACGGGGATGCTGTTGTCCGGGAACGGATCACGTATCAGTTTTCAGGGAAATTCAATGGTGTTTTAAGGGATATTGATACGGACCGAACCGATGGGATTGAGGGCATCCGGGTATTTGTGGAAGAAGGAGACCAATCCAGAGCATTTCATCAGGCAAAAAAGAAGGGCAGAAATGCCTATGAGATGACCCGGAAGGACGGTCTTGTTAAATTAAAGGTCTATGAAACGTCCAAAGATGAGGGAAAAACCTTCCGATATGAATATCGGATGCGGAATGTGGCGGAAAAGTATCAGGATATCGGGGTTTTCAACCGAAAGGTGATCGATTGGAACTGGGATGTCCCACTGAACAACATTGATATAACCATACGGATACCGGAAGGCGCATCAAAAGAGGATCTGAAGGTTTTTGCCCATGGCCCTCTGACAGGAGAGTCCAGGATTGCGGATGAGCGGACCTTTGTCTTTCATGTGCAGGAGGTTTCTCCCGGAAGCTTTGTGGAGACACTGGCGGTTTTTCCTCCCGGGCTGATCCCGGATGCCGGCAGGACATATGACGAAACCAGGCTGCCTGCTGTTCTGAGCAATGAGAAGAAGCTGGCAGAGGAAGCCAACGCTGCCAGGGAGGAGGCCAGGGAAAGGCAGAGCAGATGGAAAGAAGAGCAGAAGGAGCTGCGCAAAAAATGTGCAAGGCAAAAGAGGATTCGGGACGGATTACTGCCCTTCTTTGTTGCTGCGATTCTGGCCGGAGCTTTTTCACTGATTGACTTTTTCACGAAGTATGCCCGTGGGCACAGACCGGAGTTTCAGGGGGATTACTGCAGAGAACTGCCCGGGGATTATCCTCCTGCCGTCATGAGCTATCTTATGTATCAGAAACGGATAAGGTCCAGGGACATCATGGCAACTCTCCTGGATCTGGTGAGAAGGAAGCAGATTACCATCCGTGAAAGAAAGGTGGAAGGCGGGCGCCTGTTTAAGAAATCCCATGTGGATTATGAGATTTCCCGCGTCGAAGAAGCTGGTACGGAGCATCTTCTTGCCCATGAGGAGTTTCTGTTGTCCTGGTTTATCGACAAGCTTGGAAAGAAAGGCATATTGATGCTGGGCGATCTGAAGAAGATCACCGGCAAAAGATCCAGGGCACTGGAGTTCAACGGTAATTTTGAAAAGCTTCAATCCATGGTACAGATGGAAGGAAAAGCTCAGGAATTCTTCAGCCGGAACAGCTGGTGGGAGAATCTGAAAGGCAGCGGAAAGTATGCGCTGGTTGCCACGGTGTTGCTGGTGGCAGGAATTGCGGCGGCGATGCAACTGAGATCGGGGTGGGGCGGAGCCGTCGCTGCAGTCGGTGGGATCATCCTGTTCTCCATGCTGTTGGTTGCCATTATGCCGAAGAAAACCCGGTATGGGGCGGAACAGGCTGCAAAATGGACCGCTTTCAGGAGGTTTCTGCTTCATTTTTCCCAGATGGAGAAAGCGGAGATTCCGTCCATTGTAATCTGGGAGCACTACCTGGCATATGCTGTTTCCCTTGGCATTGCCAAAGAGGTCATCGAACAGATGCCGAAAGTCTTCAGCGACTGGGAGCTTCAGGATCCTGGCCTGACTTATATGGGATACTACGGATCCCTGCACAATCTTGCACAGATGAGCAGTATGTTTGACAATACAATGGATTCCATTGACGAGGCTGTCAATACTGCTGCCACAGCGGCATCTCCTGATTCATCCGGAAGCGGAGGCGGCGGGGGATTCAGCGGTGGCAGCTCCGGAGGAGGCGGGGGCGGAGGAGGCGGAGGCGCTTTCTGACAGCATGCCCCTGAAAGAGAATCCCTTCGAAATGGGGAGGTCAGATGGGTTTCCCCGGGGACAGAGAGAGAAATTTAAATGACGAATTGAGGGAGGAAAAAGATGATAGGTTATATGATTGCGGGGATTGTTGTTCTGGTCGTTCTGTATCTGATATTTGCTTATAACGGATTTGTGGAACTGCGCAACAGGGTACGCAATGCGTGGGCCCAGATTGAGGTTCAGCTGAAGAAACGGGCCGATCTGATTCCCAATCTGGTGGAGACGGTGAAAGGGTATGCCGGTCATGAAAAGGAAACCTTTGACCGGATTGTGAAAGCCAGAACCGGAGTCTTGAGCGCCAATACTCCGGAGGAAAGCATGAAAGCCAATGGCGCGCTGACAGAAGAACTTCGCAGACTGATGGTGGTGGTGGAAGCCTATCCGGATCTTAAGGCCAATTCCAATTTTTTGAGCCTTCAGGAAGATCTGAAGGATGTGGAGGAAAAGATACGGTATTCCCGCCAGTTTTATAATGACACCGTTCTGAAGTACAACAACAGGATCCAGACATTTCCAAACAATGTCGTAGCCGGCATGTTTGGATTTCAGGGAGAGGTATTTTTCCAGGTCGATGAAGGGGATCGGGAAGTTCCGGACGTTCAGTTTTGAAGACTGGTTCCATTATTTGCCTGAATGATTTGGGAAAAAAGATGGCAGAAAGGTATGCTGCTGTCTTTTTGGAAGGAAGCGTGTTTCCTGAGCCGGCGGATTCCTATCGGACAGGAGGGATTTTATGGCTGTTTTGAGAAGACGTCGACGTATCCATATTGCCGACAGGAAGAGATTTTGGCCGTTTCTGATTGTTCTGCTGCTCCTGGTTGCTGTATTGGTCCTGTTGTGCCTGAACCTGACCCTGCTCATGGGGCAGTATACGGCAGACCAGTTTTTGCCGGAGCATCTGACCATGTATTTTTCGGTGGGAGAGGATACCGGAGTGCCCTGGTATTATCTGGCTGCCGTGGATCGGGCAGAAAACATTCCGAAGAAAAAAATCAGTCAGAAGCGGACTTCCTCTATCGCACTGCACCTCTCCGGGATCCGGGATCCGAACGAACTGCCGCATTATCTTGCCGGCTATAAAAAGAGTAAATCCCTTCTCCGCAAGGTGAAGGGACAGATCGAACGCTTTGACGATCTGCGGGCCATCCACGATGACAAGGCGTTTCCCCTTTCGCCGGATACGGAATACGTCTATGAAAACGGATATGGTGATTCCCGTACCTATGGCGGGGAACGGAATCACGAAGGCATTGACATCATGACGGAAAAGGGAATGCCGGTCCGATCCGTCTGCGGCGGCGTCATTGAGCAGATTGGATGGAATGAGCTGGGCGGTTATCGGATTGGCGTCCGGGGAGGGGACCATGTCTACTATTATTATGCTCATCTGTCCCGCTATGAAGGGAAACCGAAAAAGGGAGACAGGGTGAAACGGGAACAGCGGATCGGATACACGGGGGACACCGGATATGGACCGGAAGGCACATCCGGGAAATTTGAACCCCACCTGCATTTTGGAATGTATTACGGCAAGGGAGAGGATCTTGAGGCATTCAATCCCTGGCCGTTTCTCAGAGCCTGGGAAGGCGGACATCCGGCGGATGACCCGCAGCAAAGTTCACAGGGAAACAACCCTGGAGGATAAAAAAAGAAGGAAGGAGAAGGAATCATGGACATTCTGGAACAGATAAAAATGAGGAGGACAATCCGAAAATATCGTCCGCAGAAGATAGATGAATCCATATTGAAAGATCTGGTGGATTGCGGCCGGCTTGCCCCATCTGCATCCAACCGACAGCCTCTGGAATTTTTTGTTGTACAGAAGGGCGAATTGCTGGAACCGGTATTTCATACATTGAGCTGGGCAGGCTTTATTTCCCCGGAAGGGACGCCGCGGGAAGGGGAAAAACCAGTGGCCTATATTGTCGTCCTGATGAAAAAGGAGCTGGACCATCCCATGGTACGATCGGATGTCGGCGCAGCCATTGAGAACATACTGCTGGCTGCCGGGAATTACGGGATCGGAGGCTGTTGGATCGGATCGGTCCGCCGGAAGGAACTGGCCCGGATTCTGCAGGTTCCGGAGGATCGTGCCATTGTGGATGTTGTCGCCCTGGGATACCCTGCGGAAACTCCGGTGGCAGAAGAGGCAAAGGAATCCCTCCGTTATTATAAAGATGACCATCAGGCCCTGCATGTTCCCAAAAGGCCGCTGGAGACCATCCTGCATATGGATCGGTGGCAGGTCTGACTGCAGGGACAGGAGGCTTTTTTTGCCTGATTGTATAATGATTGCATAAGCATGAATATTATAATCCTTTTCCGTCATTTTCAATAAATTAGGCAAATGGTGTAATGGAATCATGCAGATGAGGAAATTAAAGGAAACTTAATTTCCTTTTTTTTAAAGCCCTTTAAAACTGTGGGGAACCTCGCTGTTTCTTTCCTTGTTCGGTTCAGATGATGTCGCAGTCGGATGAAAATTTATTCGGTGTATGCCCTTGTCACTTCGTTTTAAAAATGTTATAATCTATAATTGTAATTTTAAATGAATGATATTCTATGCGTGGATTCAAAAATGGAATATATATAAATATCCGTTTTTGGATGTTTTTTTATTACAAGGTGGAGGTTTTTTATGCTGCGGTATGTGGTCAAGCGAGTTCTGTTGGCTGCGATGACGATTTTTTTGGTTGCAACCATCACATTTTTTTTAATGAGATTGGTACCAGGCGGCCCGTTCATTGCGGAGAAATCCATCAGCGAACAGGCACAGGCTGCTTTGAATGCGAAATTCGGCCTGGATAAACCAGTGTGGGTTCAATATAAAAACTATATGACAGGAGCGCTTCATGGGGATTTCAGCCTGAGCCTGAAGCAGAGGGGGCGGACGGTTTCCGAAATCATCTCCAGTAAATTTCCGATGTCTGCAAAGCTGGGCGGGATTTCCGTTTTGATTGCTCTGGCGGTAGGGATCCCCCTTGGCAGCATTGCTGCCCTGAACCGTGGCAAATGGCTGGATCAGGTGATTATGGTGATTGCCACCTGCGGGATTGCATTTCCCAGCTTTGTGATCTGTACGGTGGGGATGTATGTGTTCGGAGTTCGGCTGAAGTGGCTGCCCACCTTTGGATTGGCATCGCCCCTCCATTATGTTCTTCCGATATTTTCCCTGGCCTTTTATCCGACGGCCTATATTACCCGGCTGATGCGGTCTTCCATGCTGGATGTTCTCGACCAGGATTATATGAGGACGGCCAGAGCCAAGGGCCTGTCCTGGAACAGAAGCCTGTTCAAACATGCACTGCGCAATGCTGTTCTGCCGGTAGTGACCTATGTCGGTCCCATGCTGGCTTACACCCTGACCGGCAGTTTTGTTGTGGAGAAGATTTTTGTGATACCCGGTCTGGGAGGCCAGTTTGTCAGTTCCATAATGACCCGTGATTATACCGTAATTATGGGCACGACGATTTTTCTGGCAACGCTTCTCATCCTGATGAATGTTGTGGTGGACATTGTCTACAAGATTATTGATCCCCGCATTCAGTTGAAATAAGGAGGCAGGTTAAATGACAAGTAAAAACCCATTGAGTTTTCAATTGAATACCGATGATTTCCTGCCTGCCACAGATGAGGAAAAGCAAGATCTGGTAAAAATGCGTCCAAGCGTCAGTTTCTGGAAAGACGCCATGCGCCGGCTGCGCAGGAATAAAGTCGCAATGGTCAGTCTTGCAGTGATTCTGGTCGTTATGATTTTTTCCTTTATTGTTCCTGCTTTCTATCCTTATCGGTATGAGCAGCAGATTAAAGGCTCGGAGTATCTGCACCCCATGGCGTATTCCGAACAGGAACAGGCCCGTATGGATGCGGGGGAGAAGTTGTTTCCCCATATCCTGGGTACGGATAATCTGGGCCGTGATTATGCGGTTCGTGTGATGGTGGGCAGTCGGATTTCCCTGCTGGTTGGTCTGGTGGCATCCGCCATTGTTCTGATTATTGGATCCATATATGGTGCCGTGTCCGGTTTTTTCGGCGGCTGGGTGGATACCATAATGATGCGGATTGTGGATATTATTTATACCATTCCCGATATTTTGCTGATTGTACTGCTTTCCTTTGCCCTGAAGGAGCCCATAGCGAAACTTGCTGTACGGAAAGGTTTCGGGTGGATCCAGATAATGGGGCCCAATCTGATCAGTATATTTATTGTATTTGCCCTGCTTTATTGGGTGGGCATGGCCCGGATTGTCCGGGGACAGATCCTGATACTCAAGCAGAATGAATATGTTACTGCGGCCAAAGCGCTGGGTGCTTCCAATGCCCGCATTATCCGCAAGCATCTGCTGACCAACTGTATCGGTACTTTGATTGTAACCACCACGCTGCAGATTCCATCTTCCATTTTTACGGAGAGTTTTCTCAGTTTTCTTGGTATGGGTGTGGCAGTTCCGCTTCCATCCCTTGGTTCTCTGGCCAGTGACTCGTTGAATGGTCTGACCAGTTATCCCTATTTGTTGATGGCTCCGGCCTTTTTGATCAGTCTGATTATCTTAAGCTTCAATCTGTTTGGCGATGGGCTGCGGGATGCTTTTGATCCCAAGATGAAGAGCTGAGGAAGGAGGAAAGAATATGAGTGAAAACTTAGTTGACATCCATAATGAGAAGCTTTCTTTTTTTACCCCTGCCGGGGAAGTGAAAGCCCTCAATGATGTGTCTTTATATGTCCGTCCGGGCGAAGTCCTGGGAATCGTGGGCGAGAGCGGCTCCGGAAAGTCCGTTACCGCGTACAGCCTCATGGGCCTGACGGCTCATCCCGGACGGTTGGTAGGCGGGGACATCTGCTTCAACGGTCATCCTATCAATAAGATGTCGGAGAAGGAAATGCGACGGATCCGGGGAAATGAAGTCTCCATTATCTTTCAGGATCCGATGACCAGCCTGAATCCGGTTTATACCATTGGCAATCAGATTCGGGAAGTCATTCTCCTGCATACCAAACGAACCAAAAAGCAGGCCAATGAACGTGCCTGTGAGCTGCTGCGTCTGGTAGGCATCAATGAACCGGAAAAGCGGATGAAACAATATCCGCATGAACTTTCCGGCGGGATGCGGCAAAGGGTCATGATCGCAATTGCCCTGGCCTGCGAACCGAAGCTGCTGATTGCCGACGAACCAACCACAGCACTGGATGTGACCATTCAGGCACAGATTCTTGAATTGATGATGAGCCTGAAGGAAAAGCTGGATATGTCCATTATTATCATTACCCATGACCTGGGCGTTGTGGCAGGCATGTGTGACCGGATCGCCGTAATGTATGCCGGTAAGGTGGTGGAATGCGGGACGACAGATGAGATTTTTTATCAGCCTTCCCATGAATACACCAAAGGGTTGCTGCGGAGTATTCCCAACCTGCAGGAAAAAGAGCACAAAAAGCTGGTTCCCATTCAGGGGTTGCCGGTGGATCTGCTCGATCTTCCGGAAGGCTGTCCTTTTGCAACCCGCTGTCCGAACTGTATGAAGGTTTGCATGAAGCATATGCCGGAATACACCTATTTAAGCGACAGTCACTATAGTGCATGCTGGCTGCTGGACAAAGAAAAATTCATGAAAAAGCAAAGGGGTGCTTTGACATAATGGAAGATAAAAAACTGGTCGAAGTGCAGCACCTGAAGGAATACTTTCCCGTAAAGGGAGAAAAGCCATTTGAGCGAAAATATGTCAAGGCCGTGGACGACATCAGCTTTTATATCCGAAAAGGGGAAACGTTCGGCCT
This sequence comes from Bacillota bacterium, assembly GCA_036732425.1. Taxonomy (GTDB): domain Bacteria; phylum Bacillota; class Clostridia; order Caldicoprobacterales; family DTU083; genus UBA4874. The sequence goes on from DAINCI010000023.1 coordinate 19,741, forward strand.
TGTGGGGGAATCCGGCTGCGGAAAGACCACCGCAGGCCGTACCATACTGCGGCTGTACGAGCCTACCAGCGGGAAAATATTTTACGGCGGGAAGGATATTACGCATGTCAATATGCTCCCTTACCGCCGGAAAATGCAAATCGTGTTTCAGGATCCCTATGCCAGCCTGGATCCCCGGATGACTGTGGGGGATATCATCGGGGAAGCCATTGATATCCATCATCTGGCAGCCAATGCGAAAGAGCGGCGGAATCGCATTGTGGAGCTGCTGAGCCTGGTGGGCCTGAACACGGAGCATGCAAACCGTTATCCCCACGAGTTTTCCGGAGGACAGCGCCAGCGTGTGGGCATTGCCCGTGCCCTGGCGGTGGATCCGGAGTTTATCGTGTGTGATGAGCCTGTTTCGGCTCTGGATGTTTCCATCCAGGCTCAGGTAGTCAACATGTTCGAGGAGCTTCAGGAAAGACTGGGGCTGACCTACCTGTTCATTGCCCATAACCTGAGCGTCGTGAAACACATTTCCAGCCGGATTGGCGTCATGTACCTGGGCAAGATGATGGAGCTGGCGGACAGCTATGAGCTGACCTTTCACAGCGTGCACCCGTATACGCGGAGTCTGATCTCCGCCATTCCCATAGCCGATCCGAAAACTGCCCGGGCCGCTCACCGCATTGTGCTGAAAGGGGATGTTCCCAGTCCGGTGGATCCCCCTTCGGGATGCCGGTTCCGTACCAGGTGCCCGTATGCGGATGAGCGATGTGCGGCGGAGGAGCCGGAATGGCGGGAAGTGTCTCCCGGTCACTTTGCTGCCTGCCATCACCTGGATCGGGTGAAGGATGAAAAACCGGTAACCGGTTGAAGCATGCACGGTGCTGTATGGGGGAACAATGGGCCCGGAAGACGGTATGCCATGAAAGGATACAAACGACAATTGGTTCCTGAAAGTGTCTGTGTTGGACATATGGAAGGATCAAAGCAAGAATAAAAGGAGGACAAATGTATGAA
>DAINCI010000024.1:0-20609 GCA_036732425.1 Bacillota bacterium
CAGGGCTGGCTATTTCAGAAAAGATGAGAGGACAGATCCGGGGCCTGACACAGGCGTCCAGGAACGCACAGGACAGTATCTCGCTGGTTCAGTCCGCAGAAGGTGCCTTGAGTGAGACACAGGCGATTCTTCAGAGGATGCGGGAGCTGGCAGTACAATCCGCAAGTGACACAAATGTAAATGCAGACCGGACAGCCGTACAAAATGAAATGGATCAGCTGGCCGAGGAAGTATCCAGAATATCCAATGATACGGAGTTCAACACGCAGAAGCTTCTGGACGGCAGTTTCAGCGGGACATTCCATATTGGCGCAAACGAAAGCCAGAACCTTCGTTTGTCCGTCAGCAATATGTCCTCTTCCGCGCTGGGCACCACAGCAGCAGATGTCACCGCTGATGAAGCCGGAGTCGTTGTGAACGCAGGAGAATCCTTCAGCAATGGAGTTTACAATGTATCGAAAAAAGACGGGAAATATTATCTGGCGGACAGCAACGGCAAGAATGTCGCCAGCAGCGAAGACGGAATGATTTTTACTTCCCTGACAGTGGATACCGATACCGTTACCTTCACGGACGCAGTGGAATCCGGTACCGTAGCCATCAAGGATGAGGCGGCAGTGGGATCGGCCAAAGTGGCCAACACTGGTCTGGAAGCCGGGACCTATACCGTAAAGGGCACCAATCTTCTTGACAAAAACGGCAATGTGGTTGCAAAAGCGTCAGATGATGCCGGAGAAGGCATATCCTTCAAAGCATTGGATGGCGAGACTGTTCTCTTCACAGTGAACGATGCACTGGCAGACGGCGCTTCCGTAAAGGTCGGCGGGATTGATGTATCCAGCCAGACCACCGCGGATCATGCCATTACCACCATCAATGACGCCATTACCAATGTTTCCAATGAAAGGGCAAAGCTTGGCGCGACGCAGAACAGACTGGACCACACCATCAAGAATCTGGACACCTCCGCGGAGAACCTGCAGTCTGCAGAATCCCGTATCCGCGACGTGGATATGGCCAAGGAAATGATGGAGTTTACAAAGGACAGTATTCTGCAGCAGGCGGCACAGGCCATGCTCGCGCAGGCAAACCAGGCTCCCCAGGGAGTGCTGCAGTTACTCAGGTAAGGAAAGAAAAACGGAACAGAATAGAAAAGCAGAAGACCGGTCAGCTTAAGCTGATCGGTTTTTTTATAAAATACCAGTACGAAGCCGGCTTTATGTTGTATAATGAATTTCGACATCATTTGGCCTTTCGGACAGGAAATCCTATAAAATCTATAAAATCTATATTTTTCACTAAAGTAATTTAAAATTCATCCGATAGTTATATCAGGAAGTTTTGCCATTGAGCCGGATCGGGTTTCATGCAGGAAGCCGGTAAATATATGGCGGAACAAAGCAGGGAATACAGGGAGGAATGAGCAATGCCTGTCAGAATAGGCGGATTGGCATCCGGCATGGATATTGACGGAATTGTCAGTGACCTTATGAAAGCAGAGCGCACGCGGACAGATAAAGTGACGCAGGACAAGACTCTTCTGGAATGGACCCGGAAGGCTTACACCGATGTCAACAAACTGTTTGCGGAGTTTATTTTAAAAACACGGGAGTCTTTTGGACTGACGGATTCTTCGTCCGGTTTCCTTGCCAATCAATCCGTCCGCAGTCTGAAGTGGATTCGCAGGGCCACGGTTGGGGATGCCGGCATTGCGGATGTTTCTGCCAGGGCAGGGGCCGCAAACGGCGCCTATGGACTGACAGTCACACAGCTGGCAGCCAACTGGTCTGCCGCAAGCAGCGACGGAATATCTGCGGCGGGACAGAGCCGCTCCAATCTGGCATCCCAGTTTGGGCTGACAGATGAGGATGTCGTTCATTTCAGCATCTCCACCGGGACCGGCACAAAGGAGCAAAGGGTTCAGATAACAATTGAAAACGGTATGGCATCGGTTACGAAAACATCCTATGGGACAGGAGAGGACGGGGAAGATTCCGTAATTTCCCTGCTGAGCGGAAAGGATATCTCCGATCTGTCCCTGAAAGAGCTGGCCAGTCAAATCAACAGGGCGGATATTGGAGTGACCGCCTCCTATGAGGAATCCATTGACCGGTTTTTCCTGCAGACAAATCAGACAGGAGCGGAAAATACGGTTTCCTTTTCCGATGAAAGCGTCCTGCATGATGAAACGGGACAGCCCATTCTGGATGAGGACGGGAATGCAGCTTCCTTCCTGGGCAAATTGAAGCTGAGGTACGACATAATGGGAACCGATGCGGCAGGTCAGCCGGTACAGACACCGGTCGATGTTTTGCCGGGCACCTGCGCAGGCCGGGACGCGGTATTTGATTTTGGCGCCGCCCGTGGCATTACCCGGCCCTCCAATCAGTTTACCGTCAATGACATCGATTTCGATTTGAAAGCAGTGGGCCGGACAACGGTCCATGTGGATACGGATGAAGATGCTGTTATAGAGAAAATAACAGATTTTCAAAATTCTTATAATGAACTGATTGATAAAATCGATTCCTTGCTGGGGGAAGAAAAGTATCGGGATTATCCACCTCTGACCGCAGAGCAGAAGAGTGAAATGACGGAGAAGGAAATCGAGCTTTGGGAGGATAAGGCCAAAAGCGGATTGCTGCGAAACGACTCGCTTGTCGGCCAGGTCATGCAGAAAGCCCGCCTGGGCCTTTATGAAAAAGTAAGGGGTCTGGATGGGAGCTTTGATCAGCTGACAGAGATCGGGATTACGACGGAACGGTATGCCGCAGGCACCATGGGCGGCAGGCTGGAAATTGATGAAAGCAAACTGCGGGAAGCCATGCGGAAGGATCCGGACGCTGTCGTGGATCTTCTTTTTCATCAGCCGGATCCCGGTATTTCAGAGGAAACGGAAAAGAGACAGAATACGGGACTGGTTGGCAGAATGTACGGAGACATGGTATCCGGCATGAAGGAAATCATCCTCAGGGCGGGCCCGGGAGAAGATGCAAAATTGTATCGCAATGTAAATTCCACTATGTTGCTGGATTTTGTGACAAAGCACAGCAGCATCAGCATGTTGGATGAATCCATCAGCGATTATGAGGAAAAGGTCTATCGCATGGGGCTTCGCCTGGCAGACAAGGAAGAAAGCTACTGGAAAAAGTTTACCGCCATGGAGACAGCGCTCAACAAAATGTATTCCCAGAGCAATTGGCTGACCCAGCAGCTGGGGATGAAGTCCGGCAACTGACCGTTCATAAGGCTGCCGGGAAGGCGGCAGAGGATGGTACGGAGGAATGGAGGATACGATGAATCAGAAGGCGGCTCCGCAGGATCTGTTGCAGCTGTATGAGGAAATTCTGCAGAATGCAGAAGGGATCCTGAGCATTACGGAAGAAATAGCAAGGGCTCTGGAGCAAAAGGATACGGATGCCCTGAACCGGGCATTGGTCCGAAAGCAGAAAAAGATTGACCGGATCTGTGAGAGGACTGCTTTTCTGGAAAGGACAGACCAATCTGCAGGCCCGGAGGCAGAGAAGATATCTGTCATGGAAAGCCGGGTGGAGGAAACGTATCGGAGGATCCATGATATGGAAAAGAGGAATCTCCGGATGGCGCAGGATTTGATGGAGGAATTCCGGGGTGCGATTCACGGGATTCAAAAGAATCAGAAGGTCATGCGTGCTTATGCAGGAGGAAAGCCGGAGGGGCAGTCCATCCTGCTGAACAGGGTGGAATAAAAGCATGACAGCCGGCTTTTCCGGTTGTCAGCGGGTATTGCGGAGAAGGGGACGGACGAAAAGGGGGATTCCATGGATCGGTATTCCAATGGCTATGAAGTCTATCAGGAAAATCAGGTCAGCACTTCATCCCGCGGCAGGCTGCTTCTGATGCTGTATGACGGGGCACTGAAATTTTTAAGATTTGCCCTGACGGCTATGGAGGAGAAAAAGGTGGAAGAGGCCCATCGTAATCTGATCAAGGTGCAGGATATCCTGAATGAGCTGATGGCCACCCTGAATTTTGATGCCGATGAGATTGCAGGGAAGTTATACAGCCTGTATGAATATATGAACCAGGAGTTAATCGATGCAAACATTCAAAAGGACAGTGAAAAAGTGGAAAAGGTATATGGCATGCTGGAAGAATTGCGGAATGCGTGGGCGAAGGCGATGGATCCGGCCTGAAGATTTCCGGCAGAAACAGCCATGGATTCTGTCAAAATAGTCGGAGGTTCCATTGTCCGATTTTTTTTGTTTCTGTCTGAAAAAGAGGAAATACGGCGGCCTGAGTCGAATATATTAATTTAAGAATTAGGAACGAGTGGCAAAAGGGCCAATATATTCTGCCATTCTGTATGATCCTTTGCATGTATTTCATGAAAGGGGGGAAGGGAATTGATCCGGATTCTGGAGGATCCGACATACGAATTACTGAAAAAGGCGCTGGACGCATCCTGGCTGCGGCAGCAAGCCATTTCCGACAATATCGCAAATATCAACACACCCGGTTATCAGGCAGAGAGAGTGGTTTTTGAAGAAGAGCTGGAGAAGTCCATGTCAGACAGGCCGGCATCCCTGAATGCAGTACAGGAGGGTTCCGGCAGCCTGAGGGAAGCAGACCGGGAAGTTGAGCCAAGATTGGTAAGGGACAAATCTCCTGCCATGAGAAACGACAAAAACAATGTGGATATTGATCTTGAGATGTCGAATATGGCGGCGAATCAGCTTTTGTACAGCACTTTGGTTGAACAGGCCAATCAGAAATTAAGTACCCTGCGATATCTGGTTCGGGGAGGAGGTTGATCATGAAGGTATTTGACACAATGCAGATCAGTGCAAGCGGACTGACAGCGGAACGTTTGCGGATGGATACCATTGCTTCCAATATAGCGAATGTAAACACAACGCGTACCGAACAGGGTGGTGCCTATCGGCGAAAAATTGCAGTTTTTCAGGAGAATCTGGAAACGGAACAGGACAGGGAGTCCGGCAAAATCGGGAATGTCAGCCGGGGAATCAAGGCAGTGGGTGTTGTGGAGGATAAAAGTGTCCTGCAAAGTGTGTACGATCCAACCCATCCGGATGCCGATGCAAACGGGTATGTCAGTATGCCGAATGTAAATATATTGAATGAGATGGTGGATCTGATTGCATCCACCAGAGCTTACGAAGCCAACGTCACCGCAGTGAATGCCACAAAGGGCATGATGGCCAGGGCCCTGGAGATCGGCAAAGGATAAAAGCTTATACCGTACGTACATATGGAAAGCAACCCGGCTTTCTGCCGGATGCAGCATTTTTAAAATAAAGAGGGATAGATATGGAAGTCAATCCGATAGCAGAAGCTCCTTCGGTTGCCACCGTCGGGACAGCGAAACCTGCCGGGACGGAAAAGGCGGATTTTGGATCAGTTCTGAAGGAGGAGCTGAATAAAGTAAACGATATGCAGATAAAGGCGGATGAAGCAAGCCGGCAGCTGGTGACGGGGGAAGCGAAGGATATCCATTCCGTTTTGCTGGCTGCGGAGGAAGCAAGGCTGGCACTGGAAGTGACGGTACAGATACGAAACAAACTGATAGAATCCTATCAGGAGATTAATCGGATGCAGCTGTAGCAGAGACGCACGGATTTCTGCAGAAGATGGACATCATGGAATGCCAGACAGGCAGTCCGGTTTTTTCGTTCCTTTTGAGAAAAGGCAGAATAAGGAAAGTGTTAGGAGTCTAAGCAGAGTGGGTAAAATCGTCGGAATATGGAATAAGCTATCAGGCGCCTGGATCAAATTGAGCAAGGTGAAGAAGATCAGTTTCATAATCGTGCTGTGTTCCCTTATCGCCGCAATTTCCGTTTACAACCTGAGCGGAAATAAAAAAGCAGAATATGTTCCCCTGTTTACAAACCTGGATATCAAGGACGCTTCTCAGATGGTGGAGAAGCTGGATGAGAGGAAGTATACAGACTACAAAATCGCAGAGAACGGCACGGCTCTGCTGGTGCCGGAAACCGATGTGGACCGGCTTCGCCTGGATCTGGCGATTGATGGGGCTCTGCCGGACAGCGGGGAAGGTTTTGAACTGTTTGATAAATCAAATTATGCCATGACAGATGCGGACAGGGAGATTCTGTATCAAAGGGCGCTGGAGGGGGAACTGCAGCGCTCCATTCAATCGCTGGAAGAAGTGGACAAAGCACGGATTCATCTGGCCTTATCCGAAGAATCCATTTTCATGAAAGAACAGAAACCGGCCACTGCATCCATTATCCTGACTTTGAAGCCGGACAGGGATCTGGCCCCGGAACAAATCAAGGGAATCATATCGCTGGTGTCCGGTGCAGTGAAAAATCTTCCGGAGGAAAATGTCCGGGTGGTGGATTCCAGTGCGCATCTGCTCAGTGATGAAGTACTGAATGAAGAGGAACCCTATTCGTCTGCAGGGAGCAGCACGCGGATGATGGATCTGGAAAAGCAGTTCGAAGGCAAGCTGGAAAAGGATTTAAAAAATTTGCTGGAGCAGGTCTTTGGAGTCGGTAAAGTTGCGGTATCCGTGAAGACCGATCTGGATTTTGATTCCCGGGACAGCACCGTGATTTCCTATGATCCTCAGGAAGTGATCCGCAGTCAGGAAGTTCGGATCAATCAGAACGGAACGACGACAGAAGGACAGGGCAGCAGCCCGATTGACAACAATACCCAAAACTACATTGATGAAAACGTAACAGAGGTTTTGGATCAGAATGGCGTGACCTCCTACGAATCCACAACGAATAATGAAATTGGGGAAACCAAAACCCATACTACAAAGGCTCCCGGCGAAGTCAAGCGGATTACCGCGTCTGTTGTCTACAATGGCAAACTGAATGAGGAAACCCAACAGGCCATGCAGAATATTGTGTCGGCTGCCATCGGATACGATGAACGCCGCGGAGATACGATTCAGGTGGAAGGAGTATCGTTTGATACTTCCCTGCAGGATGAACTGGATCAGCAGATGCAGGAAGAAGAAGCCCGGCGGCAGAAGGAAGCCGGGATAAAAGCCCAAAAGCAGGCGGCTTCCCAAAGGAAGATTCTTTTTGCGGTCCTGGGAGTTCTGATGGTTTGCATTATCGCTGTCCTGATCGGGTTGATCCGGTCTGCAGGGAAAAAGAAAAAGAAGCAGGAGCCGGAGCCCGAGTCACCGCCAATGGTTGATGAAGTGGCAGATGAGCCGGTTCCCGTGGAGGACATTCTGCGGGAAGAGCCGCTGATCAACATTGAGCCAAAGGAGAGCAAGGAAGAGCGCAGCTTAAAGGAATATGCCCGAAAGAATCCGGATGACATGGCGGATTTGGTCCGGGCATGGATACTGGAGGATGAAGACGGTTAGATGGCAAAGGTAAAAAAGTTAAGTGGAGTTCAGAAAGCTGCAATCCTTATGATAGCCCTTGGGCCGGATGTCTCATCCAGCATTATAAAGAGGCTGCCTGATCAAATGATTGAAAAGATAACCTATGAGATTGCCAACATGACGAAGATCACATCGCAGCAAAGAAATGAGGTCCTGAAGGAGTTTCTGGATATGACGGTGGCTCAGGACTATATCAGCGAAGGTGGATTGGATTATGCCAGAAATATTCTTACCAAGGCCCTGGGGACCCAGAAAGCGAAGGAAATGATCGATACAGTGTCTGAAATCACGCAGCAGCGCCGTCCCTTTGCCATTGCAAGAAAGGCGGATGCCCAGCAGCTGTTTCATACGATCTCCAGGGAACATCCGCAGACCATAGCATTGATTCTTTGCTACCTTCAGCCGGATAAGGCATCCATCATCCTGTCCGGCCTGCCCCAGGAGCTGCAGGCTGATGTTGCAAGCCGGATCGCCACTATGAACCGGACGTCTCCGGTGGTAATCCGGCAGGTGGAATCCGTACTGGAAAAAAAGCTGTCCTCCATTATTGGCAACGATTACGAGACGATAGGCGGTGTGGGAACTCTGGTCGACATTTTGAATTCCTCGGATCGGGGCACGGAGAAGAACATCATCAATGATCTGGAGAAAGAGAAGCCGGATTTGGCAGAAAAGGTCCGGTCCAATATGTTTGTGTTCGAAGATATCATTACCCTCGATTCCGCTTCCATTCAGAGAATTCTCCGGGAAGTGGACAGCAGGGATCTTGCCCTTGCCCTGAAGATTTCCTCTGAAGATGTGGCCAATTCCATTTATCAGAACCTTTCAAAGAGAGCAGCCCAGACACTGAGGGAAGATATCGAGTTTATGGGCCCGGTCCGGCTGGTGGAGGCGGAAGAGGCACAGCAGAAAATTGTTGCGCTCATACGTAAGCTGGATGAAACCAACGAGATTATCATTGCGCGAGGTGGCGAAAATGTCATTGTCCCGTAGACTGATCAAAAGTGATCAGGTAAATATGGAGGCGGGCAGCCGTGAGATTCCCCTGTCCCCGGTCAGGGAAAAGAGCACTGCAGACCGGGAAATGGGTGATGGGGCAATGACCTGTGACAGCAAGCGGGAAGAGGAGCTCAGGCAGGCCCGGGACAAAATGGAAGAAAAGCTCCGTGATGCGGAGCATGAGGCAGAGGAGCGGATTCGTCGGGCAGAAGAGCAGGCGGCGTCCATCCGGAAACAAGCCAGGGAAACCGGATATCAGGCCGGATTACAGAAAGGCCGCAAGGAAGGTTACCAGTCCGGTTGGGAGGAGGCCGCCCGGAAGACCAGGGAAACACAGGAACAGGCAAGAGCCCTGCTGTCCGATGCCCATCGTGAAACCAGGCGATATATCGCCAGGACGAGGGAAGAGATTATTCAACTGGCTGCCTCCATGGCGAAAGGCATTATCCGTTACAGTGTGAATGTCCGGGAGGAGAGCATTGTGGAAATGGCAAAAAACGCATTGCATCAGGCAGAAGAAAGAAAGCAGGTCCTGATCCGGTGCCCTGAGCAATATGTCTCCGTGCTGGAGGAGAACATCAGGGAATTCAAAAAGGTATGTCCCAATGCAAATTTTGCCATTTTGGAGGATCCCTCCGTGAAGAATCCGGGATGTATCATTGAAACGGAAGATCAGGTCATGGATCTTGAAATAGACAGGCAGCTGGACAACATCGTCAATGCCTTGCAGGATTGGAAAGAAGGGAAAGGGTAATGGGCTTTGCTTTCGATTTTGACCGCTGCAGGCAATTTGTTGAGAATGGAAACTTTTATTCCACAGCCGGAAAGGTGACCCAGGTGATTGGCCTGACCATCATGGTGCAGGGAATAAAGGGATTTGTTGGGGAGGTTTGCCGGATTTTGCTGGATGGGAAAGGCTCGGCGGTGATGGCAGAGGTGGTTGGGTTCCGGGACCGGCAGGTGCTGCTGATGCCGCTGGGGGACCTGAAAGGCGTCGGGTCAGGATGCAAAGTCATACCTACCGGCAAAGCACTTACCATCCCGGTGGGCGGGGACCTGCTGGGAAAGGTGCTTGACGGCCTGGGCGAGCCAATGTCAGGAGATGGGGAGATGGCGTTGTCCCGGGAGAGCTGCCCCGTGGACCGGACTCCCCCCAATCCCCTGAACAGGAAGCGGATTACCAATATCATGCCTACGGGAATCCGGGCAATCGACGGACTCCTGACGTGCGGGGAAGGCCAGAGAATCGGCATTTTTTCAGGGAGCGGCGTGGGCAAAAGCACTTTGCTTGGTATGATCAGCCGGTACTGCAAGGCAGACGTCAATGTCATCGCATTGATTGGAGAAAGAGGGCGTGAGGTACGCGACTTTATCGAAAAGGATCTGGGAGAAGATGGGCTGAAGAAATCGGTTGTCGTATGTGCCACATCCGATCAGTCTGCTTTGGTGCGAATCAAGGGAGCCTATGTGGCCACCACGATTGCGGAATATTTTCGTGACCGGGGGAAGAAGGTCATGCTGATGATGGACTCGGTGACCCGATTTGCCATGGCCAAGCGGGAGGTGGGCCTGGCTATAGGAGAACCTCCCGCCACCAAAGGGTATACTCCCTCCGTTTTTGCGGAGCTTCCCAGGCTGCTGGAGCGCTCCGGCACCTCCGACCGGGGCTCCATTACTGCTTTTTACACGGTGCTGGTGGATGGAGACGATATGAACGAGCCAATATCGGATGCCGTGCGCGGGATTCTGGACGGCCATATCGTTTTGTCCAGAAAGCTCGCCGGTCAGAATCACTTTCCGGCGATTGATGTGCAGCAAAGCATCAGCCGTATGGCCGGGGAGATTACTTCAGCGGATCAGGATCAAATGGCCGGGGCGATTCGCAATTCCATGGCTGTTTATGAAAAGTCCGAGGACCTGATCAACATTGGTGCGTATGCAAAAGGGTCCAATCCGCAGATCGATCGTGCCATTGCATTAAACGGGCCGATCAATGACTTTTTGATGCAGGATGTCACGGAAAGGGTGGAATACGACGATACTCTGCAGCGGATGCAGGAAATCCTGAAGAAAGATTCGGGTGAAGTAAAATGAAGGCGTTTCGGTATTCCATGGAAAGTGTGCTGGATTATCGCAGAAATGTGGAAGAACAGGAAAAACAGAAATACTCACAGATATGGAGGGAGCTGGTCCGGCGCAAAAGGACGCTGAGGGATTATGAAGAAAAGCTGGATGCTGCGGTGGCTTCCCAGTGCACCTGCACAAAGCACAAGGTTTATGAGTGGAAAAACCTTCAGCAATATATCCTTTTTCTGAAGAAAAAGGTGGATATACAAAGGCAATTGGTGGCAGAGACGGAAAAGGCAGCGGAAGAGAAACGCCGGCAGCTGATCCATGCGCAGAGAGACCGAAAGACGATCGAAAAGCATAAGGAACGGGTCCGGGAGCAATACGATTTTGATCTGCAGCGGGCGGAGCAGAAAATTACGGATGAACTGGCCCTGTATTCCTACATGCGGAAGGATCCGGGAGGGAAATCCGTGAAAGGAGGGGAGTGAAAATGAAAATCAGCTCAGAAAAGGCAATGCAGCCGGAATGTGTCCTGCAGAACATCGGGAGCCGGCAGAAAAAAAATGGGAAAGATGAAAATCCGGTTTTTTCAGACAGGATTGTTCAGATTCTTTCCATGTTTTACAGACCGCAGGGAGAATCTCTTTCTTCGGGTCAGGCTTCCGCTGATGGAACGGGGGAGGATGGGGCTCCGCTGTTGGAGAGCACCGGCCTTTCTGAAATTACCCGAATGACGGATCTGCAGGCACTTCAGACAGGCCTGTACAGTGCAGAAGTCCAGGTGACCGGTCCATCGATGGATGCTGGCCTGCAGGGTGCGGGAGAACAGGAGGCTGTTTCTGCTGATATACAGCAGGTGGATGCAGGGCAGGATGGAGCAGGTTTATCGGGTGTCGGGACATCGGGAGGTTCCTTGTCAGATATCCGGGGCGGCGGAATGCCAGGGAGCCCGGTGCCGAATGTCGGATTACAGAAGACGGAGGTACAGGGGGCGGGATCCGGCCCGTCGTTGGATACCCGGAATACGGGAGCCCAGGGATCTGATCCGTCGCCGGATACCGGATTACAGAATGCAGGGGAACAGGGAGCTGTCCCCGCCGGCATACAGCAGGCGGAGGGAAAACAGGAAGATGCCGGTTCACAGGGTGCCGGAGAACGAAGTACCGGGATATCAGGGAACCCCTTATCGAATGTCCGTTTACAGAGTGCGGGGGTACAGGGGATGGAATCCGGCCCGTCGCCGGATACTGAATTGCAGAATGCAGGGGCACAGGAAACGATTTCCGCTGGCATACAGCAGGAGGAGGCGCAGCAAGAAGGGGCCGGTTCATCAGATGCCGGGACACAAGGAGCGGGGGTATTGGGAAACCCCTTGTCGGATATCCGTTTACAGAGCGGCGGGATGTCGGGGAGTCTGGCTCCGGATGTCGGCCTGCACAGTGCGGAGGTACAGGAGACGGGAGCTGGCACATCGTCGGATGCTGGATTGCAGGATGCTGTTTCCACTGGCATACAGCAGACGGAGGAAAAGCAGGAAGATGCCGGTTCGCAGGGTACCGGAAAACAAAGTATCGGGATATCGGAGAGCCCCTTGTCGGATATCCGTTTACAGAGCGGCGGGAAGGCGGGGGGTCTGGTGCCGAACGTTGGTCTGCACAGTGTGGGGGTACAGGAGACTGGCCCATCACCGGATGCTGAATTGCAGGATGCGGGAATACAGGAGGCTGGCTCATCGCCGGATACTGGCATTCACAATGCAAAAGCACAGGAAGCGACTCCTGCTGATGCGCGGCAGGAAGGAGGCACCGGTTCAGCGGGTATCCGAACACAAGGCGCCGGGGTACCGGGCGGCGGGGATGCGGGATCTGTCCCATGGTCTGATATGGAAGCGGCATCGGACCCTGATTTTTGGCAGGTGCGAAAAGAGGACAGCGGCGGGAATTCTCCGGGAGGAGTCGAAAACCTGGGACTGCCGGCCTCTTCGGTCCCGGCAACAGGGCTGGAGAAAGAAACTGTCCGACAGACTTCGTACCTGCCAATGGAAAATTGGGTTGGGAAAGAGGACCTCTCCGTTTCGATGGCAACAGCATCGGAAAATAGTCTGGAGGAAAATGTAAACAGAAAGATGGATGGAAAGACAGGGCAGACCGAAAACTTTTTAAAGGGCCCGGAAGTCCGCCGGACTTCTTTCCGTCCGGTCATCCGGAATCTGGAGGATATCGCATCCCGGATGTCGGAGAGGGTTACCATGAGCCGCCAGGAGAATTTGTCCGGCCTGAAGGTGCAGCTGAGCCCCAGGGAACTTGGGCAGATTGAAATATTGGTACACATGAAGGACGGGCTTTTGTCCGGCACCATCCTGGTGGAAAATATGGCTGCTGCGGAAGCACTGGAAAAACAGCTTCCGGATCTGACAAGCCGGTTAAAGGAACAAAATGTCCGGCTTCAGGATGTGAACATCAGCCTGCAGCAAAAGGATGCGGGATACGGGCGGGAAGGGGGAAACCCTTTTTACCGGGACAGCCGTCCCGTCCGCAGGTATTTCCGGAAAGGCATATGGAAAGAAGAACCAATCCGTCCGGAAACGGTGTCTGTTTCGTCCCGAAATGCGTATCCGGGCTGGAATACGGGCTTTTCCCTGGATCGGCTGATCTGAGAAGACTGACCCTGCCGTGGGACGATCCATGGAAAGGGTTCGCCGGGGATATCGGAAGATCATGGTATGGAAGAGCCCAGGGTGCATTGGACGTTGGGGTTTCGGAAAAAGAAAACAGAAAGGAAGATCCGTATGGGGATTTCAGAAATTGCTTCACGGGGAGTATATGCGGCCGCGTCGCCTGGAACGGCGGAACGGACTCCCAATAATAACCTGGACAAGAATGCCTTCCTGCAGATCCTGGCAGCGCAGCTTCGTTATCAGGATCCGCTGGGCGGAGGGGACAATACACAGTACATAGCGCAGATGGCACAGTTCGGTACTCTGGAGCAGATCCAGAATCTGAACAATACCATGACGGATATGCTTGCCTTTCAGTATCTTCAGTTCGGAAGTCAGCTGGTGGGAAAAAGTGTCACCCTGAATGACTGCGGGCAGACGGTTCAGGGAGTGGTGGACAAGGTGCGGCTGACCGGAGGGGATATCGGGCTTGTCGTGAACGGTGTGTCCTATACCATGGATCAGATAGAAGATATCGGCGTTCCGGGATCGGAACCGGATATCCCGCCAGATTCGTCCGGCTCCGGGGAAGCGGAGAAAGCATAAAAGGCAGTGTGCAGGATTCCAAAAAACTTACTCTTCAGAGGAGGAAAAAATTATGTTACGTTCCATGTATTCCGGTGTGTCCGGCATGAAGACCAATCAGACAAAAATGGATGTGATAGGAAATAACATCGCAAACTCAACCACAACGGCATTTAAAGCCGGCCGTGTTCAGTTCCGGGATTTGTTCAGCCAGTCGCAGGCACGTGCCCAGGGGCCATCCGCAGCGGGACGCGGAGGCGTGAACCCAAAGCAGGTCGGTCAGGGTGTTTCCGTGTCGGCGATTGATACCCTGTTTGAAGGGGGAAGCATGCAGCCTACCGGCCGGGATCTGGATCTGGGGATCGAAGGGGAAGGCTTTTTTGTCACAGCAACGGACAGGGAAGGCAGCAAACTGCGGTATACGCGGGACGGTGCCTTTTATAAGGACGAGGACGGGTATCTGGTCAACGCGGAAGGATTCCGCCTTCTGGGGGATCCGTTTCAGTCAACCGAACTGCCGGACATTGATCCGTCTGCACGGGAGCCTCTCAGCATACCAAACGAAATCGGAGACCACAAACTGGATTCCTTTTCCATCGACGAATCCGGACTGATCACCGGAGTTTATGACGATGGCTCCGTTTATTATCTTGGGTCCATTACCCTGGCAAGGTTTGAAAACAACGGAGGACTGGAAAAGCGGGGCGGGAACACCTATGAAGAAAGCCTCAATTCCGGAAAACCGGTGTATGAAACTGCTGCTGCAGGTGGTATGGGAGTTGTCCGGCAGGGCTGCCTGGAATCTTCCAACGTGGATCTGGCCAATGAGTTTACCGACATGATTGTTACCAGCAGAGCTTATCAGGCCAATTCCCGGATTATCACGACTTCGGATGAAATGCTGCAGGAGCTGATCAATCTGAAAAGATAGAAAGGACAAGGAGAAATGGTTCTTTGCTAAGGAGACGATTCGATGATTGAACTGACAACGCTGAAAGGAAACCTGTTTTATCTGAATCCGGAAAAGATTGAACAGGCAGAGGAACTGCATGATACGATCATTACCCTGACAGGCGGGAAAAGGATTCGGGTCATGGAAAGCGCCAATGAGGTATCGGAAAAGGTAATGGCGTATCGAAAAGAAATCAATCGGGTGAACTGGGAGGGATCGGAATGAAAAAGAATCTGGTTCCGGTTCTTGCCTTGACAATGGGCATGATTTTGATTGTTCTGGCAATTTCCATGGACGGCGGAACCTTTATGATGTTCTGGAGTGTAACTTCTGTCCTGATTACGTTTTTTGGTTCCCTGGCGGCAGTTTTGATCAGTTATCCCTCTCAGTATGTGCGATCCATTCCGGCTATTCTTAAGAAAGTCGTGAGCGAGCCGTCCAATTTAAAGGAGGACTATGTTTCCTATTTTTCTGATCTTTCCAGAAAGGCACGCAGGGAAGGCCTGCTGTCCCTGGAAGAGGACGCGGCGGATGCGGACGACCCCTTTTTGAAGAGGGGACTGCAAATGGCGATTGACGGCATGGAGCAGGATACCATCCGGGATATTATGGAAATGGAAATTGATTCCCTGGAGGAAAGGCATAAGCCGGGAGAAAATATTTTCCGGACCTGGGGGGAGCTGGCGCCTGCTTTTGGCATGTTGGGCACCCTGATCGGCCTTATCATCATGCTCAGCGGCCTGGATGATCCGTCCCGTATCGGTGCGGGAATGGCGACTGCCCTGATTACCACCTTTTATGGATCCCTGCTGGCCAATCTGATCTTTATTCCCATTGCAAACAATCTGAAATCCCAGACGGAGATCGAGTCATTTCAGATGGAAATGATCATTGACGGAGTACTGGCAATTCAGTCGGGAGCCAATCCTCGGATTGTAGAGGAAAAGCTGTCCGCTTATTTATCGCCGAAGGAGCGGCAGGAATGGCAGGAAAAAGCGGAAAGGGAAGACAACTCGGAGGCGGTGTCCGGACATGCGTAGGAGAAGGCGGAGAGAGTCCGAAGGCGGAGGAGCGGGTTGGCTGACAACCTATTCGGATATGGCCACACTTCTGCTGACTTTCTTTATTCTGCTGTTTACGTACTCCAATGTGGATGCACAGAAGTTCAGGGCATTGTCCTCTTCCCTGCAGTTTTCCCTGAATGGCTCCGTCGGAGGAGGTTCCATACTGGAAGGCAATCCGCCTGCCAATCCCATTCAGGCAGTTGTGCCAGGCTCCAATGGATCATCGGAGGAGGCAGAGGAGTATACACCGGAGCCATCCGGGGGGAAAACCATGCAGGAGAAGGAGATCCAGGGGATCTATCGCACCGTCCATGGTTTTGTGCAAAAGGAAGGGCTGTCCGCGGATGTGAAGCTGCGGACAGATCGAAGAGGCGTCATCATTGATATCAATGAAAGCATCCTTTTTGACAGAGGGAAAACGGAGCTGAAGCCGGACAGTCTGGTGATACTGAATAAGCTCACCAAATTGATCCGCTCCTTTGACAACAATATCATTGTGGAAGGGCACACCGATGATGTGCCCATGCACAGGGCCCCGTTTCCGTCGAACTGGGAGCTTTCCGTCATCCGGGCGACCACAGTGGTGCGTTATTTCGCGGAGGAAAAACACATTGATCCGCGCAGATTGTCTGCGGCAGGCTATGGGGAATACCGGCCCGTTGTCCCCAACGATTCCGAAAAGAACCGTGCCCGGAACCGCAGGGTCAATATGCTGATCGTAGCATCAATGGAAGGAGGTACTGAAGATGGCGAAGGAAGCAGGCACAGGTAAAAAAAGAACGGCCCTTTTGTTTTTCGTGATTCCCCTGGTTACTCTGGTGATGGCATTCCTGGCGTTTTCCTATTACAGCAAGACCTTTGTTTTTGCAGAAGAGCCCAGGACCTATCAGACCCATCATACGTATTCCATGGACGAGATCATTGTCAATCTGAAAGACGAAGGACGGTATTTGAAAATAAAGATCGCCCTGGGCTATGACCGGGAGGAAGACCAGAAGATGATTGAGGAAAAGGAAGCCCAGGAAAGGGACGCCATTTTATCCGTATTGAGGAGTAAAAGTGTAAAGGATATTATGCCGATTGAATCGGTAAAAGGACTGAAGAAGGAAATGCTGGATAAGCTGAATCAGTTTTTCCCGGATAAAATGATAACGGACGTGTTTATTACGGATTTTCTGGTCCAATGAAGCCAGGCATCTGTATAAAATGGCTTCGGGAATGGAAAAGAGGAATACCATGGATCGGGAATTGATAAACAGCGCTTTAAAGCTTCTGGCTGCCTTGCCGGCAGTGATCCTTCTTGCCTGTGTCAGCCTGAGACTGACCGGCCGGTATCTGCACCGGCAGAATCCGTCCGGAGGAATTCAGATACTGGAAAAGGTCCCTGTTTCCAATAAATCGGCGTTGTATGTCGTGAAACTGTTTGACGAAGTTGTGGTTCTCGGAATAAGCGAGAACAATATCCAACGGATCAAGACACTTTCTCCGGAGGAAGCAAAGGCTTATCTGGAGGAAAAGGCAGGAAAAGGCCCCGGGAAGAACCGGGACCAAAAGGTACAGGGGTGGTCAAATAACGAAAAGTGGAAGAAAGTCTGGGGCAAATATGGAAAATAGAAAATGCAAAGGAAAAGAAGCGGCTTTTCTTCTTCTGATCGTTCTGCTTCCTTTTATTGTGCAGCCGGTCGCCCATGCGGCTTCGAAAACCATCCCCATATCTTCGGACTGGGAGGTTGCGCTTCAGCCTCCGGAGGAGCCTAAACAACTGGTGGACAGCATACGTTTGCTCATCGTGCTGTCCATATTGACTCTGGCGCCCTCCATTCTGACGCTGCTGACGTCCTTTACCCGGATCATTGTGGTTTTTTCCCTGCTGCGAAGCGCTCTGGCAACTCAGCAGACGCCTCCCAATCAGGTATTGATCGGTCTGGCTCTGTTCCTGACCTTTTTTATTATGTCGCCGGTGGCGGACCAGATCATGGGTCAGGCGGTAAACCCTTATCTGGACGGGACCATTACGCAGGACGAAGCGATCCGGACCGGCATCAAGCCGGTAAAGGAATTTATGCTTCGGCAGACCAGGGAAAAGGATCTGGCCCTGTTTGTGGATATTTCCCAGGAGAAGATGCCGAAAGACCGGATGGATGTGAGCATGAAAACGCTGATCCCGGCATTTGTCATCAGTGAGCTGAAGACTGCCTTTACCATCGGATTTTTATTGTATATTCCCTTTATTGTCATTGATATGGTGGTTTCCGGGATTCTGATGTCCATGGGGATGTTTATGTTGCCTCCGGCAGCCATCTCCCTGCCTTTTAAACTGCTGCTGTTTATTCTGGTGGACGGCTGGCATCTGATCGTAAAATCCCTGGTGGAAGGCTTTCTGTAGGGCAGATCTTTCTGCAGGGGAACAGGAGAAAAGGAGGAAAATCCATGAATCAGGAAGTGATACTGGATATTATGAAGGACGCTTTGCTTACAACCGTGAAGACCTCTGCACCGGTTTTGCTTGTTGCCCTGGTGGTGGGCCTGCTCATCAGTATTCTGCAGGCAACCACCCAGATCCAGGAGCAGACCCTGACCTTTGTTCCAAAAATCCTGGCAGTATTCTTTACCATGATTTTGTTGGGCTCGTTTATGATGAATACATTAGTCAGCTTTACCAATCGGATATTCGGCTATATTGCCAATATCGTTTCGTAGGTGGTTTTCCGTGTTGCAGTTCAATGCTGAGCAATTGTCCACCGGCTTTCTGATCTGGATGCGGGTCCTGAGCTTTCTCGCAGCCATCCCCCTGCTTCGCCTGAGCGGGGTTCCGGGCAGGGTGAAAGCCGGTTTGTCCCTGATCCTGGCCTATCTCCTGTATCTGTCTGTCCCGGCCTCGTCGCTGCAGACCGAAACGGATTCCCTTCTTGCCTATGGGATCCTCGCGGGGAAGGAAGTATTGTTTGGACTGGCGCTGGGGTATGCTGTGAATCTGATCTTTGCCTGTGTGCAGATGGCAGGCCAGATGATCGACTTTCAGATTGGATTTTCCATGGCGACCTATTATGATCCCATGTCCGGAGCCCAGATATCGCTTTTTGGCAATCTGTATGAGTGGGTGGGAGTTACGTTGTTTTTTGCTGTGAACGGGCATCATGCTCTTATTTATGCCCTGGCGCAAAGTTTGGAAGCCATTCCTCCGGGACAGCTGAACTTGGGGAAAATGAATCCGGAAGCGATCGTTACCATATTTGTGGATATGTTCCGGATTTCCTTTGAAATTGCCATGCCGATTCTTTTTGTGATATTGCTGACGGATTTGGTCATGGGGATCCTGTCCAGATCCGTTCCGCAGATCAATATCCTGATGTTGAGCCTTCCTCTGAAAATGTTGATCGGACTTCTGGCTATTATTGTATTGCTTCCGGCTTTCGGCAATATGCTGACTTCCCTCTTTGGGAGCCTGCCCTCGCGGATACGGGATTTCATGAAGGATATGCCGGTTGCCATGATGGCTTTCGCTGCCGGGGAAAAAACAGAAGAAGCCACTCCAAAGAGGAAGGAAGATGCAAGGAAAAAAGGTCAGGTTGTCAAAAGCCAGGATCTTACCTCGGCGGTTACGCTGATGCTTCTGGTATTGATGTTTCAGCTGACGGGCAATTCCGTCCTGACTGCCCTGCACAGCTATCTGACGCGTTCTCTGGAGAATGGTCTGAGCCGGATTGTCACACAGGGAAATCTGATGGCCCTGTTCCTGCAGGATTCCGGTATTTATCTGAAAGTGGTCCTGCCGATGATGGGGGCCGTCATGGGGATTGGGATCCTGGCCAACATTGTGCAGACCGGTCTGCTTTGGACGACCGGTCCTCTGAAGCCGCAGGGACAAAGGCTGAATCCCATTGCGGGATTCAAAAATATATTTTCCAAAAAGGCATTCCTTCAATTTGTAAAAAATGTGCTGAAGCTGATTCTGGTGGGGGCTCTTTCCTGGTCCTTTGTGAAGGAGAATCTGGAGGAGATCCTTTCCCTTTCCCATATGAGTATTCGTGGGGTATTTCCCGTTCTGAAGGATATCATTCTGGGGCTGTTCTCCCGGGTGGGAATTTGCCTGTTGGCACTGGCAGCCGTGGACTATGTGTATCAGCGTTTTGAATTTCAGAAGGATCTGCGGATGACCAGGGAAGAAGTCAAGGAAGAATGGAAGCAGATGGAGGGGGATCCCCAGGTCCGGTCCCTGAGAAGGCAAAAGCAGCGGCAGATGGCTACGACCCGTATGATGTCGGCGCTTCCGGATTCCACGGTGGTGGTGACCAATCCGACTCATCTGGCTGTGGCGCTTCGATATGAGGACTCCATGAAAGGTGCTCCGGTGGTGACGGCAAAAGGGATGGATTTTATGGCGGACAGGATTCGTAAGATCGCCGGAGAGCATGAAATTCCCGTTCTGGAAAACAAGCCTCTGGCCAGAGCCTTGTTCCGGCATGTGGAAGTCGGGCAGGAAATTCCGGTGGAGCTGTATCAGGCGGTGGCTGAAATATTGGCCACGGTGTATCGTATGGAGGAAAAAACCAAAATGGGAACAGGGATGAGAGAAAATGTCGGTCCAAACCGGTAAACCGTATTCCAAACCAATCAAAAATCTTGACGTGCTGACCGCTTTTGGCATACTGGGCATCATATCCCTGATTATCGTGCCAATTCCCACGGGTTTGCTGGATGTTCTGCTGACCATGAATATCGCGTTGTCCGTGATCGTACTGCTGCTGTCCATGTTTACAACAGAAGTCCTTCAGTTCTCGGTATTCCCCACCCTTTTGCTGGTCCTGACCCTGTTCCGGCTGGGGCTCAACATTTCCTCCACCCGGCTGATCCTGGGACAGGGGTATGCGGGGAAAGTGGTGGAGGCCTTCGGCGTTTTTGTCACGG
>DAINCI010000025.1:0-18596 GCA_036732425.1 Bacillota bacterium
CCGCCTGTATCACTTCCTCCCGGGTAGCATCGGGTTTGCCGTAAAGAATATTTCCTTCTATGGTGTCAGAGAACAGGAAGGTATCCTGCAGAACAATACCGATGTCCGAACGCAGACGCCGGATGCTCCAGTCCCGGATCTCCACGCCGTCTATCCGTATGCTTCCGGAGGACCCGTCATAAAACCGTTCGATCAGGTTAATGACCGAGGTCTTTCCTGCGCCGGTGGCCCCCATAATGGCGATGGTGCTGCCGGCTGATGCCTGAAAGTCTACATGGAGCAGAACCGGTTGTTCCCGATAACGGAAGGAAACATCCTGAAAGTTCACGTCCCCGCGGAATTCCTCCGGATCATACGGATTTTCCGTTTCCCGGATCGTCGTTCCGGTATCCAGAACGTCAAAAATTCTTTGCCCTGAAGTAATGGCCTGTGCCATCATATTGATGATCCAGCCCAGCATTCTCATGGGCGAAATAAGCATCCAGAGATATCCGTTGAAGGTTACCACAGCACCAATGCTGATTTCTCCTCTTCCGACCATGCGTCCGCCAAACCAGATTAAAAGGATCAGGCAGATCCCGGAGATGAAATCCATGACGGGAAAATATTTCCCCCAGATCCGGCTGGATTTGATATTCAGCATCCGGTTGCGCCGGTTCTCCTTTTCAAACTTCTTTATTTCATAGTCTTCCCTGGCAAAAGCCTTTACCATCCGTACCCCGGTGATGTTTTCCTGGGTAACGGTATTCAGGGTTGCCTGCTGCTCCCGGATTTCACTGAACACGGGACGGACCACCTGATTGAATCGCCAGGCACAATATGCAATGGAAGGTGTAACCAGAAGAGTTGCAAGAGCCAATTTGGCATTCAGGGTGAAAAGGATCACCGCAGTACCGAAAAAGTAGACGCCATTCTCCATCAAAACCGGAATACCGGATGCGAGGAAAACCCGAACCCCTTCCAGATCACCGGTCATACGGGACATCAGCTCACCAACCCGATTGTTGTCATAAAAGGAAAAAGGAAGATGTTGTAAATGCGTATACATGTCATTTCTCAGATCGTACAGACAATCCTGGGAAAAGCCTTCAAACAAAATACCCCGAAAATACATGGCGGCACTTTTCAGAACCGATCCCACCAGCAGGATCAGAAGCAAAACCGAAAGCATCTCCCGTTTTCCACCCTTGATGACATCATCCACAATGATTCCGGAAATCATAGGCGTGATCAGATTGATGGCGATATAGAGAATCAGGAATACACATGCTGCAATCATCTTTCGTCGGTACCGGCTGCAGTACCGAAAGATTCTTTTTATAATTTCCAAAAAATAACCCCCAGTTATTTGGTCCGTTTCCTATTGCCTGAAAAGTGTCGTAAACCCTGTGGATGAGAATCTACATCATATTAATGAACTTCTTTGATAAAAGCAATGCAGTGTATCGGTAAAAAAACGCCGGAAATCTTCTCCCCGGAAACAGGAAGCAAGTGTTCCCCCTCCTCCTTCCGAATAAGCCGGATTCTTTGAATTATCTGCACAATATCATGCTTATACATATCCTGCAGCCCCCCGCACCGAAACATCCCCTGAAAAAACAGTGCGGAGAGTATCATCGGCAAGTCGGATCACCAGAGCACAATCCTCCGTCAGATCGACGGCAGTTCCATCGAATTCCTCCGTCCGGCCGATGACATGGACCGGTTTTCCCAATGTGATGCATTTCTTCCTGTACCCGGCCAACAGTCCTGCATATCCTTCCTTTTCCACATACCTGTTATAGTACTTCTCAAAACTGTTCAGTATTTCAGCCAGAAGAAGGTTCCGGTCCACCTTCTTTCCGGATTCAAGGAAAAGGGAGGTTGCCGTACGGGACAGTTCCACCGGAAAATCCTCTTTCCTGGTGTTTGCGTTCAAGCCGATTCCAACCGTCACAAATTCAATCCGGTCCGGGTCGGCCTGTATCTCCGTCAGGATCCCGCATACTTTCCTCCCGCGCAGAACGATATCGTTTGGCCATTTGATGCCGGCTGCCCACCCGGTCACCTTTCGGATGGCATCTTCTGCTGCCAGAGCGGTCAACACGGTGATGCGGGGCGCATGCAACGGCGGAAAAGAAGGCCGCAGGATCAGGGACATCCAGATGCCCACACCTGCCGGGGACACCCATACACGCCCCAGCCTTCCCCTGCCGCTTACCTGCTCTTCCGCTGCCACAAGCGTTCCATGAGCTGCACCCTTCTGCGCCAGTTCCCTGGCCCTTGCATTGGTGGAGCCAATGGAGAAATGCAAATCCATGGACTGTCCCATAATATTTGTACTCAAATGAGAACGGATCAATTCCCTGCTCAGACGATCGGGAACTTCCGTGAGGCAGTAGCCTCTGTTGGAAACCGATTCAATCCGGCAGCCTTCCTCCCGGAGCTGTCCGATATATTTCCAGACCGCTGTTCTGCTCACTCCCAGCTTTTCACTGATTTTTTCCCCGGAAACAAACTTTCCACGGTTCTCCAACAATATCCTGAATGTTTTATCTTTCAAAGAGCTTCTCCTCCCTTTCCGGAATTCGTTTCCCGCAATCCTGTAAACATTATGGCCCGTTTGTTTGCCGATGAAACAACAATCAACGGTTTTCTACAAGATGGCTTATGCCTGAATTTATCAGAATGTATTGCTAATTCTTCCGTATCCTATTATTATAAAGGAAAGAGACCCGTTCGTATATACCTTTCCGGGTATAGCAACAATGAAATGCAAATGGGTATGGATCATCCGAAAGGGGGAGATCCCTTGGAAAAGGCATCTCTGCTATTAAAAAAGATACAGGAAAATATGGAATGTGTGATGGTGGGCAAACGGGAAGCCATCCATCTGATCCTGATTGCCCTCCTGGGCAGGGGACATGTCCTGATTGAGGACGTACCAGGAGTCGGGAAGACCATGATGGTGTCCTCCCTGGCCAAATCCCTCAATCTCAGCTTCCGCAGGATCCAGTTTACTCCGGATGTGCTGCCTTCCGATATTACCGGATTCTCCATGTATAATTTCAAAAAAGGACAAATGGAATTTCAGCCGGGTATGATTATGCACCAGATCATCCTTGCCGATGAAATCAACCGGACCTCGCCCAAGACCCAGTCCAGCCTGCTGGAAGTTATGGAGGAGGCGCAGGTCACCGTGGACGGTATCACCTACCCGGTTCCTGCACCGTTTATCGTGCTTGCCACACAGAATCCCGTGGAGTATATCGGTACGTTTCCCCTTCCGGAAGCGCAGCTGGACCGATTTATGCTGAAGGTGACCATGGGATACCCCTCCCAGCGGGAGGAAATGCAGATCCTGTCAAGATTCCAGACACAAAATCCGCTGGATACCCTGCAGCCTGTTGCATCCGCCGGGGATATCCTGTTTCTTCAGAAAACGGCTGCAGAGGTAAAAACGGCGCAGGCCATCAAGGAGTATATTTCCGGCATTGTTTCCATGACGCGGGATCATCCCGATCTGAGCCTCGGTGCCAGTCCACGCGGATCCCTCTACCTCATGCGGGCTTCCCAGGCTTACGCCCTGCTGCAGGGAAGGGATTATGTCATTCCGGATGATGTACAGGAAATGACCATGCCAGTGCTGGCACACCGTCTGATATTGAAGCCCGAAGCCCGCCTGAAGGAACAGACGACGGAAAGAGTGCTGCAATCCATCCTTCATACCCTTTATGTACCGGTGACTTCATTATGAAAACACGGGGGATCCTGTTTGTCCTTTGCACCGCGGCATTGCTGCTGCTCAGTCTGTATACCGGGGACCTGCTCTGCTATATCGGCTTCGGCATCCTTCTTTCCATCCTTGTCTATGCGGTACTGACCTGTCTGTGGACTCTGCTGGATTTCCACTACCTGCAGAACATTGCCCCGAAGGAAGCACGCAAGGGAAAGAATGCGGTCCTTACCATACAGATCCACAATGACAAGCCTTTTCTTTTCCCTTTTCTCAGAATCTCTTACCGAACACCCGAATCCCTGCTGACCGATACGAAAAAGGAGGGTATTCTGTCTGTACTGCCCTTTCATTACGGGGAAATCCGGGAGGAGTTTCCCTGTTCCCTGCGGGGAAAATATTCCATTGGCATCACAGGAGTTGAAGTCATGGACCTTTTTGGGCTGTTCCATTTTTCCATGGACCTGACACGGAAACATTACCACAAAATGCTGCAGCTTACGGTCCTTCCAAGAGTTCTTTCCCTGAACGATCTCCCTCTTCCTGAGATCCGGCAGGAGGGCCTTCTGAGCAATCAACTGCTGAAAACCAACGAAACGGCAGTTCAATCGGATATCCGCCGGTATGCCTACGGGGATCCCCTCAAAAAAATTCACTGGAAGATTTCGTCCAAAATGCAGGATCTTTATGTGATGAACTACGAAATGACAACGCAGCCCCATATTCTTCTGTTTCTGGAAATGAATCTGCCGGATCGGATCAGCATATTGGAAAGGCGGCAGCTGGAGGATCAGATGGTCGAATCGGCTGCGGCTCTGGTCCATTACCTTCTCAGTAAATGGATACCGCTTAAATTGATTATCTACCAAAGGGACAGACAGGAACTGAGCGGCAGGACTCCTCAGAATTTCCCTGCCTTTTATGAGTTCCTCTCCGGCATCGCCTTTCAAAGTCCCTTTTCCATGTCCAGAATCCTGCAGATCGAATCGTCCGCATTCCATTCCAACGAAAGCCTGATTCTGGTGGTGGATCGGATATGCCATGACCTGTTCAACCGCCTTTGCCTTCTCAGACAGTCCGGTGTCCGCCCCATGGTCTTTCTGATAAAAACCCGGAACGGAGAAAATCAGGAGGATGAAAAAATGCTGCAGGACCTCCGTAAAAAGGCAATACCGACTTTCCTCATCTATACCGATCAGCGTCTGGATGAGGCTTTGGAGGCGATGGTATGAAAAAGGGCAAGTGGATGGACATTCTGATGGAGAGCCTCGTTTTTTTCCTCATGACCAGCAGCCTGAGCGTCGCGTTTCTGAAAGCCATCCGCCTGCCGGTGCATACCGGTACGATTGCGCTGATCACCATCGCTCTGAGTGTCCTTCTGCGAATCGTTTTCTGGAACAAACAAACTGCAGCCATTCTTCTTCCCCTGTCCGCTCTGATCGGACTGGCAGTACTCCGGTGGGGGGCGGGGCCGGAATGGCAGCGTTCCATCCAGGCTTTTCTCCAGTGGCAGGTCGACTGCATCCGTGGGAATGCAGCCCTTCGTCCGGATCGTTTTCTCCCCTATTATCTCCCTGCCGCCTGGTTCTGGACTTCCCTGATCGGAATTGTTCTTTATCTGCTGCAGGTCAAGCTGCGATGGTCCTTCCTCCCGTTTGCGCTGGGGACCGCCCTTCTGGTCACGCTCTGGCTGCTGGGTCATCGGGAGCCCCGATGGTGCGTCTGGATGTTTGCACTGGGCGGCATCCTGCTCTGGGGAGGAAGCTTTCATAAAAAGCTGTCCGGAAAGGCTTTTGTTCCCCATTATGGAACCTGGCTGGCCCATGTTCTGCCATTGGCCATTCTCATTCTTCTGACCGCCAGAATTCTTATCCCTGCAGATACCGACTATCGATGGCCCTATCTGGTAAACAGTGTGGATCGGGTCAAGACGCAGGTCCGGGATCAATTTGGCTTTTCCGGACCGCGGCAGCCTTTCCGTCTGTCGGAAACCGGATTTCCGTCCTCCCCGGAAAAGCTGGGCGGCCCGGTTCAACTCAGTGAGGATGTGGTACTGGAAGTTTCCTCTCCGATGCCCCTTTACCTGAGAGGTTCCCTTCTGAATAAATACGCCGGTTCCGGATGGACAGACACCATTGAGGACATGCGTTACCGATTCTGGGACATTGCGTGGGAAAAAAGCCGGAAAAGCGTCTATAATTTTGATGAACAGATCTGGAAAGATTTAAAGAAAGAAAAGCAGGAAGAGCTCTTCCCGGAAGTCGAAGCCGTGGTTACCCACGTTGGAATAAAGAGCTCCGCCATCTTTCATTCGCCGCAGCTGACGGAAATCAATACGGTAAAGGGCGCTTCCCAGCCCTACTTCAACACCAAGGGAGAAACCTTTGCCACACGGGAAATCGTCACCGGAGAACCCTATACCCTGCGATCCCGGGTGCCGGACCGGACCAATCCGGAACTTTTGCAGTATCTGACGGAAAAAGTCCCCCCCATCGACTGGAACAGGCCTTTGCCGGATTCCCTTCTCAAGCAGAAGGGAGTCCGGGAAAAAGTCCTGGCCATTCAGGAGAATTATATGAAGATACCGGATTCCGTGCCACAAAGGGTCTGTGATCTGACAAAGCAGATCACAGCCGGCAAGGATTCCCCCTATGAAAAAATCATGGCCATTCAGGACTATCTTCAGAGCCATTTTGCCTATACGGTCCGGCCGCCTTATACGCCTGGCGGCCGGGATTTCGTGGACTATTTCCTGTTTGATCTGAAAGAAGGCTACTGTACCTATTTTGCCTCCTCCCTGGCGGTTATGGGCAGGGCAGCCGGCGTTCCCACCCGCTATGTGGAAGGCTTCCTGATGCCTTCCTCTCCCAATTCCAACGGGATCTACGAAGTGAAGAAAAAGAACGCACATGCATGGGTGGAAGCTTATTTCCCAAAAGTCGGATGGCTCACCTTTGATCCCACTCCTGCAGATGCATTGACGGAATCAGCCGGGGAAAATGCTTACCGCAGCGACGATCAGATTCTGTACTGGCAGGATTATTGGGAGCACAGAATGGACCGGAAGCAGAGCAAAGAAGATAATGCACTGGACATGCCGGCTCCGGACAACTCTGGGACAGAGGAAAAGGCGAACTGGCCCCTGCCGGCAGCACGGCCGGTCATATGGATTGCCCTGGGTTCCCTGCTCACCCTGCTGTCTGCTGCTGCCCTGATCCTCTTCCTCTGGTATCTGCGTCATTGGAAAAGGGTTTCCAAAATGCCTTTCCGCCCACGTCTCCACGCTTATTACAATGAAATCCTATGGCTTCTGGAACTCTATGGATCGCCTGTCCGGCGGGGGGAAACCCCTTATGAGTATGCGAAAAGAATCGATACCTGGCTGATCAATCCTGCAGGATCCATGAGGGATATTGCGGGGCTTGTGGTGGATACGGAATTTGGAAATCACCGGCTGACAGAGGCAGATCTTTCCCGAACAAAGGAATTTTATCAAAACCTGAAGGGTAATGTAAGGGATATCCTGGGGTCCTGCCGGTATCTCCCCCGGATCATCCGGCGGATGTTCTCTTATCGAAAGCTGGATCAGAAGCACAGCTGACAGATGAAATCTTCTTCCTTTCTTTTTAAAATTTTTTGCCTTTTACGAAGGTTTCCCGAACCCGGAAATCCTCGTCCAGAACATTGATGTCCGCATCGTAGCCCTTCCTGAGCTTCCCTTTGTATCCGTCCACGCCAATCTCCCGGGCAGGCGTCTCGGTCAGCATGGCAATGACATCCTCGGAAGGGATCCCGATTTTCACCATATTGCAAAGAGCACGATTCTGCGTCAGGACACTGCCTGCCAGGGTACCGTCCTTCAGTCGTGCCGCGCCGTCCTGTACATGAACCGGGAGGCCGCCCAGCTCATAATTTCCGTCCTTCAGACCGGCAGCCGACATGGCATCGGTAATCAACACGGTCCGGTCCGGTCCCTTGACCCGAACCGCCAGACGCAGGGCAGCCGGATGAATGTGGATCAGATCCGCAATCAGCTCAATGGTGGCGGAATCATTGTCCAGAACGGCGCCTACCACTCCGGGCTCCCTGTGATTCAAAGGCGTCATGGCATTGTAAAAATGGCAGATATGGGTGATGCCGTGCTGCATGGCACAGACACATTGATCATAGGAAGCCTTTGTATGTCCGATGGAAACGACAATGCCCCTGTCCTTCAGATAGTCCGCAAATTCCAGGGCGCTTTCCCTTTCCGGAGCCAGGGTCATCAGTCGGACAATATCCGGTGTTTCCGCCGTGATCTCCTCAAAGGTTTTCTGGTCCGGCGGAATAATGCATTCCTCCACGTGGGCCCCTTTTGCCAAAGGATTGATAAACGGTCCTTCCATATGGGCACCCAGAATCTGTGCACCCTTATGGCTTTTCCCCTGCATATATTCCGATACCGTGTGCAGGGCATCCTGAATCCGGGGAATGGTTTGGGTCATGGTGGTGGCAAGCCAGGACGTGGTACCGTTGCCTGCCAGAAAAGCCGATATATTCTCCAGAGAATCCTCCCTGGCATCCATTACGTCGGATCCGTTGGAGCCGTGGATATGAATGTCAATGAAACCGGGGGCAAGATATCTGCCCTGCACATCCACTGTCCTGCCATCCTTCCAGGTCCCCCTGGACTGGATGTCCGCTATTTTTTCCCCTTCCACCAGGATATCCAGGCCTGTTTTCCATGCTCCGTCCAGATAAATCCTGCCGTTAGTCAATATCATCAATACCATCTTCTCCTTCCATCGATTTGCCCTTTTTGATTCTTTGCCTGTTTCCTCTCTCTGATATCCATCCGCAATGGGATCCATATCTGCTGATACCTACCCATTCCAAAATGTTTCGGACAAAGAGCCGTCCTTCCGGACAAAAAAAGCCCTCCCTGCTCCTGCAGGGAGGATCCTCTTTTCAATTTCCTTTATTTTATCATTCTTTTTCCGGAATTGCAATCCCGGAGTTGCTCCGGGAAATGCCTTCTTTACCGATAGAAGGAATGGTTGCCGATGGTGCCGGTGCACTGCTTGTTGCGAACGATCCAGGAACCAGCAGCCTTTTTGGGATTGAAGAAATAGAGTGAATCTCCAACCGGCCTGCTGCCTGCATAGGCTTCCTTCGCTGCTCTCACACTGGCGTTGTCCGGCGTGTTGTAGATGGTTCCGTCGGCCACCGGGCTGAACTGCGGGATTCCCTTATAACTGTCAAATATGATCTGATAGATGGAATTCGGGAATTCGGAAACGTTCAGCCGATTCATAATCACGTTGCCTACTGCAACTTTGCCTGCATAGGATTCTCCCTGTGCTTCCGCGTGGATGATCCTCGACAGCCAGTAAATATCGCCATTGGTTTTCTTGCTCGTTGCCACATTTTTTGCCGGAGCTTTTTTCCCGTACAATGCGGCGTTGGTTTTTGGCCCGACAATTCCGTCCGGTACCAGTCCGTTTGCTTTCTGAAAGTTGACAACCGATTGCCTGGTTTTCCGTCCAAAGTATCCGGTTGCCCTCCAATGGGTAAAACAGCCCCGATTCAGGAGTTCCTGCTGCAGATGCGTGACCTCGGTGCCTCTGCATCCCCATTTCTGAAGTCCGGCTGCGGAAGCCTCCGCCGTCGGAACCGCCAGGACAGCCGTAATCAACAGCGTGGCGGACAGTCCTTTCAAAGCATATGATAATTTGTTGATCCGATTTTTCATCATATAAACCCCCTGGAGGTTGAATTATGTCAACCTGTTTGTTGGGTACATTATATGATGACAGGTACAGGCTGTCAAAACGATCGAAAAGGCACCATTGGCTTTTATTACGGGATTATGAAACAAATATTACGTTTATGTTAAATTTGCTGACTTTTTTAGAGACATACCAAGTTCATCCAATCCTTCGCCTTTTATTCCTCTATCCTTGTGACGGACACCTGAGGCAGCAGGGCATCAAAGTCCGGCCTGCTGCAAAGCTGAGTCCCTTCTGTCATCACAGACGCCGCTGCAGCAGCGGTGGCCATTCGCAGCATTTCCGCAGACGGCCTGTCCTCCTCTGCCGCAAGACATAAAGCCGCCACCATGGAATCCCCCGCCCCCACCGTGCTTTGGACCTTTACCGGCAGGGCCGGGGCAAAATATGCATTGCAGGGGTCCACAAGCACAGCGCCCTGTGCGCCCAGGGAAACACACAGGATCCGCACTCCGGAACGCAGCAGTTCCCTGGCGCCTTCCACAATCTCTTCCTTTGTTTTTCGCTCTTCTCCCAATATCTTTTCCAGCTCAAACCGATTCGGTTTCATGAGATAAGGCTGTGCCTTGAGCCCTTCGGACAGAAGCGGCCCCTCCGCATCCAATACCAGCAGGCAGTCCTTTGCACACTCTTGCATCAATTCCCGGTACACGCCGGATCCCACACCCTGTGGAACGCTGCCGCTGAAGACCATCATACTGCTTTCCCTGCTGTATCGCCCCACCTTTTCCTTTAAAGCCCGGATGCTCTCCGCTTCCACCGGAAAACCGCTTTCATTTACTTCCGTAATCACGCCTTTGGACCGATCAAACAGCTTCAGATTCGTGCGGAGTTCTCCCGGAACCATGACAAAATCATGCCTTATATGCCGGCCCGACAGTTTCTCCTGTATAAAGTCCCCGCCACTTTGATAGTTGATGCCGGTACACAATGCAGTACCGCCCAGATTGGTATATACCGATGCCACATTGATGCCTTTTCCCCCGACATCCAGTCTGCCGTTTTGAACCCGGTTGAGGCCGCCATACTGAAAGGTATCCACAGTTACGGTTTTATCCACGCTGGGGTTCATCGTAACGGTTGTAATCATCTTTTTCCCCCTTGCTTTTTCAATCTTTCTGTTTCAAAAAAGAGAGCCGGCACTCTCCGGCTCTCCGTTGAAAATATATTACTATATTTACTGTGCCTGCTCTGCCTCGGATTTTGCCTGCTCCACCACCCTGGCACTGATGTTGGCCGGTACCTCCTCATATCGCTCAAACGCAACCAGAAAGCTGCCTCTGGCCTGCGTCATGGAGCGCAGATCCGTGGCATACCGGATCATTTCCGCCTGGGGAACCTCTGCAACGATTTGCTGCAGTCCATCGCCGGCAGGGTTCATCCCGAGAATTCTGCCGCGGCGTTTGTTCAGATCCCCGATAATGTCTCCCATGTACTCATCGGGAACCACCACCTCTGCCTTCATAATCGGCTCAAGGAGAACCGGATCGCTCTGCTCCAGCTTTTTGTAGGCCAGAGACGCGGCTACCTTGAAGGCCATTTCAGAGGAGTCCACACTGTGATAGGATCCGTCATACAGGGTGGCCCGGAGTCCGACCATGGGATACCCGGCAAGAACACCGTTTGGCAGGCATTCCTTCAGGCCTTTCTCCACCGCCGGAATGTATTGCCTTGGCACAACACCGCCGACAATCCTGTCCACAAACTCAAACTCCTGGTCCGAATCCTTGTCCTTTATCGGCTCAAATTCGATCCAGACATGACCATACTGTCCATGGCCGCCGCTTTGTTTCTTATATTTTCCTTCTGCCTGCAACGGCTTGCGAATGGTCTCCCGATAGGGAATCCTTGGCTCCCGGTAAACCGCGGAAACCCCGAATTTATTCTGAAGCTTTCTGGCAATGACATCCAGGTGCATTTCACCGACGCCTGAAATCAGCATTTCACCGGTCTGCCGGTTTTTCTCAACGGTAAAGGTCGGGTCCTCCTCGGTAAGACGGTGCAGGCCGGCAAACACCTTATCCTCATCCCCCTCATCCCGGGCCTCCACCGCAAGGGATATGGCAGGTGCCGGGAATTCGATCCCGGGGTAGAGGATCGGGCTGGACGCATCGCAGAGCGTATCACCTGTTACCGTATCCTGAAGCTTTGCAACCGCAGCAATATCGCCGGCGGTTACCGTGTTCGCGGAAGACTGCTTTTTGCCCAGCAAAAGGTAAATGTTGTTGATCTTCTCCGATTGATCCCTGTTGGGGTTGTACAGGGTGATCCCGGTTTTCATTTCACCGGACAATACCTTGAACAGGGACAGCTTCCCGACAAAGGGATCCACTACCGTCTTGAATACCAGGGCGGAGCAGGGCTCCGAAGTGGTACAGTCCCGCTCTGCCGGCTTCTGCGTACGGGGATCCTTTCCCTTGAAATCCCCACATTCACCGGGTGCAGGAAGATAGTCGACGATGGTATCCATCAATGTCTCCACTCCCTGATTGTTGATCGCAGATCCGCAGATCACAGGTACGATATCCCCACAGACCACACCGCTGCGCAGGGCAGATCGGATTTCCTCCTCCGTCAGCTCCTCCCCGGAAAAATATTTCTCCATGAGTTCCTCACTGGTCTCGGCAGCTGCCTCCACCAGCATGGTACGAATCGGCTCAATCACTTCGTTCATGTTCTCCGGAACGGGAGCTTCCGCCAGATCTTTTCCTTTGAACTGCCAGGCCTTCATCGCAATAATATCCACAAAACCGGTAAACTGTCCGTCTTCCGTCAACGGTACCTGAAAGGGGGCAATTGCAGTTCCATAAAGTTCCTTCAGCTGCCGGATGGTCTTTGCAAAGTCAGCATGTTCACGGTCCAGTTGATTGATAAAAATCAGTCCGGGAATATTATGTGCCTTGCACATATCCCAGGCCTTCCCGGTGCCCACACTCACACCGGATACCGCTCCCACCACGATACAGGCGCTGTCCACCACTCTGAGGCCGCCTACCATCTCTCCCACGAAGTCAAAATAACCGGGAACATCAATTACGTTGATCTTCCGATCCTTCCATTCCAGAGGGGCCAGTGCGGAACTGATGGAGATCTTCCTTTTGATCTCCTCCGGATCATAATCCGAAATGGTGGTGCCGTCTTCCACTTTACCAAGACGATCGGCTGCTCCGGCATCGAACAACATGGCTTCTGTCAGGGTAGTCTTCCCTTCCCCACCGTGGCCGATCATGCCGATATTTCGTATCCTGTCGGTTGTATAGTTCTTCATCAACATTCCCCCATTCCATTTTTTAGCTTGCGAAATTTTGTGGTAAATCAAGATGATCAAGAGATATCAAGGTAATAATTCGATAAAAATTGCAATACCCCTTCTTTATTGTAACATATTTCACATTAAAAAGGGAAAGCGATATGAGGTTGTCCCCATATTGGACGGTTTCGGGACAAGAAAGAAATCCGCCCCGATACCAGGAAACCACGTGAGAAAAAGATAAAAGCAGAAAACAAGAATCACGGAAGGATCCGTTTGCGGGGTGCCTACAGCAACCGCAGGATCACAATAAGGAGTACGATAAACACCACCAGAACAATGCCCCATTTCAAGCCCTTTCTTCGCAGGAAGACGACTTTCATAACAACACCTCCTTACATAAATGGTATGCAGGGAGGTGCTGTGTTAGACAGGATATTCAAAATAGGGACAATTCCGTCCCGGAATCTTTCTTCAATACTTTTTGAGGATATTTTCCAGAATATCCTTTGCTTTTCGGATATCCTCTTTTTGCTTTGGGCCGGAGATCTCCCGTTCAATGGTAAGGGCTCCCCGATAGCCATGGGCAATCAGTCGGTCCAGAAGACGCGGAAAATCCACACCGCCTTCCCCCACCGGAGTTTCCTGTCCCAGATGTCTTCCATCCGTCGGATACCTGCCATCCTTGACATGCACTCCCCGGATCCGATCCCCATAAACATCCACCGCATCCACTGGATTGCCTTTTCCGTAAAGCAGCAGATTGGCAGGATCCAGATTGATCCCCAGATTGTCCAGGCCAATATCCTCGATGGTACGCACCAGGGTAACAGGAGTTTCCTGCCCCGTTTCAAAATTAAAGTACAGACCCAGGGACTTGCAGTAAGATGCAACGTCCCGGATGGCAATCACGACTTCCCGATATTCCGTCGTGGAGGGATTCTCCGGAAGGAACCCCACATGGGTGGTAATGTCTGTGATTCCCAGCATCTTTGCAAACCTTGCTCCCCTTTTCAGGGCTTCCATCCGCACATAACGGAATTCCCGCGGAACCAGCCCCAGCGTCGCAGGCCCGTCTATAAAATTCCACGCCTTTGGACCGGGCCAGCCAACCCATAAGCTTGAGACTTTAATGGAGCCCCCAAGGATTTCCTTCAGAGCAGAAGCGTTTTCTTCCGTCAGAATGTCAGTATTCCAGGCATTCACCTGACAGGAATTCAGATCAAGGGCCTGCAGCTCTCCCGTTCCGTCCTTCAATAAACTTTCCAATGAAACAATGGCACCAATGTCCAGCTGATACATTCTTCTCTTTCCTTTCCGCAATTTCCGCAATTTATGCTTTGCCAGGTGAACTACCCATTGTCTAAAGCCAATGGGCTTCCTGCTTCTGCGACCTCGTAACCTACTATCTCCACAGGCGTTAATTCGGGCAGTCCCTGCCCTAATTCTTTGCTTTATGGTATTTCAAAAACGTTCTGTCAAATCAATCGATAACGGATCCAGTTATAAAAGACCCGATGAATCATGGAACTTTGAAGGTTCTTTCTAAATAAAGTTCATATTATCGGTCCAGGGGAATGGAATGGGAAACACGGCATCCACAATTTTCCTCAATTCCGGCTTACATGCCAATGCCTTCCTGAAGGAAACGTTCTCCCGAGAGTCCTGCTCCCTTTGGCCAAACAGGAGCTGCCCCAGATCGTCCATGCCATTCACTGTCAGCGTGTCCTCCCCGCAATGGATCGAAAACGTTTCCTCTTTTACTGTGAACTTCAGGGCATCCACTGCCTCATCCGGCAGATACTGCTTCATATAAGGCCGCAGGTGGTTCATCAGGGAGGGAAAATCAAGTATCTTCAGGGTTCCCTGCTGATCCTGATGCTGCAGCGGTATCCCCTGCTCCTCCAGCAGGATCCGGATCCCATCATTTTTTCCGCAGACCAGGGCGCATTCACTCAGATCCCTGTCCTGAATCAAACGATGGATTCCCTGAATCACTGCCGTTCGGTCTCCTGCATATTCCCTGATTTCTGCCCGATCGGAATCCCGGAAAAATCGTACAACGAAATACGCCGCAGCTTTC
Organism: Bacillota bacterium; assembly: GCA_036732425.1. GTDB lineage: Bacteria > Bacillota > Clostridia > Caldicoprobacterales > DTU083 > UBA4874. Next base: position 14,817 of record DAINCI010000025.1, read on the forward strand.
CCGTTGATCCGGACCAGATAAGATTTGAAGTACCGGTTGCCCCATGGCGTCATAACGCCCTGATGAAGCTGAGTAAACTCACGATAGGTACGACGAAACCGAACTTCCTCCTCATTGTAGAGATGGGCGGCCTCCCTGAGATTCGGCTGCTCCATTTCCACCAGGGAAAAACCTGACCGGTCCATACCCTTTCCTCCAGGCTTCAACACAGCCCTGTCAAACCCGCCGACCTGTACACAGTGCCGGCGCCGATACAAGCCCCGGCCTCCGGAGACCAGCATGACTTCCACGCCTTCCCTGCGCATCCTGGCTTCCACGTCATCCAGAATCACCGTGGCAAAATGTCTGCCCCGATAATCGGGATGTGTGCATACGGCGCCAACCGAAGCTGCACGGATGGTGCTTCCCTCCACAGCGATGGAAGACGGATAATAATTGATATCCGAGACGGGCTGCCCATTTTCTGTAATGATCCTCATATTATCCCGGTTTTCCTCACACAAAAGCAACGGGAATTCGATCCCCATTGTCGGTTTCCAATGGTTTCCGGTCCGGAATACCAAATTGACCAGATCGATGACCGGCTGAACTTCCTCCGGTTTGGTTGCTCTGGGTCCTTCCATGTTTTCTGCCTCCATTCTCCTCACAAAGAATTGTTTTTACTGCCCGCAACACAATTATAAAGAAATATCGGAAGAAAATCAATTCCCTGGCTGCGGAAAAGCATGGGCTGAATAAACTGAACCGCCGGGAAGTCCGTCGAATGACTATCCCAAAGTGCTAAAGGACAGCGCCGGAGGGGGAAAACTGCATCCGATACAGACCCGCATAGGCCCGATTGAGATCCAGAAGGGCAGAGTGCGTACCCTGTTCGCAGATCCTGCCATTTTCCATCACCAGAATCACATCTGCGTTTCGAATGGTGGAGAGCCGGTGCGCTACAATCAGTACCGTTCTCCCTTGCATCAGAACCTCCAGGGCTTTTTGCACCTGATGCTCCGATTCCGTATCCAGGGAGGCAGTGGCTTCATCCAGCAGCAGTATCGGTGCATTTTTCAGCAATGCCCGGGCAATGGCAATCCTCTGGCGCTGTCCGCCGGACAGCCTGGCGCCCCTCTCACCCACCTGGGTATCGTAGCCATCCGGAAGCTCCCGGATAAAGTCATCCGCGTAAGCTGCTTTTGCTGCTTTTTCAATTTCTCCAAGGGAGGCTCCCATCCTTCCGTATCCGATATTTTCCCGGATGGTGCCGCTGAACAGATAGCTCTCCTGGGGAACGTAGGCAATTCTGCTTCGGATTTCCTGGAGACTGCAGTCCCGGACGGAGCGCCCAAACAGGTAAATATCCCCCCGATCCGGCGGATAAAAGCCCAACAGAAGACGAAAGAGCGTACTTTTCCCGCTGCCGCTCATGCCGACAAGAGCGGTTACCTTATCCTGCTCCACATCCGCATCGAAGCCATTCAGCACATCCCGGCCGGCCTCATAGGAAAAGCATACGTTCCGGAAGGAAACAGCAGGCAGAGCGGAGGAATCTTTCCTGTCTGTAAGAATCCCATCTGTAAGAATCCCGTTTTTTCTTTCCGGAGTCTCCTCCACAGAGGAATCCAGCAGTTCAAAAATCCGATCTGCCCCGGCCAGGGAACCCTGGAGCTGGGCAATGAAATTCCCGATGGAAGTAAACATCCAGGTAATCCCATTCATCATCTGCACGATGGGGACAACCTCGCTGAATGCGATTTCTCCGTTCAGTGCCAGGAAGCTGCCGGCGATCAGAATGCCTACAAAGCCTATGGAGTTCACCAGCCCGTTCATGCCATTCAGCATGGATTGGTAAAAAATCCGCTTCATTGCAGTATCCCTTATCCCAAGATTGGCAGAGGCAAAATAAGCAAATAAACGCTGATTCAGGTTGAATATCCTGGACAAACGATCGCCTGCAAGAATATCCGACAGAGCCTGTGTGGATTCTGACAAATGCTGCTGTACCCCGTCGCTTGTCTTTTTAATCGGCCGGGCAAACAAGGTATTCAGCAGGGCACAGGTCACTCCCAAGCCTATCCCGATCCCGCCCATTTTCGGATGGATCGAAAAGATCACCACGATGGAACCGATGCCTGACAGAGCAGCCATCAGTGGCAGGGCAAGCTGCCAGCTGTACGCGTTCTCTGCCGTCTGGACATCGTTGGTCATCCGGGAAAGCAGATCCCCGCTGTGGCTTTCCCCGATTTGTTTCATGGGAAGCTGCTGAATCTGATGAAACAGCCGGCTGCGGATATTGGCGGTGGTCCTTGCCACCGAGCTTTGAAAAAACCAGGAAAACAGCGGAATGGCCAGTATAAAAATCAGCAGGCGGATCCCCAGAGTGAAAAGTGTCTGACGAAGCAAGCCCATATCCCGGGTTAAACCAGCCTGGGTCAAACCTTCCAGGGATCGTGCAAAAATCAGGTTACTTCCAAAACTCTGCAGGGAGGTACCCAGAATCCCAATCACATAAATCGGCCACCACTTTCCTGTAAATCGCAGCAACCGGAACAGCCGGTTCTTTCCTATGGAAATACGCTTTTTCCCCTGTACTTTTCTTTCCCGCATTCTTTCTTCCCCCTCACGCCTGCATCCGGCCGGAATCTGCCTCTGCATACTGTTTGTAATACAATTTACGGTACAGACTTCCCGCCTGCATCAGTTCTTCATGCGTCCCTTCCTCCACAATGCGGCCGTGCTCCATGACCAGTATCCTGGAAGCGGACCGGATGGTGGTCAGCCGATGGGCAACCACCAGGGCTGTCCTTCCCTTCATCAGCACCTCCAGAGCCTGCTGCACCTCACGTTCCGATTCGGTATCCAGGGCGGAGGTTGCCTCATCCAGCAGCAGGACAGGGGCATCCTTCAGCAGCGCCCGGGCAATGGCAATCCTCTGACGCTGCCCTCCGGACAGCCTGGCGCCTCTTTCGCCGGTCAAAGTCCGGTATCCCTCCGGCAGATTTTCAATAAAATCATGAATGTCCGCCGCCTTTGCCGCAGCAATCACTTCCTGCTCCGTCGCATTCTTCTTTCCATAGGCAATATTCTCATAAATGCTTCGGGGATACAGATAAGTATCCTGGGATACCCAGGCAATGTGGCTCCTCAGAGCTTCCAGATTCCAGTCCCCTGTTCTGCCGCCAAACACCCGGACATTTCCCGACCGGGGAGCATAGAACCCTGCAATCAGTTTCAGAACCGTACTCTTTCCACATCCGCTGGGACCTGCCAGGGCAACTGTCTGCCCCGGTGCAATTTCAAAGTTCAGATTCTGCAGTACCTCCCGGTCTTTTTCCCTGTCATCACCACCATAGGAAAAGGAAACATCTTCGAAGCAGAGCGCCGGGGTCCGGATCTCGCTGTCCGCTGAAAAGCATTGTCCGCTTTTCCTTTCCGTCGGCTCGTTCCAGACTTCAATAATCCGTGCAGAGGCAGCGGAAGCCGTACGCCAGGAAGCAATTGCAGAAGGAAGCTGGGCCATGGGGTTCAGGACAAAATTGGAAAGATTGATGAAGGCGATCAACTCGCCGAAGGTCATCCTGCCGGCGGTAACGAGATAACCTCCATAAGCGAAGATCAGCAGGATGGGAAGCATCTGCATCAGAAGGTTCACCGGAGCAATGGCCTCGTGTATCCGTACCGTCTTCAGACTTTTATCCAGCGCCTTTTTCACTGCCCCGTCACATTTCCTGTCCAGCGTCTCTTCAATTTGAAAGGCTTTTGCTTCCTCCATGCCTTCTATCATATCTTTGGACA
>DAINCI010000026.1:0-18252 GCA_036732425.1 Bacillota bacterium
CGGATCTCGCCGATCATGATAATGTCCGGGTCCTGTCTCAGGATGGAACGCAAACCATTGGCAAATGTCAGGCCGGTTTTGGTATTGACCTGAACCTGATTGATTCCATCCAGATGGTATTCCACGGGATCTTCCACCGTAATGATATTGCGGTTTGTCCGGTTCAATTCCTGCAAGGCAGCATACAATGTAGTCGTCTTCCCGCTTCCGGTAGGACCTGTGACCAGGATAATGCCATTGGGACTTCGGATCAGTTTGTTGAACAACTTTATATTTCCTTCACTGAAGCCCAGCTGAGATTTGGTGCGAATCGCACTGTTGCGATCCAGAAGGCGTATCACGACTTTCTCGCCATATATGGTGGGAAGAACGGAAATCCGCAGATCCACTTCTTTGTTGTCCGCCTGCATCTCCACTCTCCCATCCTGAGGGAGCCGTTTCTCTGCAATATCCATCCTGCCCAGTATTTTAATCCGCGTCACAACAGCTGAATGAACGGCCCTGGAAACCGTCATGATTTCCTGAAGATCGCCGTCAATCCGAAAGCGGATGCGAACTTTCCCTTCATAGGGCTCTATATGAATATCGCTTGCCCTTGCCCGTACGGCGCGCTCCATAATGGAATGGACCAGCCGTACCGCCGGAGCATGATTTACGGCATCCGCGGCCAGAGCTTCCCTATCTGTATTCTGTTTCATCGAATCCGGCGTTGCTCCGGCTTCCTTTACAAAGTCGCTGACTGCCCTTTCCGCACTCTCGTTGCTATAATACTGATCCACAGCTTTCCGGATGGAACTTCGCAGGGCCAGGGCAGGCTTTACGTTCAGGCCTGTAGCAATACTGACATCATCAATGGCGTACAGATTAAAGGGATCCGCCATTGCCACGGTAATTTCATTCCCTTCCCTGGAAACCGGTATCAACGTATGTCTTCTTGCCAGACTCTCACTGATCAGCCGGGGCACCCCCGGATCGATCCGGAAACCGGAAAAATCGATACAGGGCAAATTGTGATAAACCTTCAAAACCTGGATCAACTGCTTTTCATTTACCAAACCGTCTTTGATCAGAAGCTCTTCCAGCTTTTCTCCTGTGACTTTCTGCTTCCTCCGCTCTTCCTCCAGCTGTACGGAAGATAAGATCCCCAATTCCAGCAAAACATCACCCAATCCGGTTTCCTTGCGGACTTCTTTTCTTATTTTGAAATCCTGTGTGACTTGCATGTGGGTTTCCTCCCAACCAGAAGTCTCTCAATCCATCTGTTGAACTTCGTCCCGATAAACTCCCTGGGATCCATTGGATCAACCAGTATGGTATAAAGGCCTGTCCGATTTCCGCCCAGAATATCGGTGAGAATCTGATCTCCAATGACCAGGGTATCACATGACCTGCAGTTCAGAGCAGACAAAGCACTCCGGAAAGCCCGGACACGTGGCTTTCCCCTGCCCGATGCGGCGATTACGCCCAATTCTGAGGCGAATTGCTGTACTTTTTGCTGTTTGCTGTTGGACAGAAGGCAAATCCGGAAACCTGTTTTCTCCGTCCTGCGCAACCAGCGGTCCAGTCGCGGATTGACATGATATTGGTTCCATGGGGTAATGGTATTGTCAATATCGAGTATGATATTATGATATCCCCGATTCCAAAGATCCTCCAAATCAATATCATAGATGGACCCTGCCATCTGGTCTGGCTGAAACAATTCCTGCATGGAGTCCTTCCTTTGCCGATAATGAAAGAATTTATTTCATCATCCTGAATATGAATATCGTTGTGTTCATTATATAGAGAATCGGTTTATCTGTCAAAAAATTGACCGGAAATTTATTCCGGTCAATTTTTTCATTCCTTTTTCCGGCAAATGCTTCCGAAAAGTGCCTCTTTGACATTCACTTCATTCAACCCATGATAAAAAATTTCGTAAAAGATATCAGGAAAAGCGTTTGTTGCCAAGATAAAATATCGTAAACAGACCTGGCCCGCAGTGTGCACCAATCACCACTCCCAGATTTGTGATGGTCACCCTTGAAACGGAAGGGAAGTTTTCCAGGACCCTGTCCCGGACAAATTCCGCGTCCTCGATGCAATCCGCATGATTAATATATACTTCCTGTCCATCCGGCTCAGTGAAGTCGGTTTTCATTTTGTCGATGATGGCAAGCAGAGCAGATTTGCGGCCCCGCACCTTGTTGCATAACGTCAGCCTGCCGTCGTCATCCACATAGAGCACCGGCTTTACATGAAGCAACGAACCGACCATTGCTTCCGAGTTGGAGACGCGCCCGCTGCGTTTGAGATAATGCAGGTCATCCACCGTAAACCAGTGAATGACGTTGCGTTTATGCTTCTCAGCCCAGTCTGTCACTTCATCAAAACTGCTGCCCCCGTCCCTGAGCCGGACCATATAGGTAATCAGCAGCCCCAGACCGCCGGAAACACACAGGGTATCCATCACATAAAAGCGCTGATTGGGATACTCTTCCCTTATCTGACCGGCAGCCTCGGCAGCATTTACATAGGAGTGGGAAAGTTGCTTTGTCATGTCGAGATATATTACATCCTTTCCCTGCTCCATGAGCTTTTTAAAGAATTCATAATAGTCATAGGTGTTGATCATCGAAGTGGAAAGCTCTGCGCCTTTCCGCATATGTTTGTAGACGCGTTCACGGGATTCCTCCCTGCAATCGTCGTAATATACTTCATTGTCTATCGTGTAACTGTAGCTTATAAACGGGACGTCATGCTCCTTAAAGAATTCAGCCGGCAGATCGGCGGTAGACGCCGTGGCAATAATATAATCACATTCGGCCATAGACGATTCACCTCATATATGTTTTATTTCACTTTGTGAAATTCCTTCCGCATTTATTATACCATATATGAGCAAAAAATGCCTATTCGCAATATGGAAATTCAGATATATTTTCGTGATGAAAATGATGGAAACTGCTTGATTTCTTAAATAATAAGGTGTAGCTTATATGGGTAGCTTATATAAGGAAGAACTGTACGGATTCCTGAAAATATCGTAACAAATAATTGCGGAAGCAAAGAGGAGTTGTTTGATCTTGATTCAGTTTGAGAATGTATATAAGTCCTACAAAAATAAGTCCGTATTGCAGAATATCAGCCTGACAGTCCGGACCGGTGAGTTTATGGTATTGATCGGTGCCAGCGGCTGCGGAAAGACAACATTGCTGAAAATGATCAATAAGCTCAATACCATTGATCAGGGAGACATTCTTCTGGACGGCGTTTCCGTCACCAAAATGAATGATACAAAAATGCGGCGGAAAATCGGCTATGTGGTACAGGACGGTGGCCTGTTTCCTCATATGACGGTCGCCGAGAACATCAGCATTATATTGAAGGTACTGGATGTGCCGAAAAAAAAGCAGGAAGCCCGCATTAACGAATTGCTGGAAATGGTGGATCTGGATCCGGATTACCGGAATTTATATCCCAGTCAGTTGTCCGGCGGACAGCAGCACAGGATTGGAGTCGCACGTGCCTTCGCGGCGGATCCCGGCATTATTCTGATGGACGAGCCTTTTTCCGCGCTGGACCCCGTTGTGCGTGCGGAGCTGCAGGATAAGATTGTTCAGCTGCAGAAGAAGCTCAGCAAAACCATCCTGTTTGTCACACATGATATGGATGAAGCCATCCTGCTGGCAGACCGCATCTGCATTATTCAGAACGGGCATATCGCTCAATGTGACACCCCGGAAAATATACTGAAACACCCTGCCAACAGTGAGGTGGCAGATTTTGTCGGTCCCCGCCGGCTGTGGAGCAATCCGGAGTTCATTGAAGCACGGGATATCATGAAAACGGATCCCTGCCGCATTTCAGAGGATCGGACGGTACTGCAGGCCCTGCAGGTCATGAATCATTATGCCGTGGACAGCCTGTTGGTCACCGATAAACAGAAGATTGCAGGAATCGTGTGGCTGAGCGACCTTCAGAATTTCAAACAATATACTTCTTCCCTGAAGGATTTCATCTCCACCGATTTTGTTTCGGTATATGAAGATACCACCCTGAAAAAAATCGTCAACACGATTGACTTTAATATTTCTGGCATTATTCCTGTAATCAATCATAAAAAACAGTTGCTGGGATACCTTACCAAAAGCATCCTTTTATCATCTCTCAGTAAACAATATGAAACGACAAGTGTTTCAAATTCGAGGAGTGGAATCATATGAACGCCTTTTTTTCAATGTTTCTGGAACGAAAGGAAGAATTACTGAACCTCTTTATCGACCATCTGAATATAACCACCATGGCCGTTTTGATTTCTCTGGCCATTGGAATTCCTCTTGCACTGATTATTACAAAAAGCAAGCCTCTTGCCACCATTGTCATCGGGATTGCCAACATTCTCCAGTCCATACCCAGCATCGCATTGCTTGCCTTCATGGTCCCTTTTGTGGGAATCGGGCAGAAGCCGGCAATTATTATGGTTGTCCTGTATTCCCTGCTTCCGATCATTAAAAACACCTATACCGGGATTACGGGAATCGATCCCGAAAAAGTGGAAGTGGCAAACGGCATCGGACTTTCACCCATGCAGCGGTTGTTCCAGGTGCAGCTTCCCATGGCTGCACCCTTTATTATGGCCGGTATCCGGATTTCTGCCGTTACCGCCGTTGGTACGGTTACCATTGCTGCCTTTGCCGGAGCAGGCGGACTGGGCTGGTTCATCAATCTGGGACTGAACGCCAACGATCCCAATCTGGTGCTGCTGGGTGCGATCCCTGCTTCCCTGCTGGCTCTGTTGGTAGACTACATCCTGTCCAAAATGGAAGAAGTCGTTACACCGGAAGGATTAAAGCCTTCCGATCAGATTGTTCCGCAAACACCAAAAAAAATTCTGACAAAGAAGATTATCGCTTTCGGGCTATGTGCCCTTCTGCTGTTGATCCCCATTTATTCCGGGGTTTCTGCCGTGATACAGAAAGAGAATCGTACCATTGTCGTTGGCAGTGAAAATTTTACGGAAGCCATCATTCTCGGATATTTATATAAGGATCTGATTGAAACGGACACGGGTATCAAAGTCGAAGAACGGTTCAATCTGAACGGCTCTCCCCTGGCTTTTGCTGCATTGAAGCGCGGAGACATTGATATGTTTACGGATTATACGGGCATTGCCTCCACGATACTGTTGAAGCTGCCGCTGGAAACCGATACGAAAAAGGTGTATCAGGATGTAATAACGCAGATGAAAAGTAAATACAATGTCCTGGTCTCGGAGCCACTGGGATTCAGCAACGAATATGTCATCAGTGCCAGCCCGAAGTCTGCGGAAACCTATCATCTGGAGAAACTGTCGGATTTGGTCGGGCAGGCACCTCAGCTTCGTTTTGGCTGTACCACCGCCTTTTCCCAGCGGGAAGACTGTCTGCCGAAAATGGAAAAACAGTTTGGGATCCATTTCAGGAATGTTCTGGGCCTGGAGGGAAACATCCGTTATCAGGCAATCAAATCTGACAAAGTCGATGTAACCGATGCCTATTCCACTGACGCCATGACGGTCAAGGTAAGGCTGGTACCGCTGAAGGATGACCTTGGTTTCTTTCCGCCTTATGAGGCCATCAATCTGACAAGGAAGGATTTATACAGCAGATATCCGGAAGTTCGTCCGGTCCTTAAAAAATTGGATCATGCCATCACCACAAAGGAAATGGCAAAAATGAACTACGAAGTGGATGTGGAAGGCAAAAAGGCCAGTATCGTGGCTCATGAATTCCTGAAGAAAAAGGATTTGCTGAAGAAGTCGTAATGAAATGCTTCCATTCTCTTTGTATATTCCTTGTCTTATAGTAAAATGTTGATGGAAATCAATGATGACAGGGATCAATAAAAGGAAGGAACATTCCGAAGGGGGATTTTTTGTTACATCAAATGCTGTCATACTTCAAAGGTTATACTAAGGAAAGCATATTGGCGCCTTTGTTCAAGATGCTGGAGGCATCCTTTGATTTACTGGTGCCGTTTGTCATGGCTTCCATCATCAATATCGGCATTTCCAATCAGGATACCGATTTTATCCTGCGGCGATGCGCCCTATTGGTCCTGCTGGGGATCGTAGGACTGATCAGCAGCATTACCGCACAATACTTTGCTTCCAAAGCTGCAGTTGGCTATGCCACTGCCTTACGCCACTCTCTTTTTCATCACATCCAGTCCCTTGGGTTTTCGGAAATGGACCGTCTGGGCACAAGCACGCTGATTACCCGCATGACCAGCGACATCAATCAGGTGCAGAACGGCCTCAACCTTTTTCTGCGCCTGTTCCTGCGCAGTCCGTTTATCGTATTTGGCAGCCTTTTCATGGCATTCCGGATCAACCGGGACGCTGCCATGATATTCGTCGTGGCCATTCCCCTGCTGGCGGTTGCCGTTTTTGGCATCATGCTGGTTACCATACCCCTTTATAAAAAAGTCCAGGAACAGCTGGATCAGGTCCTGGGAATCACGCGGGAAAATCTGACGGGAGTCCGCGTGATACGCGCCTTTACCAAAGAGCAAAGTGAAGTCACCCGCTTTGAAACGGCAAATTCCATCCTGACTGCCCTGCAAAAGAAGGTCGGCCGCATTTCCGGATTCATGAATCCCATCACCTATATGATTATCAACCTGGCGATTCTTGCGGTACTGCACACCGGCGCTGTTCATGTGGGCATCGGTGACCTGAAGCAGGGAGATGTCATTGCCCTGGTCAGCTATATGGGGCAGATCCTCATCGAACTCATAAAACTGGCGGATCTGATTATTCAGATGACAAAGGCAGCTGCCTGTGCGGGAAGGGTTTCTTCTGTGCTGCAGACAAAGCCCGGTATGGAATTTGCGGTTGCGGAAAAGTCCGGACACATGGAGCGAAAAGCAGCGGATGCTGCCTATCCGGCAAACACGGCAGATACAACGGATAAGGAGAGAGAAAACGACGCGGTACGCTTTGAACAGGTCTCCCTCACCTACCCTCTGGCGGCCGGAAAAAGTCTGAAGGATATCAGCTTCTGCGCAAAGAGAGGACAAACAATTGGCATCATCGGCGGGACAGGAAGCGGGAAATCCAGTCTGGTGCATCTGATCCCCAGATTTTATGACGCGACATCCGGGGATATCCTGCTCTTTGGCAAATCCGTAAGAGACTATTCAAAAGAAGAACTGCGCCGGCTGACAGGCATTGCCCTGCAGAAGTCCATGCTGTTTCAGGGAACCATCCGATCCAATCTTCTGTGGGGAAAGGAAAATGCAACAGAGGAGGAGCTGTGGCAGGCACTGCGTGTGGCACAGGCAGAGGAATTTGTCAGGGAAAAAAGCATGGGACTGGACGAACCTGTGGAACAGGGCGGGCGCAACTTCTCCGGAGGACAAAAACAGCGTCTCACCATAGCCCGCGCCCTTGTGAAGAATCCGAAAATTCTCATTCTTGACGACAGCACCAGCGCACTGGATTATACGACCGATGCCGCTTTGCGCAGGTCCCTTCGCAATCTGCCTGTGGAAATGACCATTTTTATCGTGAGTCAGAGAGCCTCCAGTATCCGGTTTGCCGATCAGATTCTGGTCCTGGAAGACGGTTCCCTGGCGGGCATCGGGACCCATGAGGAGTTGCTGCGGTCCTGCAGGGTTTATCAGGAAATTTATGAAAGTCAGTACAAAAAAGGCGGGAAACAGGAATGCCGTTAAGATCCGTAAAAGATAAAAGAAAAGCCGGAAACAATCGGAATGCGGAAAGTGAAAATTCCGTGAGCACATTGAAACGAATCCGGGACTGCATCTCCCCCTACGGTGGGTTTGTGATTCTCAGCATCCTTTTTGCTTTGGGAAGTGTTGCGACTCAGCTTTATATCCCCATTCTTACCGGCCGGACAATTGATTTCATGCTGGGACCGGATCATGTTGATTTTGATGCTATGGTTCCCATTCTGTTGCAGATTGCTGTTACCGCTCTCGTATCCGCCGTTTTCCAATGGATTCTCAGCATTTGCAACAATCATATTACATACTGCCTGTCCCGGGACCTGAGAAACCAGGTGATGACAAAAATCCAGTCGCTGCCGCTTTCCTATCTGGATTCCCACTCCTCCGGGGATTTGCTGAGCCGCATGATCGCAGACATCGAGACCTTTTCCGACGGCATCCTGATGCTGTTTACACAATTGTTCACAGGAGTCCTTACCATCCTGGGAATCATTGGCTTTATGCTGTCCATCCAGGTACCCATTACGCTTGTTGTGGTGCTTTTAACCCCGCTGAGTCTGATCGTCGCAGCATTCATCGCCAAACGCAGCCATCGGTATTTTCAGGGTCAGAGCCGGATGAGGGGAAAGCAGACTGCATTGATCAATGAAATGGTGGAAGGCCAGAAGGTGGTGCAGGCCTTTGGCTATGAAGCAAGAAGTCAGAAAAGCTTTGACAGCATCAATAAAAAGCTGCAGAAGGTTACTTTGAAATCCGTATTTTACAGCAGTATCACCAATCCTGCCACCCGCTTTGTCAACAACATTGTGTATTCCGGCGTCGGATTAATTGGCGCGCTGTCTGCAATCCACGGAAGTTTATCCATTGGTCAGCTGAGCATTTTCCTGAACTATGCCAATCAGTATACCAAGCCGTTCAATGAGATATCCGGGGTGGTCACCGAGCTGCAGAATGCGCTTGCCTGCGCAGCCCGTGTCTTCGACCTCCTTGATGAAAAAGACCAGATCCCGGAAGCCCGGCCTGCAGTGGCACTGAAAAGTGACGGCCATGTCACGGCAGAAAATGTCTCCTTCCGCTACCAACCCGATCAGGAACTGATCCGGGACTTCAGCCTGGATGTGCAGTCCGGGCAGCGGATTGCCATTGTCGGTCCAACAGGAAGCGGGAAAACAACCCTGATCAATCTTCTGATGCGTTTTTATGATGTGGATACCGGCCGCATTACCGTTTCCGGAAAGGATATCCGGGAGGTACCGAGGGCTTCCCTGCGAAGCAGCTATGGCATGGTCCTGCAGGATACCTGGCTGAAGGCCGGAACCATAAAGGAAAATATAGCTTATGGAAAGCCGGATGCGACGGAGGAGAAAATTGTGGCGGCAGCCAAAGCAGCCTATGCCCACAGCTTCATCCAACGGCTTCCAAAAGGATATGATACCGTGATTTCAGAAGACGGAGGCAACATCAGCCAGGGACAGAAACAGCTGCTTTGTATCGCCAGAGTTCTGCTCTGCCTTCCCCCCATGCTGATTCTCGATGAAGCGACAAGCAGCATTGATACACGCACGGAAATGAAAATCCAATCCGCGTTTGCCTATATGATGCACGATCGGACCAGTTTCATTGTTGCCCATCGGCTGTCCACCATCCGGGAAGCGGATGTGATACTGGTTATGAACCACGGACGCATCATTGAACAGGGAAAACACGAGGAACTCCTCGGAAAAAATGGCTTTTATGCCAATATGTACAATAGCCAGTTTGCAGGATCCGAAAATTAGAATGCCCGAAAAAAATCCCGCCTCTGTGAAACCGCAGGGACGGGATTTCCAACATCATGCATCTGTATCATCAGGTATCAGTTTTTTCATTTTGTTCTTATATGGCTTTCTTTACATTTTTCCGGTAAGTGCCTGATTTTTATCACTTCCCAGGCTTGAGCGGTTTCAGCTTTTCCTTGCCGGATTCCACCACCTGGATCCTGCCCTGCGCGGTGGCGGTTGTCTTCTTTCCATCCGCATCGGTATACGTCATCTCAACCAGCAGCCCATTGGCTTTTGTATTCTGCGGGGCTGTCCATGTTCCTTCATAATATCCCGGAGTGACTTCTCTCATGTTGGCCGCGTCAGGTTTCAATGCGCTGAGTCCCGGGAACACAATCCGGAAGGACGCGGAACCGCCTTTTCCGCTGCGGAAGCTCACGGTCAGCTGCTCTCCCCCTTTCAGGGTAACATCCTCAGAAGGCTTCAGATCCCGTACCGCATTTTCGTCCACCCCAACCTGTATCTTTCCTGCTGCCTCGGCGGTTACGGTATTTCCGGCAATGTCCGTAAACTCCGCTTCCACGATCAGGCCGCTGATTCGGGCATTCGGTGCAGTCCATTTTCCGACATAATATCCGGCTTCCACTTCTTCCATGGCAATCGAACGATTTGCCTGTGTGGAAGCACTGCCGGGAATCAAAACACGAAAGCTTCCCTGTCCGCCCGATTCGCTGTGAAAGCTTACCGTCAGTTCCTCACCTTCCGACAGATACACATCTTCTGAGGGTTCCAGATCGGTTATCACCGGCACATCCTTTTTCACAACGACTCGGACCGTGGATTCCGTCTGATTTCCTGCCAGGTCATACGCCCGGATATGAAACAGATTCTCGCCTTCCTGAACGATTTTTTCCGCATGAAAGGCTCCGTTTGTAACTTCAACAGCCTCGTCGTTTATTTCCAGTCTTCCGAAATGGTCATCCGAAACCGTTCCGGTAATATCCACCACTCTTTCCTTTGTAACCAGGCCATCTTTCGGGCCGGTAACCGTGAGCTCCGGAGCGACCTTATCCTTTATGACGGTCTTGCCGGCGGAGGGCTCTGTTTCCTTGCCGTTTAACTCGGCGGTTGCCGTGATCAATGTTTCGTCTTCCGGCAGAACAATTTCTTTCCGGAACTTCTTTCCCTCGGAATTCACTTCTCCGATCCGGGCCCCATTGCCATAGATGTTTACCTTGCTGTCTGCTGTTACGGTTCCTTCCACCACAACGGAATCCTCATTGGTGTAGCTGATATCCTCAAGATTGCTGATTTCAGGAGTTCCGACCGAGTATTCCATTCTTGCCCGTATCATCAGGCCGCCGGTTACATCTTCCTCTCTGATGGGAGTAAAGGTATCACCGGAATACAGATAGGATCTTTCTGCATATGGGCTGGATTCATCGATGCCTGTCCCGGGAGAGAGAGTTCCCACATCCGTCTGACAGGTTGCAATGAAGAAATCCCGGTCCGTTGAAAATCCAAATTCCGACAAATCAATGTTATTCCATTCGCCCCGGACAACATCCACGATCTTCGGCTGGATATCCAGCTTTACAGGGTTTCCGTCTGCATCCGAATCGTACAGGGTGATACCGATCCTTGTACCGCCCGGAGTCGGCCAGTCATTGCCCCAGAAGAAAATATTGGCTCCCTTTACCAGGCCAAATTGAGCCGGGGTAACCCGAATGGCCAGTCCGTTTCCGGATGCATTCAATACCAGTGCGTTTTCCCCTGTTCCATCATCATACGCGATTTCTTCTTCGTAGCCTACGAACCGCTTCAGGGGAATTTCCGTTTCGACGGTTTCCTTCCCCACTACGGCAACATGGATCTCCCCGGGTTCAAAACCATCTGCCACAGCCTTGAGCGTATATTCCCCTTCATAAATATCCGGGATGGTGAATTCTCCGTTTTCATTGGCGGTGACAACCGGCACCCTGGGATCTTCCAGTACGCGTATGGTCGCATTCGCTGCAGGATCGCCGGAATATCGGTCCACAACCCTTCCGGTTATGGTTCCTTTCGGAATTGCCTCCAGGACAAAGTTTGTTTTAACCGTCTGGTTTTCGTTTAAATGAATCTTTGTTTCCGCCGGATAAAATCCATAAGCCTCCGCCTTCAGGGTCCAGCTCTCATTTCCCTTGCCGGCGGCATGTTTCATCTGAAATCTTCCGTCTGCCGGATTCGTTTTTACGCTTCTTCCCGTTTCCAGGACTGTCACGGAAGCGTCCACGGGCAATCCTGCCGATACGGAAGAAAGGGAAGATACCTTCTGATCCGGGATGGTTTTATATTTATCTGTGTTTGTCTTTTGCATTGCCTTCAGATCAAGCTGGAATGGCTTCACTTCGGTTTCTTTTTTGATACGGGTCGAATTTGCGTTCAGCCCGGCCTTAACCTTTCCTTTTGGTTGATCCGTTATGGCTGCCTTTCCCGCCTCTCCCGACGCATCAATCAGGACATAATCGAGATACCAGCCGGCTTTGGATACGGAGCTGTCACTGGTCAGCAGAAACCGGACTTTCACCGTTTTCCCCGCATAGGAGGAATCCAGCGGAACTTCCAGGTCTGTCCATGCCTTTCCGTCTCCTGTCAGGTATCCTCCGGGAGCGATATCTGCCCATTCCGACCAGTTCTCTCCATCCTTTTGGGTTATCTGGATGTATCCCTTATCATATCGATTCTCCAGCTCATACCACTGCCCAATGGCTAAAAAGCAATTTTCTTCCGGCAGTTGGATCTCCGGAGATTCCAGCCAACAGTTGCTGTTGCCGGCATAATTTCCGGAAAGACCGGTGGCCCAGACTTTTTCTCCGTAAAATCCGGCTTCCGGACCGGACGTGGGAACGCCCCATTCCCAGGTGTTATTCTCGCCGCCTGTCGTGAAGTTTCCGTTATCCTCCTCAAAATCGGTCAGAAAGACATCCTCTCCGAAAGCCGGCACTTCTACTGTCAGCGGAGATGATAATTCGCTTTCATTCCCCGCAAAGTCGCAGGCAGAGACTTTATAATAATATGCCGTTTCCGGAACAACCTCCCGATCTCCATAGGAAGTACCGTCTGTCTCTCCCAACAGGGCATATTCGCCGTCTTCCGTATCAGATCGATACACCCGATAGTTCTGGACATCGGCATCTGATACCGCATCCCAGTTCAGCGTTACCCTGTTCAGGCGAAATTTTCCGTTTACGTTCGCCGGTATGGCAGGAGGTGTGTTGTCCGTCGCGATCAGTTTCGCATCGTCCAGGTACCATCCCGCTCTCGGACCGCTGGCATCCGTAGTCATCCGAAATGCCAGGAATACAGGATCCTTTGATCCGATATAGGGATTCAGATCAATCAGGATTTCTTTCCATTCAGTCTGGGTACCGGTATAGACAGGTCCTGCCTGGGTCCATGTCTCACCATAGTCATTTGTTACATAGACAAATCCTTTGTCAAAATTATTTTCCATGTCATACCACTGACTCACCCGAAATTGTGCAAAGGTCAGATCGGAATTTCTCAGATCCAGTGGTACCGACAGCAAAACGCTGTCTCCGCTGTTGGAATAATCTCCGCCAAGGTTGGTGCCGATCAGTTTCGTTCCGCTCAACGGGGCCGGTCCCACACCTTCCGCAGGTTCTCCCCATTGCCAGTCTCCATCCATTACCCATCCCGTGGGATAAGCCTCAAAATCCATCTCATACTGATCCGGAATGACGCCGAATTTCACTTTTACCTGGTATCCTTCCGTAGCCACCACGTTGCCGTCATAATCCCTTGCCTTGATTTTATAGGTGAATCCGGGCTGTTCGATGACATCAGCAGGAATCGTACCGGTATAGGTTCCCGACTTATGATCTCCCGCTGTTCGCGTCATCGGTAATGTGATCCAGTAGGATTTTCCGGTTCCCTTTACCAGCAGCTCTGTATCCACAATGGAAACGTCATCGGAGATTTCTGCCTGGATTTCAATATCAGAACCCAGATAAGCATCCAATACCTTCTGCTCATGGACGATAACGGGATTCTCCAGATCCTGCCCTTCCGCCAGTACCTTTCCTTCAATTGTTCCGGCTCCGCCTGCCACGCTGGATACCGCTTCGAATGCATCGACCAGGCCGTAACCATAGCCGTTGTTCGGATGGCCGGAATCGTCGGCATCTTCCAGGGGAGTTGCCGTGTCCGTCAAAAGGCCTTCCACGTCTTCCACAGAAAGAGAATGGTTGGCGGACAAGACCAATGCCGCTGTCCCCGTAACTGCCGGTGCAGACATGCTTGTTCCGCTCCATCCACTCTCATACCCTCCCGGTACGGAGGAACGGATATTCACTCCGGGGGCAGAAACTTCCGGTTTCAGATTGTCGTAAGGCCCCGGGCCTCTTTGTGAAAAATCTGCTTTTTTATTGTTGTTGTCCAAAGCTCCTACGGCAAAGCTTTCCGGATAATTTGCCGGCGAGCTCACGGAAGCTGGAGGTGCCTGTTTTCCCGGTTCTTCATTCCCGGCTGAAAAGACCGGCAGGATTCCGGCAGCTCTCCAGTTCACAACAACGGAGCGGAACCATTCGTCCAGGCCAGGTCCGCCGCCCCAGGAATTGTTGATAATATCCGGTGCCGCTTCGGGATCCCCGCCTGGTGCCATCATCCATTCCGCCGCTTCCAGGATATCATCGTCATAACCGCCGATTGGTGAAAAAGCCTTTGCGGCAATCCACTTGGCTCCCGGCGCTGCCCCCACCTTATTGCTCCCATCCGGCTCCTGACCCAGGATGGTTCCCAAAACATGGGTTCCATGGGGACTGCTTGCATCGTCATTGGGCAGAGCAGATCCGTTTACCGCATCGAACCAGTTTCCATCCGGATCTGGATTGCCGGGATTATCCGGAAGATATCCTCTCCATTTTGCCTGAAGAGCCGGATGCTGCCATGTTGCGCCGGAATCAATGGTCCCCACTACAACACCTGTCCCATCCACTCCAAGATCCCATGCCGCATCCGCTTTGATTCTCTCGATATTCCATTCTACACCATCTGTATTTGCCTGAATTTTGGATTTGTTGATCTCAGGCTTGTCCAGCTTGACTATTTTGTTTTCGTACATCTTTTCCACTTCGCTGAAATACGAAATATCTTTCAGAACATCCTTCGCTGCCTTTACATAAACCACATTGACAATATAGTATGGTTTATACTCCTTTACTTTTCCCTTGCCTTTCTGCTGCGACAGATACTTCACCAGATTGCGCTGTGTATCTTCCGCATTGTCCTTCAGCGCATTGATGACTGCTTTTCTTACTTCGGTTTTTGCTTTATTTGGAGTCAGCGCCGAAGAAAGTTTGGTTTTGGTTTCCCTGGCCACTTCTTCGCCATTCGTCTGACTTTTCAAATAAACAATCGCCTCTCCATATTCCCCTTCCGAAAGGGAACCCACCCAGTTCCGGTCGATCTTTTTGGCGGATTCCTTCCGAAGCTGGTCCTTCGCTGTGGAAAACTTCGCAGATCGGCCGCTGCCTGCCGCAAAAGCGGGGAAGGAATTGATCAGCATCAGCAGAAACAATCCGACTGCAATTGCTTTTTGTGCCTTTCTCCTGAGAACCATCTTTCTATCACTCCTGTTCTTATTTTAAAAGATATCCGCCAGTTGTTGATGCATCCTCCTTTCCCTTTATTTGGCGACTATCCCTTATTGCAGATTTCTGCGGATATAGGGATTGCTGTTTTATTTATACATATATTGTTATATATATTAGCACCAGTAAATTTATAAGTCAACATATATTTCTAGTTATGTATTGTTTTTCTTTGTTGTATATATTTTATATTTATTGATATTTATTGATATTTAATGTATTTTAATGTATTTAAATGAACTTTCATGTCGAATCATGAGAGATATGAGTGCCTATGCTGTTTTCCCATAAAAAAACGGCCATTTGTGAAGATGTGAAAGAACCATTCACAAATGACCGGCGGTAAGGACCTCATGCTATTCTGACAGGGTTTCAACTTTTTGGAATATTCCATTGTAATTTATTTTTTATCTTTCCGGTATGCCTGAATATAAGCTGAATTTTCATTGCCGTTATCCCTGCACTCCGGGTAATCCCCATTTAAAATCGCATCCATGAACTCCTTTCCACCCGGTTCCAACGCAATTACCTTCATTCCAAGCTCTTTTTCCACATTTCTTACTGTAACATCATCCAGAAATGTCTGCTCTCCTGTCCTCAACATATTAGAGGGGATCAGCAGTACCTTTCCGAGAAATTCCCCGCTTTCCTTCCTTTCACGTAGCTGCCCGATCAGATCCTGCCCTGTAATCAGACCGGACACTGTGATGGTTTCTCCAAAAAATTTATTTCGAATGCAGCACACATGGATGGCTATCTCCGGGAAAAGTCTCATGATCTGATCCGCAAAGCCTTGTATGGTCGGATAGGCAAGCTTTCCTGTGGCAATGGTGAGAGTTCTGGAAGGATTGCTCGGTATCTTCCCCTCTTTTCGGTCTTCCTGAGCCTGTTTCAGTGCTTTATGAAATTCATTGATCAAAAGCCTCATCATGCCGACGCCATTTTCCAGCTGGATATAGCCATCATATCGCTCTTCTTCCGGAAAGTCCCTTTCTGCGGCAATATACCATTCGTCACTGGCATGAATAAAATGAAGACCGTATTGTTCGTAAAATTTCTTTTGCCCGCTTTCAATCCGGTCAATCACCTCTGCCGACTCCTGTTTGTTATACATCTCAAGCGGATACAGATTATGACGAAACTTTGTAATCCCCGCCGGGACCACAGAAACACTTCGCATAAAGGGAAGATATTTGGAAAGGTCATCTATTGTCCTGTCCAGCTCTCTGCCGTCATTGATATTCCTGCACAATACAATTTGTCCATTCATCTCAATATGAGCCTCATAAAGTTCATCCAGATACCGGAGCTTTTCTCCTGCAAACCGATTATGAAGCATTTTACAGCGTAATTCCGGATTGGTGGTCTGTACCGATATATTGATCGGAGCAAGATGCATCCGGATAATCCTTTCGATGTCTTTGTCCTGCATATTCGTCAAAGTGATATAGTTTCCCTGCAAAAAGGACAGCCTGGAATCATCGTCCTTGAAATAAAGTGTCTTCCTCATACCGGGCGGCATCTGATCAATGAAGCAAAATATGCATTGATTGCTGCAGGAGCGGAAGTCACTCATCAGACTGTTGTCAAATTCGATTCCCAAATCGTCATCGTAATCTTTTTCAATCTCCAGCAGCCATTCTTCGCCATTCTGCTTTCTGATTACCACTTCAATGTATTCATCTTTGATCAGATATCGGTAATCAAACACATCCTCCATTGCTTCATTGTTTATGGTCAGCAGAACATCTCCCGCTTCTATTCCCATTTCCTCTGCGATTGAATTCGGATCAACTTTTTTAATCCGATGTTCCAGATTCTCTCTTTTCGCCAAACCAATCACCTTTCAAAAGAAAAACTTTTCCGTAGACTATCCCTATTTTATCAAAAAGCAGGAAAAATGAACAGGCACAAAAAAAGCATCCTGTGTGGTTACAGAATGCGTTTCTCGTTCCTGATCCATTGGAATTTTCATTTCCTTACAAACGTTATACTCCATTTATCACATTTTATCAGGACTGCATGGATTGTCCGGCATCTACATGAAGAACCTGCCCTGTAACAAAAGAAGAATCTTCACTTGCAAGATACACATAGGTCGGCGCCAGTTCCACCGGCTGTCCGGCTCTTTTCATCGGCGTGTCCGAACCAAATGTCGGAATGACATCAGCAGGCCAGCTGGAAGGTTGAAGGGGTGTCCAGATCTGCCCCGGCGCGACTGCATTGACCCGAATGCCCTTTGACACAAGGGAATGCGCCATGGCACGGGTAAAACTGACAATGGCTCCTTTGGTACTGGAATAATCAATCAAACGATCATCCCCGAGATAAGCGGTGATGGATGTCGTGTTAATGATGGAACTTCCACACTTCAGATAAGGCAGAGCCGTTTTCGTCATAATGAACAATCCAAAAAAGTTCACTTCAAAAGTAAGTATCATTTGATTTATGGGAATATCCTCAATACTTGCCTGTGGAAATTGTACTCCGGCATTGTTCACCAGAATATCAAGGCCACCAAAAGTGGAAACCGTACAGGCCACCGCTTTTCGACAGAACATTTCATCCCGGATATCCCCTGCCATTAAAAGACATCTTCTCCCCTGTGCTTCAATACAGGATTTTGTGATTTGTGCGTCTTCATGCTCATTATAGTAAACGATGCAGATATCTGCACCTTCTTTGGCAAACGCAACGGCGGTAGCTCTTCCGATCCCGCTGTCCCCTCCGGTAACCAAAGCCACCTTGTCCTTCAGTTTGCCGGAACCGATGTAGTCCGACCGGTCAAAGACAGGTTTCGGCTCCATCAGGGTTTCCAGGCCCGGCTGCACAGGCTGATGCTGCGGCGGAAACTGAATCGGAACCTGCTGGCATTCTTCCTGATAGCCTAAATATGGATACCAATAATAACAACCCAAAATCATTCACCTCTCTGTTTTTGATATTACCAATACAATGTATGAAAGGCGGTAAATGTTTGTGCGATCCATTCCCAATCCTTCCAGTTGATTTGACGTACGGGCAACTGCGTATTTGTCCCTGGGATATCCTATAAAATATATATTATAAACTCAAACTTCGCAGTTTGAAAAGAGCTATGAACCTTGAAAATTCAATGAATC
>DAINCI010000027.1:0-18176 GCA_036732425.1 Bacillota bacterium
GTAGCTGACTTCTCCATATGTGATACTCTTCATATGCCCTCCCTCCTCTCCGCAACGATGCAACCACTGCCGCTGCCTGAAGTTTCCATCTCATAATCGTAAAACGTTCCTTCCTATTATACAATAGGACTGCGGAAGGATGCACTGTTATTTTATACTTTTAATGGACTGTTTTTCCTGCCCCCCCCTTCAAAGTACCGGTAAACCCGGTAAAAATAGAAAGTCAGCAAAAGTACAACCGGACCTTGCAGGAATGGATTGTTGTATGCGTAAAGTTGCCATAGAGTTTAAGAGTAATAAATTACCACATAGATTGAAAAGAAGAAGCCATCCTGTTAAAATAGGGGCAGCACAGTACCAAATAAGAAATACATGAAAAAAGGGGATTCATATGAACCGTTTAGGACAAAAAGTAAAGGAAGCCAGGATCAAAAAAGGCTGGACGCCCAAAGCACTGGCAAAGAAAGCTGGAATATCCGAATCCTACCTTCTTGAAGCGGAAGACGGCAAAAAAATCATGAATGAAAATCTGGTCCATCGGATTTCCAAAATTCTGAAAGTAAATTTGGATGAAAGCGGGGACATCTATGCCCCTGCGCAGGAAACCGGAAATAAAAAATCGGCAGGTGCTGTCCACAGGGAATCGGATAATGCTCCGTTTCCGGCAAGGCAGGCCCATACCCCGGCAGAGTCCCCCACCCCGCAGTGGGAACAGGCTTTCTCCACGGTCCTGAAAGACGTGCAGGTATACACACAGGACCTTTCCAGGGTACTCTGCCAGAA
Organism: Bacillota bacterium; assembly: GCA_036732425.1. GTDB lineage: Bacteria > Bacillota > Clostridia > Caldicoprobacterales > DTU083 > UBA4874. The sequence goes on from DAINCI010000027.1 coordinate 784, forward strand.
AAAGCTGGTCATTCAGGACAACAGGGTGGAAGGCATTCCCATGGACAAGGCATTTTTCGTCCGGATTGACCAGGAGACCGATCTGGATCGTCCGGAGCTCCGAAAGGGCGACCTGGTCCTCGTGCAGAAAACCGGTGCCGTTGAAACTGCCGGAGTTTATATCGTTCGCTTTCGGGACCGGATCCGCATAGGGGAAATCAAGCCTCTTGGCGGCGGTCTTTTGCTGCTGGGTTCCCGCGGTGGCACCCGGGAAGCGGAAACTGTAAATGCCCGGGACCTTTCCGTAATTGGAAAGTGCATCAAAGCGGAAATTTCTTTCTGACGTTTCCACAGGCCGGCAGTTCCATCGGGAAACAGACAGAATGCCACCAATTACAAAAACTATTTTTAGGAGATTTACCAATTTCCATGAAGGATCCCATGGAGTATAATGTTATTTAATTATTATCTTTTATCCACTCATGGAGAGGAGTTTTGACAGGATTGAAATCATTGTGCGAAAAGGATGGATTATATGAAGATTTGGATGGGGTGTTGGACATTCTCACCCGGCGGAATCGTTCCTCCCGGCCCCCGGCATTTTTGTGGAGCAGGGTTTCCGATACCGTTCACCGGGAGCTGCTGTATCGGATTGCATCCGAACTGAACCTGCCGAATCCCAGGCTGATCCCATCCAAGGCCCTGGAAAAACATTCTTTTTCCTTTCTCAACGGGGCTTCCCTCAATGGTTTGTATTCCTATTATAAGACAGGGATGCCACGCAAACCGGGAATTCATATCATTGCGGGCATCTGCAACAAACTGGACATTCCGCAGGTATCCCAGGAGGGCTGGCTGGGCTTTATCCGTAACAACAACCTGTTTTCCTGGGGAAATGTCCCCAATCCCATCAAACGTGAGATATTATGCAGGGCGGCATCTGAACTGGGCTACCCCCATCCGATCTTCCTGAACAACGATGACTTTTCCCGGCGCTTTCACTTCCTTGGTGGAAAATCACTAACCGGCCTATATACCTATTATCGAAATCGATACGATGGTGCACGGGGCATCATTATCCGGAAAATGTGTGAGGCCCTGGATCTTACGCCGTCCAAAGAGGTTTGGATTGCTTATATCACCAGTCCGGACACCAATATTTTCTGGGATATCATTCCGGAAGAAATCATTCGGGGGATCCTGTATGATGCAGCAGAACAACTCGGTTACTCCAATCCCAGGATGTTTTCCATTGAGGACCTTAAAGTGGGTCTCGGCGAATTGAACGGAATGTCCCTTTACAGTTTTGCATCCCGTTATTTTGCCAAAGACAAGCATGGGTCAAGAAACATTGATTTTATCTGTGATCAGTTTCATATTCCCTCTCTGACCTTGAAGGACTGGTTTTCCATGATATCCCATCAGAGAAATTTCAGATGGGATCTGATTCCCAATCCCTGCCTGAGATGCATTTTATGGAGAAAGGCCGGGGAAGCCGGCAAAGAACACCCCCGCATGCTGAAATACGAAGATCTGGCGGAACCCTGCCGCTTTCTGAACAATAAAACGCTCGTCAGCCTGTATAATCATCACCGTCCGGAAGCAAGGAAAGCAAATCGGGATACCATTCAATACATCTGCAGCCTGGCAGGCATCCCTGCCATGAATACCGTACAATGGATCCGGGTTCTGAGTCAGCCCGATTCCAAGACTTCATGGGACAGGATACCGGAGGATGTCACAAAGTACATTCTGTACCAGGCTGCAAAGGAGCTTCGTCTGCAAAATCCGAGGCTGTTGGATTACCAGGATCTTTGCACCGTCCGCTTTGATTTCCTGGGAGGCAAGACGCTGTCCGGACTGTATACCCATTATCACGAAAAGCAGGGGGACAATGGAGGAGCCCTTGTCCAGAACCTTTGTGATGGCCTGGGTATCCCCGCCCTGTCCAATGCCGAATGGATCCGGATGATTGCAGATTCCTCCATCTGTCATTGGGAAAATGTTCCTGTCAAGGTGCAAAGGGAAATTCTGTACCGGGCCGCTTCTGAAATGGGCCTCCGGCATCCCCGGCTCATGGGAACCAGGGAATTTGACTCGGTTCCCCTGTCGTTTCTGAACGGCAAAACCCTGAGCGGCCTGTATTACCACTATGCTGCCAGGATAAAGGGGAAAGACAACCGAATCAATGAGTTTGTCTTTGATCAGCTGAGCATCCCAAAAATGGAGATCCATCCGAAGACCGGCCGCCTGAACACGCTGGACAACAGCACACAGACCAAGTACTTTGACAGTCTGGCCAACCGGAAGGATTTTGTAAACGAATATCTGAAGCGGTTCCCCTTTACGGATCTGCTGAGAAAGTATACAACCATCCGCAACGCCAGAGAGACAGGGATTTACCGAAAAGGACTGATTACCGTTCTGGCTCCCATGAGTCCCAGGGGGTATATGGATTTTCTGTATGAGATCGTGAAAAACGTGCCCAGAGACGAGCTGGGCATACGGAAAAGAAAAGACGGCAATTACAGTCTTCAGAAATCCGAGTTGTATCAATTGGCGGGAATCAGGGAAAAGCCGGAGATACCCAACCGGATCCATTTTGCCGATCCGGACGGGACATCCCTTCCGGATCGGGACTCCATCCTTCAAAGCCTGTCGGTTTACAGGGAAATCCTGAACATCAAGATAAAAATGTTCCATCTTGTGCCCTGCCGGTTCCTGGTGCTTTACGAAGGCTCCTGCATCTGTCAGGTGAAGGTTCCCCTGAACCCGGGGGATGTCATCACGGACAATCTGGACAATGAATACGAAGTGTCTGAATGCCGCGAGAAAAAAACAGAGGACGGATATATTCTGGACCTGAAACCGTTTCCGGAGCAGGAGGAAAGCGCCTATGCGGGCATGCATTCCCTTTCCTGGGACTCCAATGACAGCATCCTGTATGATTATCTGAGTGAGCTGCAGGTTGAAGTAAGGAACAATACCCTGAATCCTCTGCTTTCTGTGGTACTGGGGCTGAAAAAGGAAGGACATCTGACATCCGATTCCCTGGTACAGCTGCCGGACGACGCATTTTACAACAAAACCCTTCCGGAGAATGAAACACAGAAGCAGGCGGTACAGCTCAGTCTGAGTCTGGATGAGGAAATCAATCCCCTGGCAATTATTCACGGACCTCCGGGCACCGGCAAAACCACTCTGATTGAGGAAATTGCCCTCCAGTCCTATGAGAGAGGGGAAAATATCCTGATATTGGCCAAGACCAACGTGGCAGTGGATAACATTCTGGAAAAGCTTTACAAAGACCGGGTGCCGATCATGCGGACAGGCAACCATATTGAGAAAAAATCTTCCCTTCCCTATGCACCGATCTTTTCCACTTCGAATGCACAGTATCGGAGTGCCATAGGAGATGCCAACTGCATCACCCTCGGCACGCCAATGGGCTTCTACCTGGACAGAAACAAAAGGGAGATGTCCTTTGACCTGCTCATCATTGACGAAGCCTCCCAGATGGACATTCCGGAGACTCTGTTCAGCCTTGGAATGGCACAAAAATGCATTATCATCGGCGATCATCTGCAGATCCCCCCCTTCCCCATTCAAAATGAGGTTCTGCTGGAGTATGATCCGGATATCAATCTGGAGAAGCGGGAGAAACTGCAGCGGAGTCTGTTTGAAAAGCTGATAACAGAAAGAGGACGGTACCATACCCTGTTTCTGGATGTCAACTATCGGACGGAAAATCCCCATATGATTTCCTTTATTTCGGATCTGATCTATGACGGAAGGCTGTGTCCCAACCACAATTCCGTTTATTATTCGGTTCCGAAGCAGAAACGGAAAGGACTGTTCCCCGGGCAGACCATCGAAATCGTCGATACTTCCGAAATTGCCGATATCCGGGCCCGGCAGGAAACAGAACAGGACTCCACTTATTATAACCTTTCCGAAGCAATGCTTTCCGTCAAAAAAGTACTCGATCTGTTGAAGGAAGGCGAGAAGCTGTCCGATATCTGTATCATTACGCCATATAAGGCCCATGCGGAAAAGCTGAAGGAAATCTTTCTGAAGCATGAGAAATCCTTTCGGAATCCGGAAGGCCTGCATCGCTTTATTGAAAAAAACATCTATACCATAGACTCTTTCCAGGGCCGCGAACAGCGCAATACTATCATCAATTGGGTCCGCAGCAACTATGGGCTGCCCGGCATGCCGACACGAACCGGCTTCCTGAAAGATTACCGGAGGGTGAATGTAGCCCTCTCCCGGGCAAAAAGGAAGCTGATCCTCATCGGCGATTATGAAACCCTGACCCAATCGGAAAATCCAAGAGTCCGGCATATTTTCACCCAGATCAAGCAAATCAAGACCAAACAAAAGATCGTACTGTAAACAGGTACGGTTTTTTTTGCCCTGATTTCCCGGTTGCCCCTGTCCGATAAATGGTATATAATTGAATTCAGAGCAAGGAAACTGGAGGAAACAATGTAATGAAGCTTGGAATCATAGGATTGCCAAATGTAGGAAAAAGCACTTTGTTCAACGCAATCACAAAAGCCGGAGCAGAAGCAGCCAATTACCCGTTCTGCACCATAGAGCCCAATATCGGGATGGTGACTGTTCCGGACGAACGTCTTGACAAATTGACAGAAATGTACCACCCGGAGAAAACCACTCCAACGGTGATCGAATTCGTCGATATTGCCGGTCTGGTTCACGGTGCCAGCCGCGGGGAAGGATTGGGAAACAAGTTTTTGTCCCAGATCCGGGAAGTGGACGCCATCGTTCATGTTGTCCGCTGCTTTGAAGATGAAAATATTGCACATGTAGAGGACAGCATTGACCCGGTCCGGGATATGGAAACCATTAATCTGGAGCTTATTTTCTCCGATCTGGAAAGCCTGGAGAAGCGGATGGACAAAGCCCGCAAATTGCAGAAGGCAGACAAAAGATATCGGATTGAGCTGGATTTGATGGAGAGAATAAGGGACAACCTGGAGAAAGGAATTCCTTCCCGCAATCTCTCCTTTACCGAAGAAGAATCCCGTTTGGTGGATCAGATGTTTCTGCTGACTTCCAAGCCGGTGATCTATGCCGCCAATATCGCTGAAGAGGAGATCGGGAAAAGTCCGGAGGACTTGCCCATGGTAAAGTCGGTAACGGATCAGGCGGAGAAGGAAAATGCAGAAGTACTGATTATCTGTGCCAAAATAGAAGAGGAAATTGCACAACTGGAACCGAATGAGAAAAATGCCTTCCTGCAGGAGCTCGGGATTCCGGAATCCGGTCTGGATCGGTTGGTAAGACATTGCTATCGTCTTCTCGGCCTGATCAGTTTTTTAACGGCCGGGCCAAAGGAAGTCCGTGCCTGGACCATAAAAAGCGGAACCAAAGCGCCGCAGGCAGCAGGCAAGATCCATTCCGACTTTGAAAAAGGGTTTATCCGGGCAGAAATCGTGCCGTACGATACCCTGATCCATCTCGGCTCCTACCAGGCTGCCAGGGAAAACGGACTGGTGCGCTCAGAAGGAAAGGATTATATCATGAACGACGGAGATGTTGTCCTGTTCCGATTTAATGTATGATATTGACTGGACAGTATTCATATTCTATAATACTCTATATGATGTATAAAGTAGAAGTATGGATCCGTAATGTTTGTTGGGAGTGAACAGAAGACTATGAAACAGAAAACTTTGAGACAGGAAACCTTGAAACAGAAGACTGTCCGAATTTATCATAAATATTTTGGATTCTATATGTTGGCAATTCTCTTGACCTGGATCAAGACCTACATGAGCTATCATCTGGAGTTTTCTCTGGGTGTAAAAGGCTGGCTGCAGCACCTTATTCTGCTGATCAACCCGATTGCCTTCACCATTTTGCTTTTTTCGCTTTGTCTGTTTACCGGCAATCCGAAACGGGGTCACAAAGTACTTATCCTTCTTTATTTTTTAAATACCCTGCTTCTGTATGCCAATATCCTCTATTATCGGGAATTTTCAGATTTCTTAACCTTAAGCACGATTATTACCTCCAAGAGTATCTCCGGCAAGCGGTCCATCGGATCCTTCCTGTCCTCCATTCCACCGCTTATGAAATGGCATGACATTCTATATTGGATCGATGTCGTATTCCTGATTGTCCTGCTGAAAAAGAAATCGCCTCTTCTTTCTGTGGATCAGAAGGTTTTCTGCAACAAGCGAAATGGATGGAAGGCTTTGGCGCTTTCCCTTGTGATCTTCATGATTAATCTGTGCCTTGCTGAAATCAGCCGTCCGGAATTGCTGACCAGGACCTTCGATCGGAACTATATTGTAAAATATCTTGGCATCAATGGTTTTACTGCCTATGACAGCATCCAGACGGTAAAAACGGAACGATCCACGGGGACTCCGGACAATCAGGACGTTATGGAAACGGTCAATTATACCGCCAACCGTTATGCGAAGCCCAATCCTGAGACCTTTGGAATCGCAAAGGAACGTAATGTGTTCGTCATCCATATGGAAAGCATCCAGCAGTTTTTAATCGACTATAAGCTTCCCGATGAAGACGGAAAGGAATATGAGGTTCTTCCTTTCCTGAATCAACTGTATCACAGCAAGGACACCTTTTCTTTTCCCAATCTCTTTACCCAGATTGGACAGGGCAAAAGCAGTGATGCGGAGCTGATGGCGGAAACGTCCCTGTTTGGCATATCCGAAGGTTCTGCATTCATACAAAACGCCAACAATACGTACTATGCCCTGCCAAAAATCCTGAAGGACAAGGCGGGTTATACCAGTGCGGTTTTTCATGGCAATAACGGCTCCTTCTGGAACCGGAATGATATGTACCGGAGCTTTGGCTATGATTACTTCTTTGATGCCGGTGACTTTATCCTGACAAAGGAAAATTCTGCTGAATACGGTCTGAAGGATAAGCTGTTTTTTCAGCAGTCCGCTAAGTATCTGGAGCAGCTGCAGCAGCCGTTTTACAGTAAATTTATCACCCTTTCCAATCACTTTCCGTTTCCATATGACGAGAAAAACAGCAGCATTCCAAAGGGCAATACAAAGGATGAGGCAGTCAATGGCTATTTCGCCACAGCAAACTATTCGGATCAGGCGTTGGCGGAGTTTTTCAACTATCTGAAAGAAAGCCATATCTATGAAAACTCCATATTTATACTGTATGGGGATCATTATGGCATTTCCGGCACCAGAAACAAGGCCCTGGCGCCTTTGCTGGGGCGGGATCCCGAAACGTGGGGATCGTTTGACAATATGCAGATGAAGCGGGTGCCTCTGATCATTCACATTCCCGGATATGAAAAAGGAGCAGAAGTGGATACCTATGGGGGCCAGATCGATATTCTGCCTACGTTGCTTCATCTTCTTGGCGTGGATACCAAATCCTTTGTGATGATGGGACAGGATTTGCTTTCCCCGGAAAGAAAGGAAATTGTCCCCTTCCGGAACGGGGATCTGATCACGCCGGACTATTCCATGATCGGGGAAAATCTCTATTATAACAAAACAGGAGAGCCGGTACCGGAAACCAATACCTATACGTATGATAAAGCAGCCATGATAAAAAATGAGATGGCAAAGCTGCTTAAAACTTCCGATCATGTGCTGGAATCCAATCTTCTGGACTATTACCGTCCACAGGGGATGACACCGGTCAATCCGGCGGCCTATGATTATGCCACGGATGTGAAGCAATTAGCTGAGCAGGCGGAGAAAGCGGGAGATCAGAATACCTCATATTTCTATAAAAACGGTAACATATCCACCGCTCCCCTGTATCAGACAGACGCTCCGCAATCCGAAGAGAAGGCCACGGAGGAAGCCAGGGAAAAAGCGGAGACTGAGGAAAATTCCGACGAGGGAAATAAATCCGACGCCCAAACAGGAACCGAACCGCCGGACGGGTCCGGATCAGGAAATCCTGAATGAAAGAATCGGTTGCCGGAGAAAAAGAACTTACTGAGCAAATAAAAAACAAAAAGGTATTGAAAAAGGAGACCCTATGGAATCGTTCGTAATCCATACGGCCTCTTTTTTGATTGACCTAAAATACTCTTCAGCCAGTAAGTATATCCCAGTAACTATATCAGAGAAGTTTGTCCAATTGCCCGATCATTCCGGAGAAGCTCTTCAAAGCTGTATTTACCGGGTCAGTGGATGTCATATCCACACCGGCCTTTTTCAGGAGATTGATGGGATAATCGGAACCGCCGGAGGACAGGAAGCGAAGATAACGCTCCACTGCCGGTTTCCCTTCCTGAAGAATCTGGCTCGCAAGAGCTGCTGCAGCACAGAAACCGGTGGAGTATTTATAAACATAGAAGGTCCGGTAGAAATGGGGAATCCGCATCCATTCCATGCTGATTTCCCCGTCCACATGCATCCCCCTGCCATAGTACCGGATATTGAGATCCCGATAGACGGAAGACATACTTTCACATGTGAGGGGCTGACCGCTTTCTGCCATATTGTGAATGACTTTTTCAAACTCTGCAAACATGGTTTGCCGATATACCGTAGTACGGAACTGCTCCAGATAATAATTCAGAATGGTTGCTTTTTGTTTCGGATCCTCCAACGTATGCAGAAGATGCTCTGTAAGAAGAATCTCATTGAGAGTGGAAGCCACCTCGGCTACGAATATCCGGTACTCAGCTTTGACAAAGGGTTGATTTTTACCGGACAGATAGCTATGAATGGAATGTCCCATTTCATGGGCCAGGGTAAACACACTGGCGATATTTCCCTGGTAATTGAGCAGGATATAGGGATGCACGCCATAGACTCCCTGTGAATATCCGCCACTTGTCTTGCCTTCATTCTCCATCACATCAATCCATCCGCCGGCAAAGCCTTTCTGCAGGATGTTCTGATAATCAGCACCCAAAGGCTCCAATCCCTCTGCCACGATTTCCTTCGCGCGGTCATAGGAAATATCCCAGTCCACATCTTTTACAATGGGGGCATAAACATCATACATATGCAGCTCATCCACCTGTAAAGCACGTTTTTTCAAGTCAACATACCGATACATTGCATCCAGATTCTGCCCCACCGCTTCGATCAGATTATCGTATACGGATTTCGGAACATTGTCCTCGTCCATGGAGGCTTCCAGATCCGAAGGATAGTGCCGTACCTTACTGAAAAAAACATCCTTTTTGACGCTGGCATTCAATGCGGCAGAAATGGCATTTTTCTGCTCCGCATAAGTCGCATAAAAAGCCTGGAAGACTTCCTTTCGGACTTCCCTGTTCCGGCTTCCCATCAGCTGCGTATACCTTCCCTTTGTCAACTCAATCTTTTCCCCATTCTCATCGTGAACTTCAGGAAAGCGAATATCCGCATTGTTGATCATGCTGAATATATTTCTGGGAGCTGCAGCCATCTCACCGGCCATGGCAAGGATTTCTTCCTCCCTGTCCGACAGGTAATGTTCCCTCCGTCGGGTGATTTCGTCCAGATACTGATCATAAACCTTCAGGCCCTCACAGGATTCCTTGAAGTCCCTGAGAGTATCCCGGGGAATGGATAATATCTCCGGTACCAGGAAGGATGCGGCACTCTCCCCCGCTGTCAGGACTTCCTGTGCCCGGTCCAGCAATGCCTGGGATTCGGCATTGCCGTTATCTTCATCCCTTTTCATGCTGGCATAAGCGAACAGGTGTTCCGCCTTCTCCACCCATTCAAAATAAATATTCAAACCTTTCAGAAGTTGTCCGGCAGACTGGCATAATGACCCCCGGGTTGCTTCGATATCGGGAATAGCCTCCCTGATCCGCCGATAATCCTGTTCCCATGTCTCCATTGATGGATAAAGATCCTCCAACTTCCACTTCCATTTCCCGGGTATCTCTGATCTTTTTGGTAACTTCTTTTCTTTGTTCATCTTCAGCGGGATAAACCCGTTCCTCCCTTCCTTGCCTTTCCTTGATGAAGTTTATCTTCTACAAAATGACCGGAATTTCCTGCCCGGCAAAAGGGAAAACAACAAACAACCGTTGAATGTGACATGACAAAGGCAGGCAGATGCATATATATGAAGGGAGAAATCCAAAAAGACAGAAAAAGAAGGGACTGGTAGGCAACGATGAAAAAGAACATCACCGTATTGATCCTGGTCGGTTCCATGTTGTTGACAAGCTCCTGCTATAAGAAAGCAACAACCACGGAATCCAAAAAGGACAGCCCGGCCCGTGAAACAAAAAACGAATCTTCAGAATCGGGCCATGCAGCCTATGCGGGAAGTTCTTTCCTGAAGCAGATGGATGATCTGAAGGCGATCAATCTGGCTGCAAACTATCTGAAAGAGCTGGGAGAAACTGTTTCCTTCCAGGAAACCTATATCGAGTTCCACGAAAGGCAAAAAACGGCCGCTCAGCTTCCTGTAACCGATGGAAAGCCCATATCCTACCTCGGAGACTATCTGGAAGTCCGGTTATACCGCGGCAAGGATCCGGAAAATCCCTGTGAAGAATGTACCACGGTTTACATCAGTCAGAACGGAAAAATTCTTGGACAGAATAAATGGTCCGCTAATTCTCCGCAATCTGAGTAATAAAGTTCTCATGGGTTTGGAAAGAATATTGCTTCCCTGCCTGTACCGACGGTTTGCCCTTGTTTTCGTCAAACAACAGGATTCTTTCTTTTTTGTCCTCGTCATCCCTGAACCAGATCTGATAATAAAGCAGCCGATTGTCCTTATAAACCGGTCCTTCTTCCACCTTTGTAACAAGGCCCTTTACTTTCCGTGTCCGTCCTTCAAATATATCCCTGATAAAATGATAATAATAGTATATGGGAATGCCGAATACACCCCACAGGAAAAGAATCAGGCAGACTCCCACCGTAAGAAATGCGGCACCGATCCACTGCGGCCGCCGCAGCATGAAAGCGACTGCCGGTATTATAAAAACAAGAGACAGAACCACGGTTAAAAGTATCATCTTTCTCAGCTGTTTTCTGACATCCAGAAAATCTGTTTCCGTATACATCATGCAGTTTCCCCACCTTATTATCGTTGAATTCCTCACAGTTATTATAGCATAATGAAATGAAAATGCATAGAAACAAGAGCTATCCTGTGTAAAAAAGCACCTTTCCTACAAAATGACCGGAACGGGCTGGTCCAGCCACAGACTTTCCGGTTTGGCAATACAATCGTATGCCATAATATGGACGCCGGCCTTCCTTGCTGCCCGCAGCGAGCTGCCGAATGCAGCATGCATTCTGTCATTTGGCATCATACAGCATATACCCTTCATCTGAACTACAAAAAATACATATGCGGTAAAACTTTCTTCTGCAGCCAGGATCAATTCGCGGACATGTTTCACTCCGCGCTCCGTCGGAGCATCCGGAAACATGGCGACACCATCCTGTTCCAGAGTGACCCCCTTGGCTTCAATGTAGGCCTTCTGCCCGCCGGCTTCCACATAGAAATCAAACCGGGAATTCCCGAATACCGACTCCGGTCGAATGCAGGTAATCGGATGCACCAGCCCCGGCAGATACATTCCTTCCTGCAGCGCTTCCTTCAATACCTGATTGGGTGCCTGGCTGTCGATATTAATCAGCTTGTCACTCTTCTTTACGGAAATCAGGGAGAACCGGGTCTTGCGCCGGGGATTATCATGATGCTGCAGGTAAATTTCCGCACCGGGGATCAGCAGCTCCCGGCATCGCCCCGTATTCTTTACATGCGCCGTTTCCTCCCTGCCGTTGATTCTTACACGGGCAATAAAACGATTGGGACGGGACAGGAAAATTCCCGGTACGATATTCGGATAGTTCAATATACGCTCATCCTTTAAATCAGAAGAAATTCATAATTCCATCATACTTTGCCCAGGCATACAGAGGATGTTCCTCCATGGTACCCGGCCATGTTAAGACGGCACCAAAACTCCATCGGACAAATACTGAGAAAGGCCAGTCCGGATGGACTGACCTTTCCAACAATAATTGGTTGCGGGGGAGGGATTTGAACCCACGACCTCCGGGTTATGAGCCCGACGAGCTACCAGCTGCTCTACCCCGCGCTATTGTATGGTGGAGCATACAGGACTCGAACCTGTGACTTTCACCACGTCAAGATGACACTCTGCCAGCTGAGTTAATGCTCCATCCCATATCGAATGTGTTCCGCATCCGGTACTTATCTATTATAACTGAGAACCGGCGATTTGTCAACAATCAAATGCCAAAAATCAAGGAGAATCCCTCAAGGGGAGGGACTCTCCAAAAAGGGCCCGAAAAATGATCCATTCCTGTAAAACAAAGCTGAAACTAAGTTAATATGGAAGGGTGATACACAAGTACCCGTCCGAATTTTATTAGCTGATGTCGTGACCATCTCAAGCCCTTGTGAACCTATTGTACCCAAGCGCCAAAAATTTAACAGTGAAATATATGCTAAAAGTTTACTGCACTGCCTTCGAAGGAATTTTCAGGAATCCTGTCTTTCCGACTCCTCCTGCACCAGCTTTGCGAATTTATGGTACGCTTCTTCCCAGGCATCGGTTTCTTCCGGAAGATAATTCTCCGTCGGAAAAGAGTCCTTCACAACCTGGCGGATCTCATCCTGATCCCGGACTTCCCCCAGAGCCATTGCCTGGACCATCAGATTTCCGATGGCAGTTGCTTCCGTCGGCCCGCAAAGTACCGGTTTGTTCAATGCATTGGCTGTAAATTGATTTAACATCCGGTTTTTGGTGCCTCCGCCAACGATATGCAGAGCTTCCAGCGATTTTCCCAATATGACTTCCAGCCGTTCAAAGGACCATCTGTATTTCAGGGCAAGGCTTTCATAGACACACCGAATGATTTCGCCCTTGTCCTGCGGTACATGCTGCCCCGTCTGACGGCAGTATTGCTGCACTTTTGCAGACATGTCCCCGGCATGATAAAACAGCCCGGCATCGGGATCGATCACAGACTGGAACGGAGTACTGGACTCTGCCAGATGTACCATGTCGTCAAAACTGTAGTGCTCCCCGTTCCGGTCCCATTCCCTTTTGCATTCCTGTATGATCCAAAGGCCCATAATATTTTTCAGCAAGCGATATTTTCCGCCCACGCATCCTTCGTTGGTATAATTCCATTTCAACGTGTTTTCATTGATAACCGGCCGGTCTGTTTCCACTCCCATCAGGGACCAGGTCCCGCTGCTGAGAAAAGCATAGCTTCCTTCCGAAGCAGGGACAGCCGCCACCGCAGAGCCGGTATCATGTGTGGCTACCGCAATCAGCGGCACCTCCCCGATCCCGAGCTGAGATGCAATTTCCTTTTTTACCTTTCCCCGTTTGGTCCCCGGAACATCCAGATCCGTCAGATAGTGATCCGGAATATCCAGTTTCTTCAGCAGCTGCCTGTCCCAATATCCGCTGTCCGCAGCCAAAAGCTGGCTGGTTGTCGCTTCGGTAAACTCCGTTTTCTTCTCTCCTGTCAGGAAATAGCTGAGAAGATCGGGGATAAAAAGCATGGCAGATGCTTTCTCCAGAAGGTCCGGATTGGAGAGCCGGACAGAAAGGAGCTGATACAAGGTATTGAAAGTCTGAAAGGCAATGCCGGTGCGTTGATATATTTCCTCTTTGGAAACCTTTTGAAACGCTTTTTCAGGAATGCCGTCCGTACGGACATCACGATAATGATACGGATTGCCCATCAGCTGCCCCGAACGGTCCAACAGACCAAAATCCACACCCCAGGTATCAATGCCCACGGATGCGATGTCGCCTTCCTCCTGATTGGAGAATTTCAGCAGGCCCTGGCAGATTTCCCGGTACAGTCGAAGAATATCCCAGTAAGTATGGCCGGTAAGTTCCACCGGATCATTGGAAAAGCGATGCAATTCCTCCATTTCAAGCCGGCTGCCGTTGAAACGGCCGATCATGCCTCTGCCGCTGCTGGCGCCCAGGTCAAATGCAATCATGCTCTGCTTTTTCATTATATAACCTCCGTATCCTCCCGCTTTTTTATATTTTCATTATTCTTTTTTCCATCTGCCCTGTCCCGAGCCGGAGCAATCCGGGGCGATCAGTTCAATTCGTCCAGAGTCAGCTGAAAACTGGGCAGAAACTGTTTTATAAAGTAATCCACTTCCGGGTGATCCACCTTCATCTTCTCCAGTTCCCGGTAAATGGTCCGTTCTGCCTTGGAAAACTCCTTGTTGCCGGCTTTCAGCTCTTCCAGGCATTTCAGATAAGCGCAGAGCTTGTCCGCCTCCTTGACGATCCTCCAATGTTCCTCATCCTCCGGGATTGGAAACAGCACCGATTCATACTCCGGCTGCAATTCATCGGGCAGCATGGTCAGAAGCCTTTTATTCGCCACCTTTTCAATATCCTTATATGCTTTTTTGATTTCGGGATTAAAATATTTTATGGGAGTTGCCAGATCACCGGTAATCACTTCACTCGCTTCATGGTAAACAGCCAGAAGCAAAACCCGCTGTGGATCCACATTCCCTTCATAGAATCGGTTTTGGACAATCGCCAGGTTATGGGCAATCATTGCAACCTGAAGACTGTGCTCCTGAATGTTTTCCCTGCTTACATTGCGCATCAGACCCCAGCGCTGTATAAACTTCATTCTGGAAAGATAGGCAAAAAAATGGCTCACGCAGGAATCACCTCAATCCTTTCTGTCCTGTAACGAACAAAAGCATTCTGGCGGATGGTTTCCCCATTGTTTACTCCTTGATCTGGAATCCATCCTGTCCCAGGTGGGTGGTCGTTTCCTTCCACACCGAACGGATTCGCTCCTCTGCGGAACCAGTCAGCTCTCCGTTCTTCATAAATTTGCCGACTGGCAGCACCCGGAAATCCGGCTTTCCGTTCTGAGAGAACCGATAAACCCAGGTCGGTATATAGGAAATATTATCCAGATGAATGGCTCCCGTATCGGTATCCTTATTGATTTTCAGATCAAGAATCACTCCGCTGTCCCGATAGGTATCCCGCTGATTGGAGATAAAGTTTCCCAGGGAATAAATCAAAAATACCTCTTTTTCGCTGCCATCCTCCAGATGGACTTTTCTGCGCTCCATAGGCTGCAAAACATGCGGGTGACTTCCGAAAATAATGTCCACTCCCTGGGATGCAAGAAAATCCGCCATTTCCTTCTGGGAGTCATCAGGATCTCTTTCATACTCCGTCCCCCAGTGGATACAGGTAATCAGCACCTCTGCTCCTTCCTCCCTGGCCCGGTGAATGTCCTCACGAATTGCGTCCTTGTCAATATAATTTATCATAAATGGCAGTTTCTCATCCGGAATGGTAACTTCCATCCCGTTCGTTCCATAGGTATAGGCAAGAATTCCTATTTTGATATCATTTTTCTCCACCATCAAAATACGATCCCGCTCTTCAGAAGTCCGTGCCGTACCGGTATGAAGAATCCCATATTCATCCAGGGTATCCAATGTGCGAACGGTGCCGAACTCCCTGCCGTCCAGAGCATGATTGTTTGCAGTCGTGAGAATTTGAAATCCTGCATCCTTCAATGCCCCGATCAAAGCCGCAGGGCTCCGGAAGTTGGGAAATCCGCTGTATCCTTTTTCCTCATTGCTGATTGTCGTTTCGAGATTGCCCATGACGATATCGGCGCCCTTCAGATAAGGCTGGATATCTTCAAAAAAATGAGTGAAATGATAGGAGCCGTCTGCCTGCAAACCAGCTTCCACCTGAGGTTCATGCATCATAATGTCCCCTACTGCCCGTAACTCCAGAGTTGTTGTTTCCGGCACAGGAGACGGTTTCGGGGTCTCCGGGCGGATGGTCCTGGAATCCTCCGTGACGGAAGGATTCCCTTTCGAATCGGTAAAGGCGCCCTGCTGCTTTGGCCCGGTGCAGGATACCATCAAAAAGATACAGATAAAAGCGACAAGAATCACATGGACTCTTTTTACTTTTTTCAATCGTAACATCTCCTGTTTATCTTCTGAATGATTACGAAGAAAGTATAACATAATTTCTGTCCATGGACAAATCCAGCTGATATTGATCCTGTATCCCTGTTCTGTCCTGTGTGCTTTTCATTTATTACTCTGTTTATCCGGTTCGTAGCCGCTCAGACGATAAGAGGAAACACAGCCGATCACGAAGAGCAGCACACACAGAAGATAACTCCAGTCCCACCCAATGCCCGGAAAAATGGAAAAAACCGAACCAATGGTAAAGCCGAATATGGCATAATAGGTATATCCATATGCCTTCTGAAACAACAAATTGATGACCTTGGCAAACACAAGGATGCTCAGCACCGCTCCGATTCCTGCCGGGATCAGAACAGAAAGATCCAGACCGGACAGCCCCTCCAGCAATACCGGATATACCCCCAGATACATCAGAATAAAGGAGGTGCTGATGCCGGGAAGCAACGTTCCCAGTCCGACAATGGCACCATAAAGGGCTGCATGCAGAAATCCGGGACGGGCATGGGAAACCGTCCCCACTGCAGAACCCTCCAGATTGGAAAACAGGAGCGTGACCACGAGTGACAATACAAAGAGTATCAGATACCGGTAACGAAACCCCTGCTTGTCGGCCTGCTTTTTCAAAGATGGGAAAGTTCCCACCATAAGGCCAATAAAAAGATATTTTACCGGAATTTCAAAATTTTCAAACAAATAGTGAATAACCCGACTGAAGACCAGCACTCCCAAAACAATTCCCAATGCCATGGGGGCGTATCTGAATACCTTCTTTTTGAAATCTGTAAAGATATGGGCGAGTGCTTCGGTTATTTCTTCATAAACACCCAGCAAAATGGCAAGAGTTCCTCCGCTGACACCTGGTGCAATCGCACCAATCCCGATAACCAGCCCTTTTAAAAAATCAGAAACCAATCTCACACCCCTTACTGTCCCGGCAAAACAGGACTATATTTCCCCTCTGTTATAGCAGGTTTCATCTTATAACAAAGACAGGGATATGTAAAGGCCTGATTTCAGAAAACATCTGTCACTTCCTCTTCAAAACAGCTTCCCCCTATGAATTCCCTGAGTATTGAATTATTGGGAACCTCAGAAGAATCAAGGCTTAAGAAATATTTCAGGAAGTTCTTCAGCCGATTCACTTCCATATAAAAAGGATGCTCCTCCGGCACCCCTTCCAGCAGCGGCAGAAGGTATGGCTTCAGCACTGCCAGCTCATAGAGCAGGGCAGAATTGAACATGATATCCGCCGATTCCTGAAAGGGAAATATGTTTCTTTCCTCTCCCCTTCTGACGGAAGACCACATTCCCAGGGTTTCCTCCACGGAAGTGCTGCGAAAGTGATAGTCCCGCACCATTCTTCGGATCAGCCGTACATCTGTCGTCGGAATCCGGTTATGATTGTCCACATTCAGTTGGGTCAGGGCACTGACATAGATTTTGAATTTGTTTTCCCC
>DAINCI010000028.1:0-18000 GCA_036732425.1 Bacillota bacterium
CTTTGCATCATGGAAAGAAAGCGGACGGGGATTTTCCTTTCCTCTACGGACAATACGTCCGAAAGGCCGGAGAAATCCCTGTCCGTCACCACTTCCCTGCCCAATGTAATGTGGGGCGTATAGAGCCTTCTTTCCTTTGGATAACCGCAGGCGGACAGCTCCGTCTGCAGACAGTCATATACTTCCTGCAAGGCATGACTTTCCTGAATACCGATCCAGAGAATCTGCCGGTTTCCTCTGAGAAAATGTCCCAGTCCCTGAATCCGGATGAAAAAGGGCTCGCATTTCTGTGCGGAAGCATCCATTGCCCGCTGCAGTTTTTGCCGTTCTTCCCTCCCGGTCCCGCCCAAAAAGCGAAGGGTCAGGTGAAAATTGTCCCGGTGGGTGAAATGTCCGGACCGACACACCGTTCTTACTTCCTGCTGTAAGCTGTACAGATATCGCCGGACTGATTCAGGAAATTCGACAGCCAGAAAAACCCGCATGATATCTTCCTTTGATTTCATGCCTTCTGATTTCATGCTTTCACCGGCTTTCCGTTAAAATTCATTCTGCAGCTTATACAGGATATTGAATCCTTTCTTTCGGATGGATTTTTCAATCTCCTCTGTATTCAGGGAATGAATCCCGACCACAATGGCACTTTTCCCGTTTTCCCCGCGGTAAACGGCAACACGTGTGATATTTGCGCCGAACTGTCCGATAATGCTGGTCAGATTGGACATAATACCCGGTTCATCATCTGCCTCGATGGTCAAACGGGTCCCTGGCTCCCGGAATCCGAGCAGTTCGATAAAGGAATCAAATATATCACTTTCTGTGATAATCCCTGCCAGTCTGTCATGATCCATCACCGGCAGAAAGCTGACTTTGTTGTCCCGCATCAGGGTGGCAGCTTCTTCCAGCAGGGCATCCGGTGAAATGGTAACAGGGTGTTTGCTCATGATCTGCCTGATTTTTGTCTTGGCAAGAAGATAGGTAATCTCCCCCATGCTCAGCGTAGTCGCCTTCGTCGGGGAATATCGATCAATATCCTCTTTGGAGACAACTCCCACCAGTTTTCCGTTTTTCAGGACCGGCAGGCGCTTGACATCATACCGGGTCATAATTTCATGAGCCTCAGGAATGGTCTGTTCCGGTGAAATGGTAAATGGATGGGTTGTCATCTTTGTTTTTACAAACATATGTTAACCTCCTAAATACGCTTTTCGGATCTCATCACTTTGCATCAAATCCGTACCGGTCCCGGAAAGGACGATGGATCCGGTTTCCAGGACATAAGCCCGGTTTGCTATCTGCAGCGCCATGCTGGCATTTTGCTCCACCAGCAGAATGGTGGTTCCTGTGCTGTTGATATCTTTAATAATATCAAATATTTCCTGAACCAGCAAGGGCGCCAGGCCCATGGAGGGCTCATCCAGCAGGAGAATTTTTGGCCGGCTCATCAAAGCCCGCCCAATGGCCAGCATTTGCTGCTCTCCGCCGGACAGAGTCCCTGCAGCCTGTTTCTTCCGATCGGATAAAATGGGAAAGAAATCATAAATCTTTTTCAGATCCGCTGCAATCGCTTCTTTATCCTTTCGAAGATAGGCACCCAGCTCCAGATTCTCCAGAACAGACATGGAAGAAAAAACACGACGCCCTTCCGGCGCCTGCGAGATCCCTGCCCGAACCCGGTTCTGCGATGAAGTATGGGTAATATCCTCCCCATGAAACAGAATTTTTCCACCGGCAGACTTCTTCAGACCGGAAATGGTTCGCAGAATAGTGGTCTTTCCCGCACCATTGGCTCCGATCAAGGTTACGATCTCCCCTTCCCGGACCGTCAGGGATATCTTTTTCAGTGCATGGATCACGCCAAAATAGACATCCAGGTCTTGCACATCAAGCATCGTGAACCTCCTCTCCCAGATACGCTTCAATGACACGCGGATCAGAACGGATTTCTTCCGGAGTCCCGTTGGCAATCAGCATGCCATAATCCAGCACATAAATCCGCTCGCATATTTTCATGACCAGGGACATATCGTGCTCAATCAGCAGGATCGTCAGTTGGAATTGTTTCCGGATCCACTGGATCAGTTCCGTCAACTCCGCTGTTTCCGCCGGATTCATGCCGGCGGCAGGCTCATCCAGCAGCAGCAGGGCCGGCTTTGTGGCAAGTGCACGGGCAATTTCCAAATGACGTTGTTCTCCATAGGGCAAATTCTTCGCCAGCTCATCCTTTTTGTCATCCAGCTTCATGATTCGCAGAAATTCCAGGCTTTCCTCCTTCAGCTTCTTTTCTTCCCTTTGATAGGAGGGCAGATGCAAAAAGCCGGACAAAAGCCCGTAATTTACGTTCTGATGCATGGCAATCCGGACATTGTCAAATACCGTAAGATCCCGGAACAGCCGGATATTCTGAAAGGTCCGCGCAACGCCTGCCTTGCAGATGTTGTAGGGCTTTTGTCCTTCCAGGGAAATTTCCCTGCCGGCTGTTGTAAGGGTTATGGTCCCCTTATCCGGCGCATACACGCCGGCCAGCAGGTTAAACACCGTGGTTTTACCCGCACCATTGGGCCCGATGAGACCAATCAGCTCTCCCTGTTCCAGTTTCATGCTGACATTGGAAACAGCCATCAATCCGCCAAAGGATTTTGTCAGTTTTTTTACATATAACAGTGCCATATTATTCCCTTCCTTTCCCGGGAGACAGGAATTTCCCCAATTTGCCGAAGATGGAAAGGGAAATTTCTTTGGATCCCATCAGTCCCTGGGGACGGAAAATCATGATCACAATCAGGAGCAAAGAATAAAGAATCATCCGAAGCTCCGGAAACGACTGCAAAAAAGTGGAGATCAGGGCCAGAAGAACAGCTGCCAGGATGGATCCGGACATACTGCCCATTCCTCCCAGTACAACAATCACCAATACATCTATGGATTTCAGGAAGCCAAAGGTTCCAGGCTTCAGGAAATAGAAGTAGGAAGCATACAGGCCCCCGGCAATTCCTGCACAAAAAGCTCCCACTGTAAAGGCAATCACCTTGTATCTGGTAACCGGTATGCCTACGGACTCTGCGGCAATTTCATCCTCCCGGATGGAAATGCAGGCACGCCCGTGAGAGGAATTCAAAAAGTTTACAAGAAGCAGGACCGTCCCGGCGGA
Source organism: Bacillota bacterium (assembly GCA_036732425.1). Taxonomy (GTDB): domain Bacteria; phylum Bacillota; class Clostridia; order Caldicoprobacterales; family DTU083; genus UBA4874. The sequence goes on from DAINCI010000028.1 coordinate 3,152, forward strand.
AAACAAATAGAGCCAGAACCAGTTTACAAATTGTGGAATACCGCTGAGGCCTGCCGCTCCGTTGGTAATCTCAAGGTTTGTAAGAATGACCCGTATAATCTCGGACATTCCCAGGGTGGCAATCGCCAGGTAGTCTCCCTTCAGACGGAGGGTCGGCAGGCCCACCAGAATTCCGACCAGGGCAGCCAGAACGGCTCCAGCCAGCAACCCTGCGAGAAAGCCCGGAAGAGTGGGAAACCGAAGCAGAATCAATGCACAGATATACGCTCCGATGGACATAAAGCCTGCATGACCCAGAGAGAACTGTCCCGTAAAACCGGTGATCAGATTCAGGCTGACCGCCAGAATGATATTGATGCATATCGTTGCCAGGGTAGCCTGCAGATAGGAATTGATGATATTGGTGGATATCAGGATCTGAACCACCACAAAGGTGAGTACGATGCCAATAAATTTTTTCAACTCTACACCTTCTCTCCGGAGCTTTTTCCCAGAATCCCCGTTGGTTTTACGATCAGGATCAGAATCAGAATGGCAAACACCACGGCATCCCGATACATGGAACTGCCATATCCGGAAACAAACACCTCGACGATCCCGATGAGATATCCGCCTATCATGGCTCCCGGAATCAGGCCGATGCCTCCCAGAACGGCGGCAACGAATGCCTTCAGCCCGGGCATCATACCCATCAGGGGATTGATGGAATTATAGTACACCCCGACCAGAACACCGGCAGCACCTGCCAGAGCAGACCCCAGAACAAACGTAAAGGATATGGTCGTATCCACATTGATACCCATCAACTGGGCTGCATCGTTGTCCAGGGATGCGGCACGCATGGCTTTTCCGATCCTGGTCCGTTTCACAATGAACTGGAGTACCAACATGAGGAGTATCGTGATGGCAAGGATCAGAATTTGCTGCATGGTGACAACCACGCCGCCAAACTGATATTTCGCTGCCAGAAGACCGGTCATGGCAGGATAAGTCCGGACATTGGCCTTTACGAAAAACATGGTGCCATATTCCAATAAAAGCGAGACGCCAATGGCGGTAATCAATACCGCGATCCGGGGGGCATTCCGTAAGGGTTTGTAGGCAATTTTTTCAATTGCAAAGCCAAGCACCGCGCAGCCGGCCATGGCAATCAACAGGGATGGCAAAAAGCCAAGCTTCAGGGTTGTCATACAGAAATAGCCAATATAGGCCCCCAGCATATAGATGTCGCCATGTGCAAAATTGATCAGTTTGATAATACCATAGATCATGGTATATCCCAGAGCGATTAATGCATAGATACTGCCCAGGGATAGCCCATTGATCACTTGTTGCAGAAATTGTTCCAATCCGCATCCCTTCTTTCCATTGCCATCAAATAATATTCGTTTGAACAAAGCATACAGATGTACAAACCGGCATCATTCTTCCGGACGTATTCTCTCACTGGAAGCCTGCTTTCCGCTTTCCAGATTGATGACAACCGTGTCCTTCACGGCGTTGTGATTTTTATCCACACGGATGTTCCCGGTTACACCCTCAAAATCCTTGGTTTCTGCCAGGGCGGACTTAATGGATTCCCCATCCTGTTTTTCTGCGCGACCGATGGCCTGCACCGTGAGCTTGGCAAGGTCATATCCCAGTGCGCTGAAGGCATCGGGTTCTTTTTTGTATTTTGTCTGAAAAGCCTTGAGGAACTCCTGAACGGTGGGATTATCGTCCAGGGAAGAGTAGTGATTGGAGAAATAGACATTGGAAAGGGCATCTGTGCCAGCCAATTCCGCAAGCTTCGGGGAATCAAATCCGTCCGCGCCCAAAATAGGAACATCGATCCCCTGAGACCTTGCCTGCTTGATAATCAGTCCGGCTTCCTCATAATATCCCGGAATAAAGATCACATCAAAGTCCTGATTCCGGACACTGGTCAGGATGGCGTTGAAGTCCGTATCCCCTTTTACGTAAGCCTCCTGTTTGACGATGGTGCCACCGGCTTCCTTGAATGTTTTGGCAAAGCTCTCTGCCAGACCTTTGGCATAATCGTTGGAGCTGTCCCGGATAATAACGGCTTTTTTCCTGCCGAGGTTTTCAATGGCATATCTGGCCATGGCTTTTCCCTGAGCAGAATCCATAAAACAAATACGGAATGCGTATTCCTTTACCCCTCTTTTATCCACCGTTACATCATCCGCTGTAGCGGATCCTGACAGAACGGGAATTTTGTTCTGCTCCGACACCGGTATCGTGGCCTTGAAAGCTCCGGATGTGGCAGGACCAAGAACGGCAAGCACCTTGTCCTGCGTCATCAGCCGGGTCGACAGAGTCGTAGCTTCTGCTTCCTCAGATTTGTTGTCGTATTTTACAGCCTGAATCTTTTTCCCGTTCAAACCGCCGGCTTTGTTGATTTCCTCAATGGCCAGCTCAATCCCTTCCACAGAGCTCTGCCCATAGGTTGCAGATGCGCCGGAAAGCTCATAGTTCAAACCGATCCGAATGGTATTGGAATCCTTTGACGTGGTTTGGGAACAGCCTCCAAAAATTACCATCATAAGGGTCGCAATGGCCAGGAAAGCGATTGTCTTTTTCATAATGTATACTCCTTCGCTCCGAAAAATTATTAAACTTAATATTACTATATATCAATATCCGCTGTCAATAGCAAAAGTGCCTTTTCGGGCGCCTTCCCAGGCTGTTCAGAAAAGTTTTGGTCCGCTCCTGCCCTGGATGATTCAGGATCTTATCAGGCCTTCCCTGTTCCACAATGATTCCGTCGTTCATAAAAACAATCTCATCCGCCACATCCCCGGCAAAGCCTATTTCATGGGTAACCAGAACCATTGTACGGTGCTCTGCCGCCAGATCCCGGAGGATTTCCAGTATCTCTCCCGTCAGCTCCGGATCCAATGCCGATGTCGGTTCATCAAAGAACAGGATTTCAGGATTCAGAGCCAGTGCCCTGGCAATGGATACCCGCTGCTGCTGCCCACCCGATAACTGATAAGGATAGGAATCTTCCCTGTCGGACAGACCCATCCGGGATAAAAGCTTTTTACCTGTTTCATAAGCTTCCTCCCTGCTCTTTTTCTGAACCGTCATGGGTGCGTCAATAATATTCCGGATGACAGAATAATGAGGGAACAGGTTAAAGTTCTGAAATACCAATCCGAAAAAGCTGCGTATTTCCTTCATCTCCTTCCTCCGCGCATAAACCACTTTCCCATCTGTATCCGTCACAGCCGCATGCTGACCGAGATAAATCAGTTCCCCGGAATCCATGGGATCCAGCAGGGTTGCACATCTCAGCAAAGTGGATTTGCCGGACCCGGAAGGGCCGATCACGGCTGTTACCTGTCCTTCTTCCACTTTCAGGGAAATGTCCCGGATCACTTTCCGATTCCCAAAGCTTTTCTGCATGTTTCGTATTTCCATCACTGTCATTTTCCTGTAGCCCCCAAATATGTTTTTGATTCGATCCATCTGTCCCGCTGGCTTATTCAACCTGATTCATCCTGGCCCGCACCCCTTTACCGGTAATAACTCAATTTCCGTTCCGCCCATTCCATGGACAGGGCAACGAGATAATTGAACACGTAGTAAAAAATCCCTGCTGCAAAAAGGGGCAGGATGGATGCCTCTTTCGCTGCAATGGCACTGGCGGCAAGAAACATCTCCGATACGGATATAACCTGCGCCAGGGAAGTATCCTTTACCAGGGTAATCATTTCATTGGTTACTGCAGGCAGGGTTCGCCGGACCATCTGAGGCAGGATGATTTTTCGAAATGCCTGGGCTTTGCTGTAGCCTAAAATGGATGCCGCTTCGTATTGCCCCTTCGGAATGGATTCCATTCCGCTCCGGTCAATTTCCGCAAAGTATGCCGCATAATTGAACAGGAAGCCAATCAGAACCGCGATGAACCGATACCCTCGCGGCAAGCTCACATGAAAGAGCAGGAATGGGCCATAATAAAAAACCATTAACTGAAGCATCAGCGGAGTGCCGCGCATAACGGAAATATAAAACTTGACAAAGCCACGTAAAAAAACATTCCCGGACAACCGTCCGAAAGAAACCAGCAGCCCCAGCGGCAGGGAAAATATAAGCGTCCATGCAAAAATTTCAATGGACACCAGCATTCCTTCTCCCAATTTTGTTAAAATCATGGTCCATCCCATTTCAGATTGCTCCCATCCTTTCAATGAATCCTTCTGTCCCATATCCTGTTCCTCATTTTCCTATGACTGTAATATCCTTTCCGAACCATTTCTCCGATATCGTTTTCATGGAACCGTCTTTCGCCATGTCTTCCAAAGCGTTCTGTACCTTGTCCCGCAATGCTGTATTGCCCAGCCGGAATCCGACGCCATACTCCTCCTTCGTCAGCGTTTCCTTCAAAACAGCAAACTGATTTTTTTCTTTTTTCATCCTGTAATCTGCCACAATTTCATCCATGGCGACGGCATCCACACCTCCTGCCTTCAGATCCATCAGGGCGCTGTTGTAGTCGGAAGCCGTAATGACATCCTGAAAGGAATCCGTCAGATCCGGATTGTCTTTCAGTGCGGTCTCCGCACTGGAGTCCACCTGCACTGCCACGGTTTTCCCCTTCAGATCCGCCAGGGAATCGATCCGGGAATCGAAATTTACCACAAACACCTGCTGATTGGACATATAGGGATCTGTCCATGTATATTTGTCTTCCAGGCCATTGATGGTAAAACCGTTCCAGATGCAGTCAATATTTCCGGCGGAGAGCTCCATGTCCTTGGAGTCCCATTTAACCGGCTGCAGCTGAAGTTCCAGATCAAGCCGACGGGCGACTTCCGCTGCCAGGTCCAGGTCAAACCCGGTAAACTCGCCGTCTTCGCCCATAAAGCCCATGGGCGGAAATTCCTGGTCAAATCCCACGGTAAATTTGCCGGGAACAACCGTTTCCGCTTTTTGGGAGGCACATCCCCCCATAAAAAGAATCAGCCACACTGCCAGAATCCATGAAGCCCGCTTCCATCCGATCGAATTCATGTGATATCCCCCAATCCTATTTATTCTCCGTTCTGTTTGATTTATTGGTTCATTATGATAGCACATTAACCTGATAAAGTAAAGAATAAAATTTCTGATCCTGAAAATTGTTTTCTTGCTTTTTGAAAGAAACCCATGCGCGTGTTATACTGATTCGGGTGATAAGAATATGTACCAAACGGAAAGTTATTTGAAAAAATGCATGTTATGTCCCCGCAGATGTGGTGCAGACAGACAAAACGGGGAAAAAGGATATTGCGGTGCCGGCCTCCAGCCCAGGGCTGCCCGGGCAGCCCTGCATTACTGGGAAGAGCCCTGCATCAGCGGCAGCAAGGGATCCGGAGCGGTATTCTTTTCCCGATGCAATCTCTCGTGCCTTTTCTGTCAGAATTATAAAATCAGCCAGGAAGGCTTCGGAAAAGACATATCCATCACGGGTCTGGGAAGAATTTTTCTGCATCTGCAGGAACAGGGAGCGAACAATATCAATCTGGTTTCTGCCACCCAGTATATTCCGCAGACGGCAGAAGCCATTCGTTTCGCCAGGGCAAATGGACTCACCCTTCCCGTCGTCTATAATTCCAATGCCTATGAATGCATAGAAGCGTTAAGGCTGCTTGACGGGCTGGTCGATGTTTACCTTCCGGATCTGAAATATGCAGACAATAAATATTCCCTTAGGTACTCCAATGCGCCGGATTATTTTTACCATGCAACCCGTGCCATTCTGGAAATGTACCGGCAGACAGGAAATCCTTCCTATGACGCAAACGGGATGATCCAAAAGGGAATGATCATCCGTCATCTGCTGCTGCCGGGACTGCAGGAAGACTCGAAAAAGGTCCTGCGATGGATCAGGGAAAAGCTTCCTGTTGAAGTACCGGTCAGCCTGATGGCACAATACACTCCCCTTTTCCGTGCAAAATCCTGCAGGGAACTGAATCGGCGGATCACAAAACGGGAATATGAAGGAATGATCGACTATTTCTTTGAGATCGGGCTGGGAAACGGGTATGTTCAGGAACGGTCCTCGGCAAAGGAAGAATATACGCCGGAGTTTGACCTGAGCGGAATCGAATGAACCTTTCATCCATCAGATGAATCCTTTGTCAGCCAGATTCTTTGTCCGGCCTGCTCTGCCGCCTGACCTGCTCCATTCTTGCCTGAGATTATGCCATTGTCTTCAGCATTTCTTCCGTTACCTCATACCGGCAGGGGGCTCCGGATGCAAAGGCTTTATATTCTTCTGCCATATACTGCCCCATCCGGGCGACTTCCCCTCCCATGCTGCCGGCAATATGCGGCGTCAGAAAAACATTTTCCAGAGTGAGGAAGGGATGCCCTGGCTTTACCGGTTCCGGAAAGGTAACATCCAGGACAGCTGTGCGGGTAGAGACTTCGGACAGGGCACGGGCCAGATCGTCCTCCACCAGCTGCGCTCCCCTCCCGGTATTGAGAAAGACCGCATTGGACCGCATCCGGCGGAATTGTTCATAGGTCATCATTCCCCTGGTCTGCTCGTTGTTGGCCAGGTGGTTGGAAATCACCAGGCATTCTTCAAAAATCGTATTCAGATCACACTTCTCCACACCCAGCCGATCTGCTTCCTCCTGCGGAAGAAAGGGATCGAATACCAGAATACGATATTTGTAATCTTTCAAATGGGAAATGACCAGCTTTCCTATCGTCCCCGCTCCGATAATTCCGACCTTTTCCCCATAGTTGCCGGGCATCTTCCGCATGTACTCCCTGGCTGCCGGATAACCTTTTGTCCGATACAACTGTTGCGCCAGGTAAAACCCCTTCCCTGCAAGCAAAATCTGTGCAGTGACATACTCCGCCACCGGAACCGCATTGGCGGCAAATGCGCTGAAAACATGCACTCCACAGGCCAGATAAGGCTTTGCAAAGCCCTGAACGGAGCCTGCTGCATAAAAAACGGCCTTCAGTCCGGGAAAACAGTCGCGTATCTGATCCTCCTCCAGCGGAAACATTCCCCATGTCGAAAAGATATAATCCACTTTCCGTAAATCGGCCCTGCGTGTTTTCAGCTGATCCCTGTCATATACGCCTTTCAGGAAAGAAAGGCGCTCTTTCAGGGTATTCCTGGTTTCCTTGTCATAAGCCCTGTTGATGGCTTCTTTACCGCCATGCGTCATAAATACAGCCGTTTTTTGTCCCATCTGTTCAGCCTCCGATTGTTTTTATTTTGGGTTTTTCTATTTTTTACCTTTCAAACCTGAGCCCGGACTTCCCTTGCAAGCTCATGGACCCGGTTTTCAATTTGTTTCAGCTCCTCCTCCGATGCATTTCCCCGAAACTCCACAGGCTCCAGAAAGTCCCAGTTCATATGATTTTTTGACACGATTTCATCCAGCTCTCTCTGAGCTCCTCCCGACCAGCCATAGGATCCCATGCGGAATGCTTTCCGATTCTGTACTTTTTTCTTTCCCATTTCATCCAGAATGGCTGCCATCGGCGGAAACATCTTATATTCATAAGTCGGCATGGCCAGTACAATCCCGGCAGAGGTCCAGACGGATGTCAGTATGGTTCCCCATGATGTATCTGGTACACGGTGGATATGATAAGAAATGTTTTCCTCCTCCAGCGCTTTCACAGCCCGATGAACCGCTTTCTCCGTCATGCCGTACATGGAACCCCAGAGGATCGTAATTTCCTCTTTGGCCGGTCCCTTTTGCCAGGATGCATACCGGGCATAGTCCCGGATTATTCTGGATGGATCTTTCCTCCAGACAATGCCGTGACCCGGTGCAATAATCTTTATGGGAAGCGGTGCACACTTTTCAATTGCCTTTTGTACCGGTCCGGAAAATGCTGCAACGATATTGGAGTAATAACGAAGGGCTTCCTTTTCATAAAATGCCAGTTTCTCTTCGCTGAGCAACTCGTCATAATTGGATTCCTCAACCTTTCCGAAGGATCCAAAGGCATCGCAGGGAAACAAGGTACCGGTCAGGGTATCAAAAGCAGCCATGGTTTCCGGCCAATGCACGTTGGGAATCTCCAGAAACTGAAGGACATGCCCGCCGCCCAGATCAAGAATACTGTCGTCTCCGACGCAGGTCACCGATTCCGTATGCCCGTAAAAATGCTCCAGCACTCCCGCTGCTTTTTCACTGCAGATCACTTTGAAATCCGGTCGGATCTTCTGAAAATCCTCAATCCATCCGGTATGATCCGGCTCCATATGGTTGATGATCAGATAATCAATGGACCGGGGGTCCACATCCAGCTCATCCAACAGATCATACAAATGTTGGGGAACGCCGTCCCACCCGCAGACTCCGTCCACAATCGCCGTTTTTTCCCCTTTTATGATATATGAGTTCATGGAAACTCCGTTTGGAATTTCCCAAATTCCTTCAAACAAAATATTTTCCATATTAACCGAAAGCTGATAAGTGTCCTTTGCCACTTTGGTTGCATGCATTGTTTTAACCTCCCAGAATGAGTTCCTGTCCATTATATCATTCTTTTTTGGCTGCTTGTCAACCTTTTTGGATTCTTATCCGGTTCTTTGTCAGAAGTACATTCTCATCCTTTGCACCGAGATGACGAAAAGCAGGGATATAAAAAAGCAAGGCCCTGAAAAAAGTAAGGCCTTGGCCATAATGGCCAAGGCTCGTACATAGGGGAAATATTTTAAGGAGGCAAATGAAAAAAAGACTTTTTCCTTTGACCTACAAATAATATTCTAGAAAGAAATTATGAACTCCTTATTAGCAGAATGTAAACAAACTGTTAATAAACCATTTTCTTTGCCCGGCCCATATCTCCAGACACATACTGCCATCCGCCACGGCACCATGGAAGCAGGACTCCACAGCCGGACTGCAACAATTACGGATGAGTGGGATGCGGATCGTCACAACACCACGGAAACGGGGGCTCCGCAGTCCGGGCAGACCGGCTGGTTCATCCGCACCCCTGCCCGGTATCCCTGCCTTTCGATCAGCAGCCTGCCGCACTGGGGACAACGGGTCGAGCCGTCCGGATCTTCCATATTCCCAAGATAAACATAGTTCAGGTGCTTTTTTGCCGCCCTCCTTGCCTGGATCATGACGCTTTTCTCCGTTGGCGGACGGGTCATCCGGTTAGCCGGAAAATATCGGGACAAATGCAGCGGAATATTCCGATCCAGAGCGGCCAGCCAGGCAGCGATCTCCTCCACTTCCCCTGCGGAATCATTGAGCCCGGTCACCAGCAATACGGTAATTTCCACATGACATTTTCCACAGGCTTCCTTTATGGTTCGCTGAACGGATTTGACGTCTCCCCCGCATACTCTCCGGTAATAGTCATCGCGGAAGGATTTCAGGTCGATGTTCATGGCATCCACATAAGGCAAAAGCTTCGCGAGAGCTTCCGTTTCCATATACCCATTGGTCACCAGGACGGTTTTTCGATCCGGATGGGATTCCTTCAGCTTCCTTACCGTATCGTAAACATATTCAAACCAGACAGTCGGCTCGTTATAGGTGAAAGCGATACCGATATTGTCGGATGGAATCATGCTGTATGCCACCAGCTGTTCCGGGGAAAGGTACTTGCTATCCCCCCTGGACTGGGCAATGGAAGCATTCTGGCAAAATTCACAGGTAAAATTGCATCCAAAGCTTCCTACTGACAGAATCCGTTTCCCGGGCATAAAATGATACAATGGCTTTTTCTCAACGGGGTCCATCGCCATGGATGTGATCTCCCCATAGTTTATCGTCTTAAGCAAGCCTTCCTGATTGATCCGCACGGAACACAATCCATGTTTCCCGCTTCCGATCCGACAATGATGCGGGCACAGGCAGCATCGGACCCGGTTGCCCTCCGTTTCCCAGAGCAGCGCATCCCGGATCATGACGGGCTCCCGCTATGCCGGTGAACCTCAAACCGTTCCAATGTATAGGAACTGCCGGGAGCAATGCCCGCCTTCTGAAGTGCAATACGAATCTGCTCCTCCACCGTATCCACCCCTTCCAGATCCGGCAGCAGCAGCCCGGTCTGATATCCGCTCCTTACAATCACCCCGTATCTTTTGGGATCCAGCCCGGCCTGGTTGGTTCTTTCCGGTTTATCCAGGACATCAACGGAAAAATCCAGCTTTTTCAGTTCCCCGCCCGTTACGGACGGGAACCGGGGATCCGACGTGCCGGCTTCCACGGCATTCCGGATGATTTCCTGCGCAATGCAGTCCGTAACCGGTACAATGGTGCCGATGCAGCCCCGCAGCTCTCCGCGTTCGTGAATGGACACAAAGACTCCGCGTTCGTCTTCTCTCATTTCATTGGTTGCATACTCAGGCATCTCCATGTACTTCCCATAAACAACATAATGTGTCAGACTTTCCCGGGCAAGCCGGACATAAGCATCCTCCTGTACGGAGTCGGACGGCCCGGAACCGGACAACTGCTCTTTTTCCTGCCGCATCAACCGATTCAGGTTCTTTTCTCCATTCCCTTTGCGAAGCGCAAAGCGCATAACCATGTATCCCACTCCCAGATTCCCCTGATAGGACAGGAGATCTCCGGTGAAATCATATTCATTCATGGCACCCAGCAGAATGTAATAGGAGCGAAGGCCGCATTCTCCGGCTTCTTCCACGGTGACCGGATCCATATGGAAAACACCCGGAACATTTCCCTCCTGCAGGAAGGAAATAATCTCTCTGTCAAATTTTGCACCATATGGATTGTATTCATATGGGCCGCCCTTTATTAATCTGTGGGACAAATCCCCGCTGGCGATAAAGACGGCGTTTTCATTACTTTCCTCCACTGCTTTGACAATGCACATGCCAAAGCGATAGAGCTGCAGCTTTGGCAGAAGTCCATAGGTGATAGGAACCAGGCGGTAATCCGTATATCTTTTATTGATAAAATTCATCGGTACCATGACTCCCTGGTCCAGCTCGCAGGAAATATTGTAGCGTCCGGCAGTCTTGCCGGTTATTTTGACGGTCGGAATTCCCTCCCGGTCCGCCTGGCGGATGATGCTCTCCGTCAGGGGGACATCAATCTCCGCATGAAAAGCGGCCTCCGGCACTCCATACCGGCCGAAGTCTCCCCGAATCTCCCTTTCACAGGATAACGCAACCGCATCCCGGAACATCGGCCCGTGAGGTGTTATCATAATAATCACATCCGGTCCTGTGCGTTCGATTTCCTCAGCGACCCTGTCCAATGCATCCGATGTTTCCTTTACGGCAGATTCCTCTCCCCTGCCCACTTCCGGTACAATAACCGGCGGATGGGGCATCGTGTAAAATGCAGATATTTTTCCCATGAAATCACCTCTTCTTTATTATATCACAAAGAAAGACAAATCCTGCATACTTCATTTCCCCACTCTGCATCAGTCCAGCGGATTGGAGCAATTCGGGCAATTCTCAGATACGGATTGGGTCAGACTTTTTCCAATGCTTTCAGATAGGCATGAAAGGCGGAAGGAATGGAGTAGGAACGATGGATCTCCTCCTGCGTTGCCCATACAAAGCTGCAGGTTTCCTTCCTTTTCTTCACCCGGACAGCATACCCTTTCATGTGCCATTCCAGATGGGAAAAGACATGCTTTGCATCCGGCAGCGGTGTAATGGTTTCGGGACAGATTCCCCATTCCATCAGTACCTTCCCGATTTCCTCCGGGGATAAATGCCCATACCGGTTGGGAAACTCCCAGAGGCCGGACAGTAATCCCTGTTCCTTCCTCTTTCGAAGAGCGATCCGGTCTTGAAGGCGGATTACAAAGACGGTGCGGCTCTCCGTTTTCCGTCCGGCTTTTCTGGTTTTCAGCGGAATCTGGTCCACAGCATCCTGACGGCAGGCCTCGCAAAAGGACTGCACCGGACATTCCCCGCATTTGGGCCTTCCGTTGGGAATACAGAGAAGAGCGCCCAGCTCCATCATTGCCTGATTGAAGTTTCCCGGTTCTTGCCGGAACAAAAGTCTTGCTGCCAGGGCGTTCAGATCCTTTCGGACAGTTTTGTCCTTCAGATCCCCCCGGTTCCCGGATAATCTCGCCAGAACCCGGAGCACGTTGCCGTCCACGGCAGGCTCTCCGGCTCCGAACGCAATGGAAGCAATTGCTCCGGAAGTATACGGTCCAATGCCGGGCAGAGTTTGTAAGGATTTTCTGTCAGAAGGCAGCCGGCCATCATATTGCTCCACCACCATGCAGGCTGCCTTTTTCAGATTCCTTGCCCGGCTGTAGTACCCCAATCCTTCCCACAGCTTCATCAGCCGGTCTTCCGGCAAAGCCGCCAGATCCCGGATCGTCGGAACCTCCTGCAGAAATCGTTCAAAATATGGCTTGACAGCCTCCACCCGGGTTTGCTGCAGCATAATTTCCGAAATCCATACCCGGTAAGGCGAAGGATCCTCCCTCCACGGCAGGATTCGGGCATTGCCCTCATACCATCTCAAAAGTGCCTGCTGAAATTTTTGTATCGTATCCATATGTTTTATTATAGAACGACTTGATGCCCATTTTCAAGCAAAACAGAAGAAAGCACAGCAATCCCATGCTATTCCCGCTTGAAGCGTATCCTGCAATTTTACGAAAATAGATACCTGTGCTAAAATTGGAATGGAATTGGAAAGGGGAATCTTATCCATGAAGGAGAGGGAAAAAGAATCGATCCGGAAAACCGGTGAAGTTGTTTTGCGGCAGGAAGTGTATCGTAACGATGCCAGAAAAATTGCACAATGGCTGGAAAGCAGGGAAGTCACACAGTTTCTGAATGAATATCAGAACGTGTCCGAAGGGATTCGGGAAGTACTGGAAAGAGTTCCGGTCCCTGTGGTCACACACCTTTTCAATCAAAATGGAAGCTTTTTTATGGTTGATGCAGAAAAGCAGGAACCAGTCGGCTACCTGAAACTGGTTCCCAGATGGAACGAGACCGAAATGATCATTGTCATCGGCGACCGGCAAAAGTGGGGACAGGGTTTTGGCACAGCCGCCGTTTTCCAGGGCCTTCGGCATGCTTTTTTTGAATGGAGGGCCGATAAAGTGGTAGCCATCATCCATACAGCAAACCGCCGATCCATCCGTATCTTTCAAAAAGCCGGCTTTCGAAAGGAAAAGAATCTCTCCCAGGAAATTCAATTCTGCATCACAATGAATGAGTTTCTGAAGATGGTCTAATTTCCTTTATAATCACAATATTTTTCCGCTATCCGGATCAGAGTTGAAACACAGCGATCCATGTCCTGCACGCAGGCATATTCCAACTTTCCATGATGATTATGGCTGCCGGTTCCCAGATTTGGGCAGGGCAATCCCATAAAGGACAGCCTGGAGCCGTCCGTTCCTCCGCGAACCGGTTCGCTGACCGGATCTCCCCCGGCATCCCTTACTGCTTCGTAGGCTGTCTCGATCAAATGACGATGCGGCTTGATCTGCTCCGACATATTCTGGTATTCATCCCGGATCGTAACACAAACGGTGCCGGCCCCATGAATCCTGTTCAGCTTTTCCGCCGCCCTCCGGACTTCCTCCTTTTTCTGCTCCAGTTTGGCCGCATCGTGATCACGAAGGATGTAATTCAGCTCGGCTTCTTCCACCGTACCCTTCATATGAGTCAGATGATGAAACCCCTGGTATTTCTCCGTCTTCTCCGGAACTTCCCCCTCCGGCAGCAGGGTGTTGAATTCCATGGCAATGCGCATGGCATTCTTCATTCTCCCCTTGGCCGTACCCGGATGGATATTCCTGCCCGTTATGCGGATATCCGCGGATGCCGCATTGAAGGTCTCATATTCCACTTCACCAAAGGCGCCGCCGTCCACCGTATAGGCAAAATGGGCACCAAATCGTTTTATATCAAATAAATCCGCTCCCCTGCCAATCTCTTCATCCGGCGTAAAACCAATTTTGATGGTGCCATGCCGGAGTTCCGGATGGCTGCAGAGCGTTTCCGCCATCGTCATGATTTCCGCTATTCCCGCCTTGTCATCCGCTCCCAGCAAAGTGGTTCCGTCGGTAACGACCAGATCACAGCCCTTATATCGATTCAGGGAATCAAATTCTTCCGGGCGGAGAAAGATGTCTTTTTCCTGATTCAAAAGGATTGGGGAACCATCATAATTCCGTACCACCCTGGGTTTCACATTCTGATACGGCACATCCCTCACCACATCCATATGGGAGATAAAACCAATTACGGTCCCTTTCCACTCTGTCGTGTTGGACGGAATGGTGCCAAAGACATAACCGTTTTCATCCATATTCGCATCCTGGATGCCAATCCTCTTCATTTCCTCCACCAGGGCTTTGCCGAACTCCAGCTGTTCCGGGGTACTGGGACAAGCCGGATTGCTGCTGTCGGAAGCCGTCCCGCAGCCGGCATACCGAATCAATCTTTCATAAGCTTTCAATGTTGTTGCCTCCTTCTTTCTGCTACCATTGTGACAGATCCTTTCCGTCGTGTCAAACACCATCCGCACCGCTTTGAATGCACTTTCGCATTGCAGCTGTATTCCCCGTCCCGGCTCCGGCCTTCCTATGTCTGAAGTGTCCGCTTCAGGAACTCCCTGGTCCGGTCCTTTTGTGGATGAATCAACACCTGCTCCGGGCTTCCTTCTTCTGTGATAACTCCCTGGTCCATGAATACCACGCGGTCTGCCACATCCCTTGCAAACCCCATTTCATGCGTTACGACCAGCATGGTAAGACCTGCCTCAGCCAGATTCTTCATCACGTTCAGCACTTCCCCGACCATCTCCGGATCCAGGGCGGAAGTCGGCTCGTCAAACAACATGACATCCGGTTCCATGGACAATGCCCTGGCAATGGCAACACGCTGCTGCTGGCCC
>DAINCI010000029.1:0-17864 GCA_036732425.1 Bacillota bacterium
GGTTTCGGCAGACCGAATCGTCGTAATAAAGGATGGAGAAATCGTTGAGCAGGGCACCCATGAGGAATTGATGCTGCTGCACGGGGAGTATGAGAGACTGTGGAACAAAGCATCCTGATTCCAGAAATGTTATAAAATGTAGTTTTTCTTTTCCTGTATTATGGAATGTGTTATATCGCAGCAGCCTGGGCATTTTCGTGAAATCCACTGTTATCATCGTTTCCACATTACCCTTTATCTTGCTGTATCCTATACTGCAGCGCTTTTTCATTGCGGGATTGACCGTGGGATTGTTGAAAGGATAGGCAATCGACTGAAAATATATTGTCGTATTTGTGCAATTAGCTGAAATTTTTTTGAGAAATGCATAGACAGCCAGCACCATTAGTGGTATGATATAGATATCATGGATTTATCAGCCAATCATCAAAGGGTAGAAGCATTTAATAGCGCAGGGAATTACTTTTGGAATCTGTATGAAATTCTATGGAGGAAAATTCATGAAGAGAAGAATGAATGCTGTTTCCATTCTTTTGTTTTCCATGTTTTTATTTTTACCGATAGCATCAATCATAATGATCCATTATGTTACTGTCAGTGAAACAATCGTAAATATGGATGCGGGATATTTCGGACAGAAGGCCACGTCATTTGCCATAAGCGATGAAACGATCCATATGGATTCAGTTTGTGATGTCATCTATGATCTTGGCGATGAAATTGCTGTTTATCAGGATTTTTATGGTGACTTGAATGATGTACGTTCCATTTACTTTCAAGGTGAATATGTCAATATGCCCATGTTGAGCGGAAGATTTTTTACAGAGACAGATTTTAAAAAGGAAAACTTTTTGGCGGTGATTGGAAAGAAACGGGCAGATCAGGTTTATAAAAAGGACGATTTGGATTATATTGATGTTGATGGAAAGGCCTTTCAGGTGATTGGAATACTTGGACCGGATGCAGACACCTCATTTGATTCCAGAATACTGGTTAACGGGCTTGCAGCACCGGATTATTTTTCAGACGCAATCTATACATTGGATGGATTGGATTCGCATGCAGTGAAGCAAATAGAAAGTTTCAGGGAAAAAATGTCTTCGGAATATCATGTTTCAGTAAATGAGTTTTCCGGCTCCGAAACAATGGCTTCCCGCATTATACCACGGTTGCTGAACAGCAGAATGTTCATAGGCATTTTGTTATGTGATTTGCTTTGTATTGCTGTGCTTTCGCTTGAATGGAAAAATCGCAAGCTGCATGAGGTTTCTGTGAAACGGCTTCTGGGTGCAACGGGGTTGCGTATCACTTTGGAAATTTGTTTGGAATATGGCATCCTGATTGCCTTGGCTGCTGCCTTCAGCATTGTCATATGTATCATTTTTTATAATCAGTACCTGAGATTCTTATGGATCGGTTTATTGATTTTTTTACCATGTGCAGTTGTTTTTATGATTGTGACAATACAATCTCTTATGAAACCTTCGATTGCGGAGGGGATAAAATGAAAAGACTACTTTTTGATTTTTCTCAATCTTACAGAATTTTAACCAGGCATAAATTTATTACATCAATTTTAATGGTTCAGTGTGCTTTATGTCTGCTGATAATAGGAAACGTCAGCGGAAAAATATTTGAAAGCAACAAACGAGTAGAATTCGTAAAGGAAAACATTACAGGAAAACAATATTATAATTTTTACGAAGGGCTGAATGACAGTGAATATTTCCGATTAATGAGTGATGACAGCATTGGATATCAAGAACTTACGGATTATGTGCAGAGATTGTTGAATGAAGAAGAATTTACATATGTGAGTATTATGAGTCAACCCGTCTCCGTTATCAAAACAGATATTCCGGAAGGGTGCCTGTATGGTTATGAATCCGGAGACGCTGGCAACGCATCCGTTACATTACCGGATGGTCAAAAAGCGTTGTCCGCAAAAAGTTACCAGGTGTCCGCAAACTTTTTTGATGAATTTAAAATTGAGTTGGACAGCGGGACATTATTTGACGAAGCGGATTATGAATATACCGCTGGTAAGGAAATCCCTGTTATTTTGGGAAGTGCCTATAGGGATTCCTTTTCCGTTGGTGATACATTTAAAGCAGAGTATATGTACCAGATTATCCCATTTAAAGTGAAAGGTATCCTCAGGGAGGATACTGCCTTTTCCTATGGAGAAGAAATTGAGTTTTGCGATCGATACATCATCTTCCCTCAATTTGATTTGCAGCCTGATCATCCGACTTCTTTCAACAAAATGAGGTTGCTGCAAAGTGCCGGTGGATTTGCAGTGGCAAAAAAAAGTTACAAGGAGATTGCTGATATTGTAAACAGCATAATAAATGAAACCGGGGCAACAGGAGTAGGATTAATGCCTTCGGAAGATGCACAGGAAAATGATCTGGGGCAGTTTGATGCCATGTCCGGCGACGTGTCCCGTCAATTCTCAATATTGCTGGCCATACTTTCTGTTTTCGTTATTCTTTCCATCTCTGCCGCTGTGAATGGCTTTATCAGGGAGAGTCATTATGAATTTGGAGTTTTTTTGTTAAACGGCGCTGAAATATGGGATATCGCATGGAGTGTGGCGGGAGTAGTGGCTTGCGTTGTTTTGACGGGGAACCTTGTTGCTTCTTTGCTTATCGTTATGTCTTCGCATCACAACTCGATTTTGTATATGCAGGTCATCATGCTGATAATCGTTGTGCTGTCGTGTATTGCTCCGCTTTTCCATGTAGCTCGGCTGAACATATCAGATTTGATTGGAGGAAAAGAATGATGCTTGTGGAGTTGAAAAACATATCAATGAACTATGGAAAAGGCGCAAACACGGTGCACGCTTTACGGAATGTGCATTTCAGAATGGAAAAGGGCGACTTTTTGGCTGTCACCGGGAAAAGCGGCAGTGGAAAATCAACTTTGTTAAACATACTGGGAGGGATATGCAAACCTACAAAAGGTGAATACATATTTGGAAACAGGAATATGAAGGAATTGACCAATAATCAGTTTTCTGAATTCAGAAACAAAAAAATTGGGTTTGTAGTGCAACACTTTGCACTGATACAGGATATGACAGCATTTCAGAATATAGCATTGCCGCTGAAGTACCGGGGGTGTCATCGCGATGAAATTAAAAAAACCGTGAAGGATTTGGCAGAGAAGCTTGAAATCAGCGATAAGATAACAGACAGTCCGAGCAAGTTATCGGGCGGTCAATGCCAGAGGGTAGCCATCGCCCGCGCTATCGCGGGGAAACCCGAGCTTTTACTGGCTGATGAGCCTACGGGTTCCCTGGATGAAGAGACAGGGAGAAAAATATTGGATATCTTTAAAAAGTTGAATCATGACGGAATGACAGTCCTTATTGTGACTCATGACTTGGAAATCGCATCCGCTTGTAAAAGAAAAGTATTCATGAAAGATGGTATTCTAAAAGAGTCATGACTTTTTTGCCAGGTCCCTTTCCTTTAGCGGAATTTTGTCTCTTGCTCCTTACTGCCGGACTACCGGCAGACCGGATCATCGTAATAAAGGATGGAGAAATCGTTGAGCAGGGCATCCATGAGGAATTGATGCTGCTGCACGGGGAGTATGAGAGACTGTGGAACAAAGAATCCTGATTCCAGAAATGTTATAAAATGTAGTTTTCCTTTTCCTGTGTTATGGAATGTGTTATATTATATAGTGTGACTGTTATATTGATATAACACGGGACAAGGAGGGGGAGCAAATGACGGACATTCAGGAATTGGGCAATCATAATTATGATGCGCAGGATGATTCGGAAATCCATGAGATACAGCAGCAGGATATGGAACGCAGCAAGCCGCATCAATATGAAGAAAAAGAGGAAAGCGATGCAGATCAGCAGGATGTCGAAAAAGATCCGGTTGATCCGAATGAAGAAATAAATGGAACCGAGAAAAATACAGACATATCCCATTACAGGGCTCCAACCAGAAATGTTGTTACTGTAATGGCTTATTTGCTTGGCGTAAAAGATGATATGATGGATACGGTATATAAACCGGATTGCCCGGATCTGCTGGAATCCCTGCAAAAGAACCGGGAAGCCAAAATCATACGGCTGTTGAGCATGATCCGGACCTCCATGCTGCGGAATTATAAACAAATCGATATGAATCTCAGAATGAATCTGATCAATATTGAATCCATGCCGGAGTATATCAATCCAAAGGATGTACAGTGGCTGCGGGCAAACGGGATCGAAATCTATCAGGCAAATTCTTCGGTCAATCAATATCTTCCGGTTTTGAATAAGCTGATATATGACCGGATTGATCATTGCAGAAATTTGTTTCCGGATTGGGTGGAGTGGAAATTCCTGCGTGGGCTGTTTCTCATGCCAGGTTGTTATGCCGGCTCATCCAGACCGAAGACCAGTGAGCGGATTGCCCTGAAAACGCCTTTGGATCGGGCGAAAATCAAATATTGGAATAATTCCATATTTTATCCGTTTCAGGTGTATATCGACTGGCCGACGGGCCAAATGGAGGACAGAGGGAACATCCTGTATAACGATCAGAAGTTTCTTACTTTACTATATGGCACGCGAAACATTGAATTTTCCGAACGGGGCTATGTACAGGATGCCGCTCCGGAAACCAAAAACAACATATATGGATTTATCGGCAACAGCCGGAAGGTTGTCCTGATTGTGGACTGCGAAAATTCGGATGTGTATAAACTATATGCCACACTTCACAACCTGAATGAGGAATATATCCGTAAAATTACAAAGATTATATTATATGATGATTCCCATACGACGCCTGCCTGGAATATGCTTTCAAAATATGTTTCCGTACCGGTGGAGCATGTTTATGTCGCCCGCGTCGCGGAAAGAAAAAGTCTGGTGGATATCCGGATGACAGCCGGTTCCTGTCAGGAGTATTATGAAAATGGGGTGGATTCGTTTATTCTGGCGACTTCCGATTCGGATTGCTGGGGAATTGTGTCTTCCCTGCCCGACGCGGATTTCCTTGTTTTGATTGAATACAGCAAATGCGGACAGGCCATCCGGGATGCCATGTCGGAACGTCAGATTTACTACTGCGCTCTGGATGATTTCAGCAAGGGGAATATTGACCGGTTTAAGTCTGCTGTTTTTCAGTCCCGGCTTCAGGAGAGAATTGACCGGTTCAATTCCCAGGGCATCTGGAGGGATTTTGATCCGGATGCTCTGGTGGAAGATATTTTTGCAGAATGTCGTTTTTCGGGGACGGAAAAGCAAATTGCAAGGAATAAGGGGATTTATTACAACCGATATCTGAAAAACGGGCTGCGATTGGTGATCACGACAGATAAAAAGAAGAATCGGCGGTTTATCCTCGCACTGAACGAATCCTGATTCGGATATCGGGCGGGGAAAGGAAAGAAGGAAACCGGCGTCAGTGGAGCGGATCCCGGGCGCCGGCTTTTTATCTGTCTGCATCAAAAAAGCGCAGGAAGGCGGGCAATAATGCGTGAAATGTAAAGGAAAGCAACTCCCGGACAAAATAACAAATAGACAAAACCTTACGAAAGCCATATGATTTTTTTAGTAAGGTATCAATAGCCTGTCTGTTCATCCGTAAGGGAATAAAGTGGAAAGTGGTTCACGTTGGGGGATCCATGTCTGCTTTCCATACCATATGGTCAGGCTGTTTGGAAACGAAAAATGAGGAGGGCTTATTAAATGAAATGGTTGAAGCGGATTTTGTCCGTGACGTTGGCGATGGTGCTGACAGTCGGGATATTGGCTGGCTGCAGCGGGGAAAAGAAAGGGGCTGACAACGGAAAAAATGGGCAGGAGGTCGCGTCAGATGATGCATCCGGGAACAAGGGAAAGGATAAGGAAGGCAGCAAGAAAAAGTCCGTGCCGGATTATTTGAACAAATCCGGATTCCCCATTGCAAAGGAGCCGATTACTTTAACGGCAATGGTTTCCCAGCATGTTTCGCAGCCGGCTTGGAAAGAGATGCTGTGCTGGCAGGAATATGAGAAAATGACCGGGATCAAGATGGAATGGCAGGAAGTTTCCTCAGAGCTGACGGAAAAAAGGAATCTTGTACTGACATCCGGAAAATACCCGGATTTGTTTTATCGGGCCAGTGTACCGGATACTGAGCTCCTGAAATACGGGTCTCAGGGCGTTTTTATTTCATTGAATGACCTGATCGAACAATATGCTCCCAATTACAAGAAAATGATGGAGGATAATCCGGCTGCCGAAAAAGCAGCCTATGCGGTGGACGGAAACGCATACAGCTTTGTGCAGTATACGGACTCCGACCCGGTTCAGATCAACCCGAAACTGTTTCTGAACAAGGAATGGCTGGCAAAGGTCGGAAAAGAAATGCCGACGACCACAGAGGAACTGTATGACGTCCTGAAGGCATTCAAGGAAGGCGATCCCAACGGGAATGGCAAGGCAGATGAGATTCCATGGTCTGCAAACAGCCTGGATCTGATCCTGAATTCCCTGTATGGTGCTTTTGGATTGCGAAACCGGGGCACCGATCACGGATATGTAGATATGAATGAAGAAACCGGAGAATTGAGATTCATCCCGGTTCAGCCGGAATACAAGGAAATGCTTCAATATCTGAACAAGCTTTATAAAGAAGGCCTGATTGATCAGGAAATCTTCACTATGGATGTGCCGCAGCTGGTGGCAAAAGGAGATCAAAATCAGGTTGGCGCGTTTTCCTTTACCAATACGGAGCAGATCGGACATACCGGAGAAAAGAGTTTTGAAGGACTGCATGAAGCTCTGGAAGGACCACATGGAGACAAGCTGTGGGCAAAAAGAGGCAGCGTAGGGGCCAGAGGAGCTTTCGTCATCACGGATAAATGCAAGTATCCGGAGGCAGCGGTAAGATGGATCGATTATTTCTACAGCGAAGAGGGAGGAAAGCTGCCGTTTCTGGGAGTGGAAGGAAAATCCTATGAAAAAAAGCCGGATGGATCCTATGAATTTCTGGATGAGATTGTAAACGATATTCCGGAAGGATCTTCCTTTGATCAGGTGATTTCAAAATATGTTACCTATACCGGCGGCGGCATTCCTGCCCTGCAGAGAACAGAATACTTCAAAGGCGGGGAAACTCATCCGGTGGCGCTGAAAGCTGCTGAAGACATGGCTCCCTATACCCCCAAGGAAATGTGGAACAAATTCAACTATACCCTGGAGGAAATCGATCGAAAGGCAGCATTGGAAAGTGATATCAATGGATATATCAGCCAAATGTATCCGCAGTTTATCCAGGGAAAAGTATCCTTTAAGAAATGGGACAGCTATGTGGATCAGATCAAAAAAATGGGACTGGATGAATACATGGATATCTACACCAAAGGATATAAACGTTATTCCAGGTGAGTTTGGACAGAAGCGGAATACAGCCGGGCCATCATCGGCTGTATTCTCATCCTTCTGGTTTTACGATGCGGAAAAGAAACTGATAAATAATTACGGAGGGTGAGAGATGCTGCAGACGCCGATGAAGAAACAGAAAAAAAACAAGCTCGGAACGAAGAACCGTATCATTCCCGGAACGGTGTCAAAGAATTGGGATTTGTATTTATTGTCTCTTCCGGTAGTGATATACTTCCTTATTTTTCATTACTGGCCCATGTATGGGGTACAGATTGCTTTCAAGGACTTTTTTGCCACCAAAGGGATCTGGGGAAGTCCGTTTGTGGGCCTGAAACATTTTAACCGGTTTTTCAACAGTTATCATTTTGAATCTTTAATTAAGAATACCCTGGGCATCAGTATTTATTCCCTTTTGATAGGATTTCCCTTTCCGATTTTTTTGGCTCTGATGATGAACGAAGTGCAGAACAAGTCATTCAAGAAGACGGTACAAACCGTTACGTATGCCCCTCATTTTCTGTCTACGGTGGTACTGGTGGGGATGATGACCTCCATGCTGTCTCCCAAAACAGGGATTATAAACAAATTTTTGAATCAACTGGGCATTTCTTCTGTCTATTTTATGGGAGAGCCTTCCTGGTTTCGCAGTCTTTATGTCTGGTCCGGTGTATGGCAGAATGTGGGCTGGGACTCTGTTATTTATATGGCGGCATTGTCAGGAGTTGACCCAAGTTTATATGAAGCTGCAATTGTAGACGGCGCTTCAAAGTGGCAGCGGATCTGGCATATTACCATTCCCGGAATCCTTCCTACGGCAATTGTACTGCTGATTATGAATACCGGAAAAGTAATGAGTGTCGGATATGAAAAGGTGTTTCTGATGCAAAATGGATTGAACCTCACTGTTTCGGAAGTTATTTCCACTTATGTTTATAAAGCCGGGCTGATACAAGCGCAGTACAGTTTTTCCACAGCAGTGAACTTGTTCAATTCCATTATCAATTTAATCTTATTGGTTGCGGTCAACAGGATATCCAAGAAGACAACAGAAACCAGTTTGTGGTAAGGAGGGACAGAAATGAAAACCAGTGTGAGGGAAAGCAGGAGCGATATTATATTCAATGTTATCAATGGTTTGCTTCTAATGGTTATCCTGGTGATTGCCCTGTATCCTTTAGTTTATGTTGTAAGCGCATCGTTCAGTGATACCATGGCTGTCATGAAAGGGGAGGTTGTCCTGCTGCCGAAATCCCCTTCCCTGAGTGCGTACAAGGCAGTGTTTGCCAATGAGGATATTATGACGGGATATAAGAACACCATACTCTATACGGTGGTCGGTACCGTGATCAACCTGATCATGACCATTGCGGGGGCCTACCCCATTTCCAGGAAGGATTTCCGCGGGAGAAAGGCCCTGACTTTGTTTTATACCTTCACCATGTTTTTTGGCGGAGGATTGATACCAACCTATCTGGTAAACAGCCAGCTGGGCCTGGTCAATAATTTCTGGGTCATGATTTTACCGGGGGCAGTCAGCGTATGGAATATGTTTATTATGAGGACTTTTTTTCAGAACAGTATACCGGTGGAACTGCAGGAGGCTGCGTTTATTGACGGCTGTTCCAACATTGGCATTCTGCTCCGGATTGTGCTTCCCCTTTCCGCTCCGGTGATTGCGGTCATGGTGATGTATTACGGAGTCGGACATTGGAATGCCTATTTCAATGCGATGATTTATTTTCAGGACAGGGGAAAATTCCCCCTGCAGCTGATACTGAGGGAAATTCTGATTAAGAGCGATATGAATGACATGACGGGAGAAGGGGCATCTCTGGTGGATCAGCAAATGCTGTCCGAGGGAATCAAATACGCCGTAATCGTGGTGGCCAGTGTCCCTGTGCTGCTGTTGTATCCCTTTTTACAGAAGTATTTTGTAAAAGGCGTCATGGTGGGGGCCATAAAAGGATAAAAATCCCAAAAAGCTGGACGGGAGCCCTCCATTACGGTACACTATAGACAGTCCATATGGATTCGATAGGAGACGGCGATGGATTTTGGAGGCAGGGGTGGTCAGAATGGGGGATGTAAAAGGCAGCAAACATTCCAGGAGATACTTTTCTTATTTTTATAAGTATTTCCTGTCCTATGTTTTGTTCCTGATATTGGTTCTGTCCATTTTGGGCGCAGCAGTGCAGCGAAACTTCAAATTGACGATGCAAAGGGAAGTAAGGCGATCCAACCGTACTTCCGTGGTTCAGATCCGGGATCTGATGGATACCAGACTGCAGGAAATGGAACGCATTGCGCTGAATATCAGTTACAACGATAATCTCAGGCACTATAAAATCAGCGACGACAATTATGAGTCGAAGCAGGCAGTCAAAGAACTGAAGAAGTATAAATCCAGCAGCGGATTCATTTACGACATTGCCATGTATTACAATTATGGCACTTCGGAATCCTCTTCGGGAAATCGGATCTATACGTCTACGGCAAGCGCTGCTCCGGAGACGTTTTTCAATATCCTCTATCATTACGAGGACAGGGGCGTGGATGATTTTCTGGACATGGTGAAGTCCCTGGATACTCCGAAAATGTATTCCGCCCGTCCCGTCTGGATCAATCGCTCCTATAAAAATGAGCTGGCGGCTTATGTCTATCCTTTGCCGGTCAATGCCGTCCGGCCCTATCTGGACGTTGTCTTTTTCATTGAGAATAATACGCTCTCAGATATGCTCAAAAATGCTTTGGGAGAGTACAGCGGATATGTGTATGTCCTGGACCGGCAGGGAAATCCTGTTTTTTGCCATACAGAGGAACAGCCGGCACTGGACCGGAAGATCATTATGGAACAAATGAAGGATATTCTGGCCAAACAGAATGTAGATGATATGGAACTGGATGGAAGCAGCTATTCCGCAGCAGGAATTACTTCCGAATACAACGGCTGGTCCTATGTTGTGCTGCGAAAAACCGATCAGCTGATACATGATGTAAATGCCGGCAAAAGGGTATTCCAATATGTGACGGCTTTTGTTCTGCTGTCCGGCCTGATTATCGCTTATTTTCTGGCTCATGGGCAGTATAAACCGGTACGGAAATTAATGGATGTCATACCGAACCAGGAAAATAAATACGCGAAGCAGTCTTACTCCAACGAATTTGAATATATGACGAAAACCATTATGGGAGTCTCTACGGAAAACAGAAATCTGTCGACGCAGTTGAGGAGCAAAACGGCGTTGATCCGGGATCAATTCCTGATGAAACTGCTGAACGGGAAAAGGGTGGATTTCAGGGAACAGGACAGCATGCAGGAAATGTACGGGGTTTCCTTTGATTATCCTTATTTTGTGGTTCTGGAATTTCTGCCGGATGAGAACAGCCGGACAGGCGATGATAAGTTGGAAGAAGAAAATCACAGGGAGATCCGGGATCTGGCGAATTTCAACCTGAAAAACGTCGCAGAGGAATTGTCGGAGGAAATCGGCCGTGGGTTCGGCGTTGAAACGGTGGACGGCAGAGGTGTGATGCTGCTGCTGAATCTGAAAAATGGATATGCCATGGATCGGTATATCAGTGATCTTGCCTTTCGGGTCAAAGATTTTTTTCTGAAGTATTTTGGATTTACCCTGACAGTAGGGGTAGGAAATATTTATGACAGCATGGATCGGATTCATGAATCCTGTCTGGAAGCCAACCGGGCGGTTTATTATCGGTTGATCAAAGGATATGGGAATGTTATTTTTTATGAAAATATAAGGGAAAAGCAAAAGGAAAAGTATCAGTATCCCACCATACTGGAGCAAAAACTGGTGATTGCCATAAAAGGAGGGAAAAGCGGGGAAGCGAAAACGATTCTGCTGGAAATCCGGGAGCATATCCTGAATCATTCCTCTTCCATTGAGGCGGTTCAATGTATTTGTTTTGGAATCATCAATACGATTATGAAGGTAGTGGATGGTTTGAATCTGGATACCGGTCTGTTTTCTGCGGAGGAAGAGGCGGAAATTTTTTACCGGCCGTTTGATACCGTGGATGGTCTGATGGATCGCATGATCGGATTTTGCAGTACAATCTGCAATACTATTCAGCAGCAGAAGGAAAGCAAAAACTTTGAGCTGCAGAAGCAGATTACGAACATGATTACCAGAGAGTATCGGGACAGTGGCCTGTCTCTGGATACCATTGCCTGCAGATTCAACATGTCTCCTTCCTATATCAGCCGCTATTTCAAGGACCAGACCGGATATTCCCTGATGCATTATGTCGATCGGCTTCGAATGACGGAAGTGAAAAGATTGCTGAAGGAAACGAACGATCCGCTGGCGGATATCATCCGACAGGCGGGATACGTGGACAAGTCCAGCTTCTACAGGAAGTTCAAGAAAAAGGAAGGCGTGACTCCCGCGCAATATCGCAGTATTGTTCAAAAAGGACAAACCGGGATAAATATCATATAGGGTTACAGAGACACTCCAATATTCTTCCTGCCAGCGTTTTAAGGAAGGCGGAAGGGGGTATATTAAAGAAGGGAACAAAAGAAAGGGGAGTTGTTAAATTGCCAAATTTTGCAAATCCGTTTACTGCGAATGTGGAACGGAAAATGTCAAAAGAAGAGTTGATTCAGGCAGTTCGGTTGGATATCGGCGGCGAACTGGAGGCAATCTATCTGTATGATGCTCATGTCCAGGCTACGGATGATCCTGCCGCAAAGGCAGTACTGAGCGATATTCGGGATGAAGAAAGAGCTCATGTCGGAGAACTGATGACTCTGATGCGCATTTTGGATCCCAGGGAAGCAGATCTTTTCCTGGATGGACAGAAGGAGGTCCAGGAGATGATGGAAGAGCTCAATGGAGGAACTGCCGATTTGTCGACCGGCAGTTCGGAAACGGCTGGCTCGGAGAAGCCTTCCCTGACGGTGGGAAGTCTGAAGGATGAGAAATAGGAGGTGACACAGCAGTATGGATAGGGAATTTTTACTGAGAGGCGATGCCCCGTTTGGCACGGATCTCTGGGAAAGAATTGACAGGCAGGTTGTCGGGGTTGCCCGGGAACAGCTGGTTGGCAGAAGATTTCTACCTATTTACGGACCGCTGGGTGCCGGCATCCAGGGGATTCATCTGGACAAGCTGGACTTTAACGAAGAGACCTGTGCCGATCTGCTCGGGGATCAGGAACCGGTCCTGGCAAAGGCTCAGGATCGGACTCTGGCTGCGATTCCCATGCTTTACAAGGATTTCCTGATATCCTGGAGGGATGTGGAAACCGAAAAACAGACCGGAGTACCTGTGGATTTGAGCGCAGCCGCCGCCGCGGCAAATGCACTGTCCAAAAAGGAAGATGACATGATTTTCAACGGCTGTCCGGAGTTTGGCTGCCCGGGGCTGCTGAATGCGGAGGAGCGGCAGATGGTTTCCAGGAGTAACTGGGCGGAAAGCGACAATCCGTTCCTGGATGTGGCAGCGGGAGTGGAGAAGCTGACTTCCGAGGGCATCTTTGAGCCATATGCCCTGATCGCCGGAACGGATCTTTATCTGCAGATGCAGAGGCTCCAGCAAGGTACCGGCGTTCTGCTGATTGACCGGATCCGGGAACTGGTCGGCGGTAAAGTGTATCAATCTCCTGTGATCGGGAAAGGCAAGGCGGTGTTGGTTGCCTGCTCTCCTCATTATATGGATCTGGCCATCGGACAGGATATCATCACCGGCTATATCGGACCGGAGAAGATGAATCATACCTTCCGTGTTTTTGAGACGGCTCTGTTCCGTTTGAAAAGAGACAAGGCAGTGGTGACTTTTGAATAAGTCCGTCACAGGATCCCCTGAAACAAAATAGTCAAAAGTTCAGAAGGTCCGCGGATATGCATCCGGAATGGTTGTATCCGCGGGCCTTTCTTATTTTGGTTTCCCTCTTGCTTTTCCCTGGGGATCTACGGATTTAATAAATTCTTAAACTTCTTAAGATCATCTTATAACTTTTTCCAGCAGATTGATGGTATAATTGTGGCAATGAAAAGGATCACAAAATTACGATGATTTGAATGTATTTTTGTGCTGGACGGATTTCGGTCCGTGTCACAGCTGCCCGGGGGAAGGCAGCAGCAGAATGGAGGAGAGAATTTGAGAAAGAAGGATGCAATGAAAACGGCCTGGATCGTGATCATCTTTTGTCTGATGATCGGATCCCTGTTTTTCCTGCCTGCTGTTTGCCTGGCAAAGGGCACGGATACGGCGCCGAAAAGTGGTCAGGCAGCGGGAGACTCCGCAAAGAACAGCGGTCCTGTCATGAAGGCAGAGGTTGGATTTGACGGAACATACCGGATAGGCTGCTGGACACCGGTTCGGATTTTTCTCGAAAATTCAGGGGCCGATCTGGAAGGGACCCTGCAAGTGCCGATTACCGGGGAATCCGGCAGGAAAACAGCTTATGAGGTTCCCGTTCGTCTGCCTCATGCTTCTTCCCAGGAATATACGATTTATGTAAAGATGCAAAAACTGGACCGCTCCCTGGAGATTCGCATGATGGATGACAAGGGAAACGTTGTGAAAGCGGGAAAGGCGGAGAAATTGAACCCGGTATCCGCAGATCACTGGTTTCTGGGACTGGTGACCGGGGACGAGCCTTCCCTGGGATATTGGAAGGAAAGGTCGGAAGGGGATTTGCTGCTGGCCAATTATCAGCCGGTTTCCCTGACTGTGGAAAACTTTCCGGATCATCGGGAAATTCTGGACAACTTCTCCATTCTGATTTTGAATCAGGCGGATACCGGGGCTTTCCGGCCGGAGCAGCTCCGTGCCCTGGATGACTGGATTCAGAGCGGAGGTATCCTCATTATCGGGACAGGCGGAAACGGCAGCCGCACCCTGGCCGGTCTGACAGAGAAGATCGTTCCGGCGGAAGCCGGAGAAGTGACGGAGCAGGATGCCGCGGCGGTACTGGAGAAGGTATCCGGCAAACCCATCCAAGGATCGTCTGTCCTGGATGTGATGGATGTACGGACCAAAGGAGGGACGGTGGCAGTCAGCCGGGGTGCCGGATCCAGCTCTGCCCCGGAGGATGCCGATCCGGCCGGAGGGCTGGTATGGATGCACCGGAAGGGCTCCGGAGTCATCTATACCGCAGCATTTGATCTGGGCACGGAGCCTGTTCTCAGCTGGGCAGGAAACAAGATATTCTGGGAAAACCTTCTGGGACGCAGCCTTCCGGAGCAATCCATTCAATTGTTGCAGAATCCGTATCAAGGCAGCGGGGAAATAAACGGAATGGAAGATGTTCTGGGGAATATCGAAGCGATGTATCTGCCCTCCGCCACTTCGGTTCTGCCGATCTTTCTGTTGTATCTGGCCCTGATCGGGCCCGTCAATTATATCATCCTGAAAAAGGCAGACAGGCGGGAGTGGTCCTGGTTTACCATACCTGCACTTTCCGTGGCCTTTGCCCTGGCGATTTACGGGCTGGGGTACCGCTCCAAGGGCAGCGAGTTGATTCTGAATACCATTTCCGTCGTGGAATTGAATGACGATTCGGGAGGAGGGGATCGCACCGACTATGCGGGAGTGTTCCTCCCCCGGCGCGGAGACTGTCGGGTGGACGTGGACCGGGAAGTCTTCCTTTCCACAAACGGGGAGGAAGATGACGATTCGTTTCCTCATGCCGGAAATGCGGCCCCGGATGTTCATATTATCCAGGGGAAACCATCCCGCATTTTATTCCGAAACAGTGGCGTATGGACCATGAAGACCTTCCGGACAGGTTCCCGCCGGGCGGATTATGGTTCCATACGTGCCGATCTCCGCTATGAGGCAGGAAAAATTGTCGGAACCGTGCAGAACAATACGCTTTATCCTTTGGAGGATTTTGTACTGTACAACGCCTTGTTCCATGGAAAGGCAGGCAACATTGCTTCCGGAGAAACAAAAAAAGTGGAGATCATGCTTCCCACAAAAGGCGTGGCGGCAGCCCCCGGGGATTACCAGTCCATGCTGTACAGTCTTTATCCGGAATGGTCAGACGGAAGAGGGGCCAGCCGGAAAAGCAGGAATCGATACCGTATTCTGGAGAACCTTTTTGCCGACGATGGCATGCAAAAATCTTCCCCGAAGCAAACAGGGGATTCCTGCCGCCTGCAATACTTTGCTTTTTATGGAGGGGATCCGGACGAAACGGTCAGAATCAACGGAAGGAAGCCGGATGTTACCATGGGAGAAGGCGTTCTGTTGGGATCTGTGGGTTTTGAAGCGGAGCAGGACGGCCATGTGAGTCTGCCACCGGGGATGCTGAACGGAAGATTGGAGCAGGAACAGTCCAGAGGCGCCAGCCTGTACGGGAACCCAGGCGCTGTGAGCATTGATGATCCCCATGGATATGCTGTTTTTTCCGTGGATTTGTCCCGATACAGAGGCCGGAAGGATCTGAAGGGAAAGATCGGTTTGGGCTTTCTCTCCGGCAGGGGCAGGGTCATGATCCTTGATTTGTCAAAGAAGGATTACGTAAAGATGGAAGACGAAGTGTTTTCCTTTGACGGGAGCAGCCTGAGCCGCTATGCGGATGAAAACGGCATGGTTTATTTAAAAGTTCAGCCCGGTACGGATGAATTGGTGGAGGTTACATTGCCGACGGTGGTTCTGGAAGGAGGGCTGCAGGATGCTGAAAATTGAAAATCTGGTGAAGACATATGGCCGTTTTACGGCAGTGGATCATCTGAACCTGGATCTTACGCAGGGAGATATTTATGGATTTGTAGGTCCCAACGGTGCCGGAAAGACCACCACCATGCGGATCGCAGCCACACTGATGAAGGCAGATTCCGGTGATGTATGGGTGGGTGGAATCAATGCAATGGAGCATCCGGTACAGGTACGCGGGAAGCTGGGGTATATGCCGGATTTCTTCGGCGTTTATGACAATCTGAAGGTCCGTGAATATATGGATTTCTACGGCAGCTGCTACGGTCTTTCCCGGCAGGAGAGGATGGTGCGGACGGGGGAATTGCTGGAGCTGGTGGAACTTCAGAAGAAAAAGGACAACTATGTGGATTCCCTTTCCAGAGGGATGAAGCAGAGACTTTGTCTGGCGCGGAGCCTCATTCATAATCCCGGCCTGTTGATTCTGGATGAACCCGCTTCGGGGATGGATCCCCGGGCAAGGATTGAGATGAAAGGCATTCTGCGGGCATTGAAGGAAATGGGGAAAACCATTCTAATCAGTTCCCATATCCTGCCCGAGCTGGCGGAGTTGTGTACCCATATAGGAATTATTGAAAAGGGTAAAATGGTTTATTCCGGTGAAGTAGGGGATATCATGCGCAGAATCACCGGAAAGACGTGGCTGAAAATAGAGGTGCTCTCCGATGTGGAAAAAGCGGTGCGGATTTTACGGGAACAGCCTTCCACAGGAGAAATCCAGGCGGAAGGACAGACTCTGGAGGTCGGTTTTTCCGGCAGGGAGGAAGATCTGGCAGAGCTGCTCCGTATTCTGGTCGCGGGAGAGGTCCCCGTTGTATCCTATGCCAGGGAGGAAGGCAGCCTGGAGGAAGTATTCATGGAGGTGACAAAGGGCTATGAAGATGAAACGGAAATGGAATAATCCGGTGTTGTCCAGCGAATTGAAAACCCGGATGAGAGGGTGGAAAACGGCTCTGGGGATCCTTTTCTACCTGGGAGCGCTTCTGCTCATTGGTTTTTTGTATTACCTTACTTTTGTACGGCAGTCCCTGGCCGGGGACGTCTCGGTCAATGCGCGTCAAAGTGTGGGGACATCCATCTATACCATGCTGGCGGTGGTGCAGTTCGTTCTGATTCTGCTGATTACGCCTGCCCAGACAGCCGGAAGCATCAGCGGGGAAAGGGAAAAGCAGACACTGGATATGCTGCTTGCC
Source organism: Bacillota bacterium (assembly GCA_036732425.1). GTDB lineage: Bacteria > Bacillota > Clostridia > Caldicoprobacterales > DTU083 > UBA4874. The sequence goes on from DAINCI010000029.1 coordinate 17,274, forward strand.
ACCCAGATGTCCCCGTTCCGGATCGTCTTCGGGAAACTGTTGTCCTCCATGTCCTATATGATCCTTCTGATTTTTACTTCCCTTCCGCTGTTCAGCCTGGTCTTTCTGTTTGGAGGGGTGACTCCGGGGGATATGGCAAAACTGTTTTTGTTTTATATCATTACTGTGTTTGCCATAGGCAGCATCGGAATTTTCTTCTCCGCCCTTCTGAAACGGACAGTTACGTCGACGGTTCTGTCTTATCTTTGCATGTTCCTGTTGGGACTGATCAGCGTCATTCTGGGATTCTATCTGCTCAGCCTGCAGCAAAGCAGGCCCAATCCGCCGCCGTTGTCCATTCCTTACGTCCTCTATGTGAACCCGGCAGTGGGTCTGGCAGATATTCTCATGCAGTCCCACGGCGGTTTATCTGCCTTTCTTGGCTCGGGCAATGTCCGGACGGTGCATGGGCCGGATTTCTGGATGGGCAATTCCATTGTCATGCTGATCATTGCCCTGTGTCTGCTGTGGATCAGTATGTATCTTGTCAATCCCATCCGCTGTTGTCCGGGAAAGCGGCGTAAAAGGTTGACCCGTGCAGAAGAGAATCTG
>DAINCI010000030.1:0-17498 GCA_036732425.1 Bacillota bacterium
AGGTAACCGATGAATGTCTTCACGGGAGCCATATTGAAATCCATCTGGATGGGAAGCTCCTTCAAACCATCGCGCCGGCAGATGACCCTTCAGACGAACGCGGCATCTTCTCCAATGCCATGCAGGGCGGCGATCCGTATCATTACGGCAAAACCGGACGGCTTGGCTACGGGGAACGGTTTGAGGTGCCGGTCCCGGGTGGGCTGGATAAAGGAGCTCATACCCTATGTTTTTGCTGTGACGAAGGAGGCATGACCCTGTATGGCGCCTACTCCGGCCGCTATGGTTTTGCCCCCTGTTTTGTGGAATCTGCTGTACTGTAAAGCCTTGAGTAAGCAGGGATCCCCGGATCAGGAAGCACCTGGCAGGGGTGTACCCTTTTGCTGCTGGATGTACCTGTGCCTGCGATGCGGACATTACGAGATCCTATGCATCGGAGTGTTCGGATTTTCTTTTCGGAAATCTTCGTCAGGGGACTTCAAGGAGAGTACAAAGTCGGACAGGAAAGGGGTTGTTGGAAACTCGCTGCCAGATATAGGATATCCTATTTCATAGGGTGAGGGTCCGACAAAGGTACTTCTGGTTCCTTCCAGCCGGACCTGATCCTCCGACATCGTCACCATGGCATAAAGCGGATCCCGGTAGGGCGCCGTTTTTTTGATATAGGGATACTCCCGGTCGATTTCCTTGCTATATCGGATATAAGAATATTGCTCTCCAAGCCACATATTGGAGATGCTATTCACGTTGGCGTAGCAGATCCTGTCGCGCAGGGTCACACCATCGATATGACTGTGGCCGTTCATGCACAGAATCACACGCTTTTTGTCTTTATTGATCCTGCGGAACATCCTCCATACTTCTTCCCGGTTCTGTAACCCCATATGCGTATCCGAAAGGGACGGGTGGGAAAAGATCACAGACGGCCATGGGGAAGCCATAATATCCTTTTCCAGCCAGGAAAGCTGCTCCGGAGGAAGAAACGGGGAATCCTCATTGGAATATTGGTAATGGTTGCAGTGCTCAAAATGCAGGAATTTGCCATCCTTTCCGCGTACATAATTGCAGTCCAGCACAATGAAATGATGATGTCCCATATCAAAGGAATAATAGGCACGGCCGGCTCCCAGAAATTTCAGTGCCTGATCTCTGGTACAGATATCCATGTCATGATTGCCCAATACATGGCAAACAGGTTTTTTACAGGAATGCAGCATGCGGATTGCCTCACGCTTTTCATCATCCCGGCTGCACTGGAAGGCCCTGGGATCCCTCTTGCAGCTGGAGAATCTCCCGTTGGTTTCCCGGTTCAGAAAGTCCCTGTCCGGATAGGAAAAGTCTCCGAGGTTGACGATAAAATCCACATTGCGGCGTTTTGCCGCGTCCAGAAACGTTCTCAGCCGGAAAAGGGAATCGTGCATAATATCCATGTGCAGATCCGTAAAGACCCCAAACACAACGCTCCCTTCGCCGTTTTTTATTGTACCGGATTTTCCGTTGTTTTTGACCATTGTACCCCTCCCTGGATATAGCTGGTTACTGTTTTGCAGCAGCAAAAGTTCATTGGAACATTTGCTATTATAGTATGATTCCGTGCATTGGACAAATCATACAATGCTTTTTTAGTGATTGCAGGTCGTTTCGGGTTTCGTAATTTGAAACAGGATGATATAATCGAAAGAGACGGAGGAGAAAAGATGGGGGAGAGGTTCCTGTGAGGATAATGATAGAGGACGGCATGATTTACGACGGCAGCGGCGGAAAGGCCTACAACGGGGATATTCTGATTGAAAACGACCGGATCGCTGCGATCCGTGTCCGGCAGGGAATTCCTGCCGATAAAAATATAGCTCATAAAAATACAACCGATACATACAATGAATGGAATCCCGACTGGGTGGTGGATGCCGGCAAAAAAGCGGTGACGCCTGGTTTTATCGATTCCCATCGGCATTGCGACATCGCTGCCGTCTCGGATCCGGAGTTCGGCAATCTGGAACTGGCGCAGGGAATTACGGCGGTGCTCGGCGGGAACTGCGGCATGTCGCCATTTCCGTATACGAAGGATACCGGGCGGCAGATGCTGGATTTCATTGAACCGTGTCTCGGGAAAGCACCGGAATGGATGAAGTTTTCCGGGTTTCCCGAATATAGGAAAGCATTGGAGGATGCGAATCCGGTTCTTCATGTGGGACAGATGATTGGAACCGGTGCTGTGAAGATTGCGGCAAAGGGATTTGAAAAGACACCTTTTACCACGGCTGAAATGAACCGGGCGAAGGGATATCTCCGGGAAGCACTGGAGGACGGTGCCTTTGGCGTTTCTGCGGGGATCATGTATGTTCCGGAATGCTATTCCACCACGGAAGAGTTTGCAGAACTGGTCCGGGAAGCGGCAAAAATGGGTCGGATTCTGACCTGCCACATCCGTGGGGAGGGAAACAGTCTGGTGTCCTCCGTGGAGGAAGTGCTGAAAATCGGCAGGGATGCGGAGATACCGGTGAACATCAGCCATTTTAAGGCAGTGGGCCTGAAAAACTGGCATAAAACCATTTATCAGGCAATGGATAAAATTGAAAAAGCCAGATCTGCCGGGCAGGATGTAACCGTGGACTTCTATCCCTATACCGGAGGATCCACCACTCTGATGACACTGCTTCCTCCTGTCATACAGGAGCCGGATTTTCAGGATACTCTGCGTAAGCTGGATACTCCCGACGGAGCGGAACGGCTGAAGCGGGAGATTTACCGGGAACATAAGGGCTGGGACAACATGGTCCTGGATATCGGATGGGACCGGATCCGGATCAGCTCGGTCCATCGGGAGGAAGACAAACCGTATGTGGGAAAAAGCGTTCAGGAAGCAACGGAAGAGCAGGGCTGCGGGGATCCGGCGGATTTTATGTGCCGGCTGCTGGTGAAGGAACAGGGCAGAGTGGGGATTCTCCTCATGAGTATGGATCAGAGGGATGTGGATGCCATCGCGCGGCTGCCCTATTCCATGATTATTTCCGATTCCCTGTACGGCAATGCAGACTCGCCCCACCCCAGACTGTACGGATCCTTCCCCAGAGTGATCCATGAGCTGGTCCGGAACCGGAGGGTACTTCGTCTGGAAACGGCGATCCACAAAATGACGCAGATGACCGCGCAGCGCTTTCACATTGCCGGACGGGGAACCCTGGCGGTGGGGAATTATGCGGATATCATTATTTTTGATCCGCAGAGGCTGAAGGACAGGGCAACCTATGATGATCCCAAACGTCCGGCGTCCGGACTGGATATGGCATTTCTGGATGGCAGACTGGTCTGGAACGAAGGCAGGCAGACCGGTGCCTGCCGCGCAGGAGCCATGAGATACGGGCAGGCGGGAGACGAAACATAATATTAGAAAGCGATGAGTGAAAAAAACAGAAAAAGCAGAGGGAAAGGGCGTTATGGTACAGTCAATTCAACAGTTTTTACTTCAACATGGATTCTATGAAATATGGTCAAAGGTTCTGTCTAACACGGCGGTTGCTGTATTGATTCTGCTGGGCAGTACCCTTGCGTATTATGTTGTGAGGCGAATTCTTACCCGGATGGTTGAAGTGTATGGAAAATTTATCAAAAGCAAATGGGGCAGTGCCCTTCGAAACGAAAAGCTCATTGTACTGCTTTCCAGGCTGGCGGCTGCCGTTGTCATTCATGTATCGGCACCGGCATTTCCAAAGCAGCAGGGCTGGATCCAGCGGCTGGTGTTCTGCTTCATTATATTCACGATGATCCGGATCCTGTTTACGCTGTTGGACGAGATTGAGAGGATTTACCGGTCCTTTTCCATCTCCAGGGAGAAGCCAATCAAGGGGCTTCTTCAGGTCGGAAAGATTGTCCTGTCCATATTGGCTGCCATTATCATTGTCTCGGCATTGATTGAGCGGTCTCCCTGGGCGCTGCTCAGCGGGATTGGCGTGTTCTCCGCCGTGCTGATGCTGATTTTTCAGGACTCAATTCTGGGTTTCGTTGCAGGAGTGCAGCTTTCCGGGAACGATATGGTTCATGTGGGGGACTGGATCGAGGTGCCAAAATATAACGCGGAAGGGGAAGTGGTGGACATTACCCTGAGTACGGTGAAATTGAGGGGCGGGGATAAAACCGTTGTCATGATACCGACCCGTGCCATGGTAACCGATTCCTTCCGGAACTGGAGGGGTATGGTGGAATCCGGCGGACGGAAGATACAGAGCCCCATTTTCATCAATATGGACAGTATCGAATTTTGTAACGAAGAGATGCTGGACCGATTTGAAAAAATGGATTATTTAGAGGAGTACATCCGCGGTATCCGGCAGAAACGGGAGGCGGGAGGGGAAAGCCTCCGGATTTCCAATGTTGTAATCTTCCGGGAATATATCCAGGCTTATCTGAAACATCACCCTTCGCTGCGCGGGGATATGACCCGGATGGTGCGGCAGCTGGCTCCGTCCCAATACGGGCTTCCGGTGGAGATCTACTGCTTTGCCGATACCACGGACTGGGCAATCTGTGAGGAGATACAGGCAGATATTTTTGATCATGTCCTTGCTGTCCTGCCGCAGTTCGGCCTCCGGATTTTCCAGAGTCCGTCCGGTTCGGATATGAAAACTCCCCGGTCAGGCGGAAAAGATACCTCTGAACCGGGGAGATCCTAAGGATTCCTGTCCGGAAGGATCTCGCAATCCTGAGTCCGGTGAACCATTTCATCAAAGCCTTAATCGAATCGAAGCCGTGGGCTTTATTTCAGCGGCAGTTCCCTCTGAAGGGTTCCCTCCGAAGGGTTCCCTCCGTCTTCCTGCCGGTAGTCTTCCAGGAAAGAGCCGATCCGCCGGATGGCCATTTTCAGGTCTTCCTTCGCCGGCAGGAAAACCACCCGGAAATGATCCGGAGCCGGCCAGTTGAAGCCGGTTCCCTGAACAAGAAGCACTTTCTTTTCCGTCAGGAGATCCTTGATAAACTGCATGTCGTCCGTTATATGAAATCTCCCGGTATCCACTTTGGGGAAGGCATAGAACGCACCTTTCGGCTTTACGCAGGACAATCCGGGAATGGCGTTCAGCATTTGATAAACGATATCCCGCTGCTCTCTCAGCCGTCCTCCCGGTACAATGAATTCCCGGATGCTCTGATAGCCGCCGAGAGCCGTCTGAATGGTGAACTGGGCCAGGGCGTTGCTGCACAGACGCATGGATGCCAGCATATTGATGCCCTCAATGTAATCCGAGGCACCGGACTTGTCCCCGCTCAGAACCATCCATCCGGCCCGGAACCCGGCGATCCGGTGGGATTTTGACAGCCCGTTGATGGTTACACAAAGCACCTCATCATCGATCAGGGATGCAGTGGATACATGTTTCTCATCGTCGTAAAGAATCCGGTCATAAATCTCATCCGAAAACAGGATCAGGTGATGTTCCACTGCCAGCCTCACAATTTCCTGAAGGACGGATTCAGGATAGTTTGCTCCTGTGGGGTTGTTGGGATTGATAATGACGATGCCCCTGGTCTGGGGAGTGATTTTCTTTTTCATGTCTTCGATATCGGGGTACCAGTCGGATTCCTCGTCGCACAGATAATGAACAGCGGTCCCGCCGGCCAGATTGACCGATGCGGTCCACAGCGGAAAATCCGGCGCAGGCACCAGGATTTCATCTCCATGGTCCAGCAGGGCCTGCAAGGACATCATAATCATCTCACTGGCGCCGTTGCCGATAAAAATATCATTCACCGATACATTTTCGATGTTCTTATGCTGACAGTACTGCATTACGGCTTTGCGTGCCGGGAAGATACCTTTGGAATCGGTATACCCCTGGGCGTTCCGTACATTGGAAATTACATCCTGAATGATCTCGTCCGGGGCGTTCAATCCAAAGGGGGCCGGGTTGCCGATATTCAGCTTGAGAATATGGTAGCCTTCATCTTCCATACGTTTGGCTTCATCCATAACGGGACCCCGGATGTCATACAGGACATTGTCCAGTTTTGAGGATTTTTTGATAACTGACATTTTCCAGCCTCCCAAATCTATTGAAAAGTAATGTATAAATTTTCATTCAGTATACATGAATTCGGGAGGAAAAGCAATGAAAATTCCTCTCAGTGCAATCTCAGCAGACAAAGCGGGAAATAAGTATGCCGGAAAGCAAGGCCGCTGCCGGTGGTTCCGGAAAGAATGGTTATAATCAATATACCTGTAAATTTCTGCTTGCTTTTCTCTGGCGGACACCGTATACTATTCTTTGGAAGGCATTTGGAAATCTTGTTATCATTGCTTTATGAAAGTTTGCAAATTATATGGAATATTTCAAGAAAAAGGAGGAACCTGGAGATGAGGATAAACCGTATGAAGTTCAGAATGACAGGACGGACTGCTGATGTTTCTGCCGATACGGATGACAGTCTTGATGCCGGAATCCCTGCATACTCTTTTCCTTTCTCCATATGTTCCTCGATCGGATAATCTTTTCCGATTGCCGGTTTTGCTTTTTTGACAAAGAAAAGCCATGGGACTGCAGTGGAGAGTACCTGTGGCTTTTTGCAGAAAGATGCATGAGCAGCCATGCAACAATGTGCTGTCGTGAGAAATATCGTTTGCTGAAGCCATGGGAGGATCAAAACCTGTGGCTTTTTTTATGCCATTGGGACCATACAGACTAAGAACAGGAAGTGACAATACCATGAAAAATAGCAAACTGCTGATGAGCTTTATGGAGGGGAGCCGTCTGCTGTATCTCGGATCCATTTTGTGTGTCGGGATATCCACCTTTCTTTCAATGGTATCCCCGCTGATCGTCCGGTTCACCGTGGACTCTGTGATCGGAAACGAGCCTGCGGATTTGCCTGCCTGGACTGCCGGCCTTCTCCGGTCCATGGGCGGCATGGACTATTTGAAACGCAATATATGGATCTGCGGCCTGGTGCTGCTTGGCATCCATCTGATCAATGGCTTGTTTGTCTTTTTCAGGGGCAAATGGTCCGCCCAGGCTTCGGAGTCCATTGCGAAAAATCAGCGGGATCGGGTGTACGGCCATCTGCAGAGCCTGGACTATGATTATCATGTCAAGGCGGAGACCGGGGACCTGATTCAGCGTTGTACCTCCGATATGGAGACCATCCGCCGCTTTCTGGCGGTGCAGCTGGTGGATGTGGGCCGTGCCCTGTTCATGCTGGTTATGGCGCTTTCCATCATGCTTTCCATGAATGTGCGCATGACCATCGTTTCCCTTGCCGTTGCTCCGGTTCTCTTTCTCTTTTCCTTCATCTTCTTCCGAATGGTTCAGAAAGCCTTTCTGCAGGCGGATGAATCCGAGGGAAGGCTGTCCAATATGATTCAGGAAAATCTGAATGGGGTAAGGGTTGTCCGGGCCTTTGGACGTCAGGCTTATGAGAATGAAAAGTTTAATCAGAAGAATACGGAATACAGGGATCTGTCCTACAAGGTTACAAAGCTGATGGCCCTGTACTGGTCCCTGTCGGATCTGCTCGCCATGCTGCAGATCGGCATTGTCGTCGTACTGGGCGTTTATTATACCGCGACGGGTTCCATTACACTGGGCACCTTTCTGGTATTCAATTCCTATGTGAACATGCTTCTCTGGCCCATTCGCCAGATGGGCCGGATTTTGACCGATATGGGCAAAACCCTGGTGTCCGTGGGCCGGATCCAGGAGATCCTGGATGTCCCTGCGGAAAGCCAGGACCCGGATTGCGGGAAGCCTTCCATTGCCGGGGACATCGTATTCCGGAACGTCCGCTTTGAATATGAAGAAGGGCACCCGGTTCTGAAGGATATTTCCTTTGAAGTGAAGAAAGGGGAAACCATTGCCATCCTGGGTCCCACCGGTTCAGGGAAATCCTCCCTGGTTCATCTGCTGCAGAGGCTGTATGACTACAAAGGCGGGTCCGTCACCATAGGCGGGGTGGAGCTGCGGAAGATTGACAAGAAGTGGCTGCGCCAAAAGGTGGGCATCGTCCTGCAGGAGCCGTTTCTGTTTTCCCGCACCATTAAGGAAAATATCGGCATTGCCAAGCGGAATGTCAGTGAGATGGAGATTTATGAAGCAAGCCGTATCGCTTCCGTTCATAAGGTCATTGAGGAATTTGACGACGGGTATGAAACCTTTGTGGGGGAAAAGGGAGTTACCCTGTCCGGCGGACAGAAGCAAAGGGTGGCCATTGCAAGAACATTGATCCAGGACAGCGATATCCTGATCTTTGACGATTCCCTCAGTGCGGTGGATACGGAGACCGATGCCGCGATCCGGAAGGAACTGAAGAAGAGAAGCAGGGATGTTACGACTTTTATCATATCCCACCGGATTGCAACCCTGTCTGAAGCAGACCGGATCCTGGTCCTGGATGACGGACGGCTGATTCAGTCCGGCACCCATGAGGAATTGATTCATCAGCCCGGCCTGTATCAGCGGATCTGGTCCATACAGAACAGCCTGGAGAAGGATCTGCAGGACAACGGCCAGCTGGTTGGCTGAGACAGGGAATCTGTACCCGGCACCCTGGTCTGACGAGCACCGGCTGCATTGGCCGATAAGTGGCCGTTAAGCCAAAGGGCCTGTGCGATTTGTTTGGATTTCGTATGAATTTTGGATGAATAATCTATCAATAATAATGTATCAGTGTCAATAAAATGTATCAATCATAAGGAAGGTTCAATTTATGAGTTATCCGGAAGAGCAGGAATACACCAAGGGACTTGACCTGGGGCTGTGGAGACAGCTCCTCCGTTACGCAAAATCCTATCGAAAGCAGCTGATTGCCATTGCTTTTATCATGATCCTGACCGGTGGTATCGATGTCGTGTTCCCGCTGATGACCCGATATGCCATTGATTACTTTATCACGCCGGGGAGACTGGAAGGTCTGGGAAGATACGGGGTTCTTTATGGCCTTTTGGTTGTCTGCCAGGCAGGGAATACCTGGATATTGATCCGCACGGCGGGAAAAGTGGAAAACGGCCTGGTTTATGATATTCGCAAAAGCGGATTTGAAAGACTGCAGGAATTGTCCTTTTCCTATTATGACAAGACTCCGGTGGGCTGGATTATGGCCAGGATGACATCGGACTCCCAGCGTCTGGGGGAAACCATATCCTGGAGCCTTGTGGATCTGACCTGGGGCGTGACCATGATGCTGGGAATCGTCGTGGTCCTGCTGGTGCTGAACTGGAAGCTGGCGTTGATCGTAATGTCCGTTGTCCCGTTCCTGGCACTGGCCAGTGTTTATTTTCAGAAGAGAATCCTGAAAGGATACCGGCAGGTCCGAAAGGTGAACTCCCGGATCACCGGAGCATTCAACGAAGGAATCCAGGGTGCCAGGACGACCAAGACCCTGGTCCGGGAAGAACGCAACCTGGAAGAATTTGAAAGCCTTACCGGGGAGATGCGGAACGCTTCCATCCGGGTCGCGATTTTTTCCTCCATCTTTTATCCCATCGTATCGGCGCTGGGCGGTATCGGAACGGCCCTGGCACTATGGCTTGGAGGTGGAATGGTGATCCATTCTGCCATCAGCTTCGGAACTCTTGCGAGCTTTATTACCTATACCATTCAGTTTTTTGAGCCCATCGGAAATATTGCCCGTATTTTTGCCGAGCTCCAGTCCGCCCAGGCATCGGCGGAGCGGGTGCTGTCCATGGTCAATACCCCGCTGGAAATCGAGGACCGGCCAGATGTACTGCAAACCTACGGGGATGCGTTTCATCCTATCCGGGAGAACTGGGAGCCCATCAAAGGGGATGTGACGTTTCGGGATGTCAGCTTTTCTTACCAGGGCGGGGAAACCGTACTGGAGAATTTCAATCTGCAGGTAAAGGCAGGGGAGACCATTGCATTGGTGGGAGAGACCGGTTCGGGGAAAAGCACCATAGTAAACCTGATCTGCCGGTTCTACGAGCCCACGAAAGGCCAGATACTGATAGACGGCGTGGATTACCGGGATCGATCGCAGCTCTGGCTGCAGTCCAATCTGGGCTATGTGCTGCAGTCGCCGCATCTGTTCAGTGGGACCGTGAAGGAAAATATCCGTTACGGAAGACTGGAGGCAACGGACGAAGAAGTCCGGGAAGCGGCCCGGCTGGTCAACGCGGACGGATTTATCAGCAAACTGGAAAAGGGTTATGATACGGAAGTAGGGGAGGGTGGCAACCGGCTGTCCACCGGTCAGAAGCAGCTGATATCCTTTGCCCGGGCCGTCGTGGCCAATCCCAGGCTGTTTGTGCTGGATGAAGCGACCTCTTCCATCGATACGGAGACGGAACAGATGATTCAAAAAGCGATTCAGAATGTGCTGGAAGGCAGAACCAGCTTTATCATTGCCCACAGGCTGTCCACCATCCGTACTGCCGACCGCATCCTGGTGATTGTGGACGGAAAGGTGACGGAAGAAGGAAATCATCGGCAGCTGCTTGATAAAAAAGGCTATTACTATCGGCTGTATACCAATCAGTTCATGGAAGAAGAAGGAGACCGGATCGTCAACGAATGACGATAAAAATGCGGAAAGACCGTCCCGGATGGGCACGGTTCTTCCGCATTCTGCGAACCGGTATCATGAGCTGATGAAAGGCTGAGCCTTTTCCCCGATCTGCCCGCCGTTGAAATCGTCCACTTCCCCGGAAAAGGAGTGGGGTACACTCCTCTCAGCATGTCTGTTCACGGGACGTCCTGACGATGATTTTACGGATACTGTCTTCCGACAGATGATATCGGCTGACCAATTCCTCTATTTTTGCTCCGTTGGTATACCGGTGGTATATTTCATGGTTCCTTTTTTTTAACTCAGACCGGGCGCCGTTGTTTTCTCCCCATCCGGCCCGGGCAGTACCTTCTTTTGGTATATAGACCAACTCACCCTGTATATACTTTTGCAGCTCCCGGAGCAATTCACGGGGAAGGACATCCTTCCCGTTTTTGTAACCCAATGATCATTCCCTCCTTGAAACAAGACGCCATATTCGAAGAAGCAACTGAAATTTCTGTCATTCGGGTCCCCTCCTTTCCTTTTCCTGTTTCTTAAATTCCTTAAAAAAGGGTGCAAAAAACCCCGCGGAACCATCCACGGGGTGAGTAATAAAAAAACACGACTTCAACCATTCGTGTTTGTGCTGACAAAAAATTATCCGTGATCAATAGATGGTTGCAAAGATACGACTTCAAAGGCGCCAAAAAGCTCTGAAGTCCATTATTCAGTTAGAAGCACGGGCCCTCCGGCTTATTTTCTGCGTTGATCATTTTATCCTGCACTCCTTTCTGCTGAATTTTTCATCTCAACCTTTATTAAAATTATATAGTAAAATATCTCACCCTGTCAATAGGGATTTACAATTGGTTTTCTGTTATAGTACCAGTGTGACCGGTATGGATCAGCCGCTTGTTTGAATGGAATACTTATCAAAAACAATAATGGTAATGTTATAGTAGCAAACCGTATTTTTGAAACCCGCCTCTATAATCGCTTTCTTTCCAGCGAAGAAATGCAAAGGACCAGTATCTCCCTCAATGCTCATGGGCGATGAAGGAGAAGCCTTTATTCCAGTCCCAACAGCCAATTTACGCTTACATTCAATATTTCTGACAATATCATGAGCTCATAATCTGCGACAAATCTTGTGCCAATCTCAATCCGACTGATACTGTCTCTTTCTATTGTTATCCCCTTTATTTGAAGCTTTGCAGCTAAGTCTGACTGAGACAGATGGCAAATCTGTCGTGCTTCTTTGACCCGTTCCCCACATACGTTTTTCTTTCCTCGATAATTATAAATTTTCAATTCATTCATCTCACTTTTTGTGTTAAACATATGAATTTTTCTTGACATTAACACAAATAGGTGGAATAATAGTGCTAAAGATCAGAATACACTTTATTTTTTTAATAAATCTTGACAGCTATTGAAGTGACGAATGATATAAAACCTGAAAGTGTAAATCTATGTTTCCCAAATTCACTGAGTCTGTATTAAAGCAAATTCCAGCGTGTTGGATTCAGGGTAAAAGTTATGGAACTATCAAGCTCATACAACAGCAAAGAAGAATGAGGTGATCAGCAAATGAAGCAGAAATCTGTATTAAGGTTGGAAGGAATCACTAAGTCTTTCGCCACAACCCGGGCTCTTGAAGATGTTACGCTTGCATTTAAATCCGGCGAAATCCGAGGCTTAATCGGAGAAAACGGTTCTGGAAAGTCCACTTTGTCCAACGTCATCTCCGGACAATTTCAACCGGACAAGGGACGTATGTGGCTGCACGGTGAGCCCTGTAAACCAGTGAACAATATCGACGCCAAAAACCATAAGATCTGTATGATCGTTCAGGAGATGGGCACGATCGATGGCATGAGCGTGGCTGCCAACATTTTTCTGGGCAAAGAGGATGCCTTTCAAGGTAAGGCAGGTCTTATTGATACCCAACGAATGAATTTGGAAGCAGAACATATCCTGAAGGAAATTGGAGTCGACTATATCGAGGCGGAAAAACCCGTCAACAAAATGAACTTTGAAGATCGAAAAATCGTCGAGATAGCACGTGCAATGTGTCTTAATCCAGAAGTTCTAATCGTGGACGAAACTACTACAGCGCTCTCCCAGAAGGGGCGTAATGTTCTGTATGCAATTATTGACAGGATGCGGGACGAGAATAAGGCAGTCATCTTTATCTCTCACAACCTTGAAGAGGTTATGGATAAATGCGATAGTATCTCAATTATGCGCGATGGTTGTTACATTGACACACTGAAATCCGAAAATTGTACTCCCTCACAGATTCGGCAATTAATGGTTGGCCGTGAGATTGGTAACGAATACTACCGTTCAGACTATAACCATGAATACAGTGATGAAGTGGTTCTCGAGTGTAGAAACATCAACGTCGACATTCTTAAAAACATCTCATTACAGCTTCACAAAGGCGAAATACTTGGCCTTGCGGGCCTGACAAGCTGCGGTATTCATGAGTTGGGCAAAGTGATGTTTGGTCTGATCCCACCCATTTCCGGAAATGTAATCGCCTATAGAAATGGAGCGCCTATTAAGATCGAAAAGCCGAGCACAGCTATAAACACCAAAATAGGCTATGTTTCCAAAAATCGTGATCAGGAAGCATTGATGCTGCTATCCAGTATCCAGGACAATATCTCACTGCCCTCACTGGATATGTTAAAAAAGGGATTTATTATTTTTCCAAAGAAAGAGAAAAAATTAGCTTTGCGAGGTGCAGAACGATTGCAGATCAAAATGCGCAGCATCGACCAATGTGTAATGTATCTGTCTGGTGGCAACAAGCAGAAGGTGGTTTTGGCCAAGTGGATTGGTAATGGCTCAGAAATCCTCATTCTGGATTGTCCCACACGAGGTATTGATGTTGGCGTCAAGGCCGCAATTTACCATCTGATGGAGAAGCTTAAAAAAGAGGATAAAGCGATTCTCATGATTTCCGAGGAGCTGCCGGAAATTATCGGAATGAGTGATCGCGTTTTGGTACTGAAAGACGGCAAATTGCAAAAAGAGTTTCTGCGAGGCCCTGAAATGACAGAATCTGCAATAATTGAATACATGATTTAAGGGAGGAATATAAAATGAATGCGACGATAGCCGAAGGGAAAAAGAGGAATAAGTTGATTGAGCTGTGGAATGACAAAGAACATCGTGGCAATATTATACATTCTCTGGTTCCATTTATCGGTCTCATTTTTATCATTGCCTTTTTTCAGATTACCACCGATGGTAAGCTGCTGATGCCGGAGAACCTTAAGACAGTTTTTAATCAGATTTTTTCAATCGTAATCGGGGCGTGCGGAATGGCCTTTGTCATTGCGCAGGGGAACCTGGACTTTTCAATGGGCTCAGTGGCTGGTATGGCGGCTACGGTTGGTGCACTGTCCAGCGGTGGTGGTGTGTTTATATCAATTTTTGCTGCACTGGCAGTTGGTGCCCTTATTGGCGCCCTGAACGGTGTGATGCATGTTCTTTTCAAGGCTCCGGCCAATATTGTTACTCTCTGTACCCAATTTACTTTTCGTGGTGTTGTGCAGGTTCTTGCCGTGTCAAGTATGTTTATTCCAATGTCATGGAGTTGGCTGGACGGCACTGTCCTCAAAATAATCGTTGCGATTTTACTCGTTGCGGCTACGATCGTTGCATTTGAGTTTACCAAGTTCGGTAAATACTGCAAAGCCATTGGGTCAGGTGGCACTGCTGCCATTCAGTCAGGCGTTCCTTTCAATAAGATGAAGGTGCTTGCACTTACGCTTAGTGGCATGTCAGCTGGCCTGTGTGGTTTCTTTTCAATGATCCGCGCCGGCTCGGTCGCTCCCACCACAGGTACCGGTCTTGAAATGAATGTCCTGCTTGCCATAGTTATTGGTGGTATGCCACTTTCCGGCGGCGCGAGTTCCAGGATACGAGCAGTAATTCTGGGCAGTGCGATGCTGGCTTTCCTGATGAACGGTCTGGTCATCTGGGGCCTGAACGATCTTGTACAACAAGGTGTCAAGGGTGCGATCTTTCTTATTGCAGTCGCTCTGTCTTTCGAGCGTGAAAATATAGCTGTCATCAAGTAGATGGCTTGTTACAAGGATGTTGCCGGCATTGAGCTGGAGGAGTTTGACTCTCTCAATGACTATAAGGTAAAAGTTGAGGGCGCATTTGGCAAGGGCAAAGCTTCCATTTGGGCAGATATTATTAAGCCAATCACTGCGAAGCCTGTGGCGACCTATGAGAGCGAATACTATACAGGAAAACCAGCTATTACCGTAAATGAGTATGGCAAAGGGAAATGTTTTTATATTGGATGCGATCTGGATGAGGAAGCAACGATAGCCCTGATGGATTGTTTGGCTAAGGATTGTAACATAGAGCCTGCCATGAAAAATGCGCCTGCAGGAGTTGAGATAGTCAGGAAGGTCGCTAAGAACGGCGATAGGTTCTGGTTCTTAATGAACTTTGGGGACAAAGAAGAGACGGTGGAACTTTCTTTTGATGCAAAGGACATTGCAACGGGTAAGAAGCTTGGCAACAGGCTAAATCTACCTTTATACGGTGCACTCGCCATTACGCAGGCCTGAATTTAAACTCCGGGAAAGGGTATCGCATATACCTGCGATACCCTTTTGCTGTTCGTTTTACAGATTGACTTGGTATACGCAGTAAAATAGATGTAATTCTGTCATGACAAATTTCATGAAATGAGATAAGATAAGGTTTGGTATGATCCTTAAATACAGGGGGAAGGATTGTTTTCCCTCTGTTCCAATTTTCAGAAAAGGGGAGAGCTTTTCCATGAATGTATCCACATCAATCAATGTAATGTTCGGACAGGGTCCGGTGGCTTCACAGATGAAGCGTGTATACGATGCAGGCTTTCGGCATATGGATATCAACTTCAACGACTGGGTGGACCAAAAGACCGGAAACGGTTATTTTCCCTGCTCCGAAGAGCAGTGGCAGGACTGGGTGCAGTCCATCCGGAAGTTTTCAAAACAATATGGTGTTGTACTCAATCAGGCACATGGTCCCCTGTTCAATATTTTTGCAGAGGGCGAACGCGGTGACCACCTGAGGGAAATGTGCGGACCAACATTGAAAGCCGCTGCGGAACTGGGGATTCCATGGGTTGTTTATCATGCAGGCACCGCAGAAGGGGATTTTTCGTCTCCGGAGCATGTGCGCAATCTGAAGGCAGAGAACCATCGCTTTTTTGATCCGCTGGTGAATTTGGCGGAAAAGCTTGGCGCAGGCATTGCCATTGAGAATATGTCTGATAAATTCAGCCGGAATCACAGAGGGGTTTACTGCGCCCATACCGGGGATCTTGTTGATTTGGTGGACAGTTTTGGCAGCAAACAGGTTGGCATCTGCTGGGATACCGGTCATGCCAATCTGCAGGGTGTCAATCAGCGCAAGGAGCTGAACAAGCTGGGCAGCCGGCTGAAAGTCCTGCATGTTCAGGACAGCGACGGGAAAACGGATCAGCATACTGCTCCTTTCTACGGAAACATCGATTGGGATCAGCTGCTGGCCGGTCTGCGGGATATCGGATATGCCGGGGAGCTGACCTTTGAAGCGCATATGTTGATTCGGAAGGTACCGGTCAGCTGCCAGAATGCCGCGCTTCAGCTGCTGTATCAGCTGGGCTGCGAACTGAAACGGCGCTTTGATGCCCTGCCGGTCGCATAAAGGAGGAGACCTTTGAAGATTCATATTATCCGGCATGGCGATCCGGATTACAAAAACGATGCACTTACCGAACTGGGGGAAGAGGAAGCGAAAAAGCTTTCGGATTATATGCGCCTGCTTCCGGTTACCCGGCTCTTTTCTTCTCCCATGGGCCGGGCCAGGAAAACTGCGGAATATACGGCCAGGGCTCTTGGGATGGAGGTGGAAATTCTCCCCTGGATTCACGAGGCAGGTGCATTTATGACCAAACCGCAGTACACCGGGCTGGATGTTCCGGTGATTGCGTGGAATCTGCCCAGATACAAGACAGACGAGCTGGAACGTCTCGGGGAGGACTGGGTTTTATGCAACTGGTTTTCCCATCCGGACGCGGAGGATTACCTCCGCAGTCTGAAAGACGGCATGAGCCGGTTTTTACGGGACTATGGGATCCGAAAGGAACAGGATGTTTTTTATGGGACAGATCATGTTTCCCGGGAGGAAATCGCTGTTTTCTGCCATTATGGTTCCGGATTGACGGCAATCTCCTATCTTTTGGGAGTTTCGGTTCCGTTTCTCTGGAGAAGTGTCTGGCTTCCGCCTTCCAGTGTCACGACGGTTCTGGCGGAAGAGCAGCAGGACAATCGGATCAATTTCCGGATTACCGGGCTGGGTTCCTCCACTCATTTGTTTCACAGGGAGTATGTTCAGAATACCAGCGGGCTGATGTATAATACCCGTTGAATGAATGACCGGGCAGAAGAGGAAAACAGGCCAGATAAAAATGGAGAAAATGAGAAATACGAAAAAGCCCGGAGATAATATAAAACAGGGAGGGGAACCCTCCCTGTTTTTGGTCTGCTAAAGGGCAGACCACCTTCCCAACATAATCAAATCAGACCATCTCCTTTCCGTTGGTATGATGGACCGACTTGCTTCGCCGGTCATCTTTATTTTACCGGATCCGTAAGGGAAAAGCAAAGGAGAGAACAGGTAAAATGGTTCTTTCCCAACGGTTCCATAAGGAAATCCGCTGAGGCAGAAACGGCAGGAGAGAGGGAGATAGGTATAGGATAGAGCGGGAGGCATACACAGGAGGCATGCAGGAATTTCGCTGCTTCATATCGAATAACAGGGATGGGTCAGAGACGGGATGGAGGATAACGGGGAGGCAACGGACTGTTCTCTCCCATAAAGACCATTCCATGACGTAACGGACGGGGCCAGAAGGCCAGCCATACAATCACGATTGAACAACAGGGAAAGGATGAAGAAAATGGCGTTTCTGCAATGTGACTTTTTTTCCGAGGTTCTGG
>DAINCI010000031.1:0-16803 GCA_036732425.1 Bacillota bacterium
AAGGGGAAATATTGATGACAATTCGACAGGATGCCCTGAAACGTTTTCGGGAAGGGACGGTGATCCCGGCTCATCCCCTTGCGCTGAATCCGGACAGAAAACTGGATGAACGGCGACAGCGGGCTCTTTCCCGGTATTATCTGGATGCTGGGGCAGGAGGTCTGGCGGTAGCGGTGCATACAACGCAGTTTGCCATTCGGGATCCCCGGATCGGATTGCTGGAACCGGTACTGCGGATTGCAGCGGAGGAAATGGATACCTGTGAAAGGAAAACCGGGAAGGGCATATTCCGGGTGGCAGGCGTCTGCGGACCTGTGGATCAGGCCGTAAGCGAGGCGGAGCTGGCACAAAAGCTTGGGTATGATGCCGCATTGCTGAGTCCCGGTGGATTGGCACAGCTAAGCGAGAAGGATTTGATCCGGCGTACGGAGGAAGTGGCTTCCGTGCTTCCGGTTGTTGGCTTTTATCTCCAGCCTTCGGTAGGCGGCAGGATTTTTTCCTATGATTACTGGCAGAGACTCTGCGATATTCCCGGCGTGATTGGCATCAAATGCGCTTCCTTCAACCGGTACCAGACCATTGATGTGGTACGTGCCGTGGCCTTGTCGGACCGCAGGGAGGACATTGCCCTGTACACGGGAAATGACGATCACATTGTCATGGATCTGCTTACCGAATATCGGTTCTGCAGGGATGGGAAGGAGTACAGACAGAGATTCACAGGAGGATTGCTGGGTCACTGGGCGGTGTGGACCCACACGGCAGTGAAAATCTTTCAACAGTTGAAGGAAGCAGGAAAAAAGGATGCCATTCCTGCAGGGCTGCTGACGCTTGCTGCGCAGGTTACCGATGCCAATGCCGCTTTCTTTGATACGGCCAACGGATTCAAAGGCTGTATTGCCGGAGTGCATGAAGTGCTTCGGCGTCAGGGTCTGATGAAAGGCATTTGGTGCCTGGACACAGAGGAAACCCTTTCTCCGGGCCAGACGGAAGAAATTGATCGGGTGATAAGCATGTATCCTCATTTAAATGATGACGGGTTCGTAAGGGAAAACCTAAAGAAATGGCTGGAACTATCGTAATATCCTTTTCCTTGTGATCACATCCTGTTGTTTTTGCCATTTGTCTGCCATCATGCACTCATTCCATGGATATGGAATAACATATTGGTGTAGATATCGCATTGGATCATAGGAAGGAGTGCATTGTATGGCGTACGAAGATTATCAGGAGCAGCCGGAGGGACAGGATTCCGTGCAGACACGGTTTCCCGCCCAGCCAAACTGTCAACTGGCAAGAGCTTACGTGCTGGATCAGCCGTATGCGAGAGTCCTTTCACCGGAGGAAGCCCTTCATCAGGGCACTCTTTTTGAGGATCTGGTCATGCCGTATATGATGAGATGTCAGGAGGGATTGCAATGATGGATCAAAAGCAGGCGCTTCTTGACAAAATCCGGGCATATGAATTTGCTGCAGTGGAATTGAACCTGTTTCTTGACAGTCATCCCGACAATCAAAGAGCTTTGAACGACTTTAATGCCTATGCCGGGCAAATAGCCGCCCTGAAGCAGGAATATGAGAGAATGTACGGCCCTCTCATTAATTTTGGATTTGGTTCCGGCAGCAGGTGCCCGTGGCAGTGGATCAATGACCCATGGCCCTGGGACGTAAATGAGGGATAGGAGGTATGATGTATGTGGTTATATGAAAAAAAATTGGAGTATCCGGTCAGGATCAAGAACCCGGACCCAAGAATGGCCAGCTGTGTAATCAGCCAGTATGGAGGTCCTGACGGAGAATTGGCAGCATCCCTGCGATATCTTAACCAACGATATCATATGCCGATCCCGGAGGCCAGCGCTATGTTGAATGATATCGGCACGGAAGAACTGGCCCACTTTGAAATGGTGGGTTCGATGGTTCACCAATTGATGAAAGACGCGCCTGCGGATGAGTTCAAGGATTCCGGGTTAGGCCCGTGGTATGCGGATCATGGGCGCTCCACCTGGCCCGCCACCGGCACAGGGGTACCTTTTACCGTATCTTATTTTGCATCAAAGGGAGATCCCATAGCGGACCTGACGGAGGATATGGCAGCCGAACAGAAAGCAAGGGCAACCTACGAGAATCTGCTGGATATGGCAGACGATCCGGATGTCATTGACCCTCTCCGCTGGCTGAGGGAAAGGGAAATTGTCCACTACCAGCGCTTCGGCGAAATCCTGAATAAACTTTATGAGGAGCAGGACAGGAAAAAGTACTATTAATTCAGAAAGCACGATAAATGGCCCGTTTTTTTACGGGCCATTGTTATGAAGCATACTTTGGATGAAAAATAAAACCGTGCCATAAGTGCAGGCACGGTTTTTTATGATAACCGCATGGTTTTGCCACTACCCTGTTTTTTCGCCTGACAGCAGCTGTATCTCTGAGAGTGAAATTTCGGATTCGGGTTCTGCATATAAAGTAACGGTAATCCCTTCACAGATAATCGGTTCAAACAGCGCGATCAGGGACCGCTGTTCAGCCTCTTCAGGACACGAAAGATCCCTGAAAACAATATTTCCGTCAAAGACCAGTTCCGCATGGTCAAAGTCCGTACTCCCGCGATAAATCAAAACAGCCTCAACAGCCGTTTCCTTCTCCAGCTTGATATTAAGTTCCACTTTTCCGGATGCATCCGTTTTCAAAATGGTATCCCTTTTCTCCGCATCCTTTTTATGTACCGTTATCAGGCCGTTGTGCAAGTCTGGCAATTCTGCGTCACCACCACAAGCAATTTCGATATGATCGATGAACCCTGCTTCCGGAACAGGCTGCAAAGACACTGTAGGCCCGCTTACGCACAGCCGCTCCTGCTCATCAAAACAGGCACGGTCAAGGTTCACCTGCCGGTTCCCACCTCCGACTCGGGGATAGGTATGTGAATGGTAAACAAAGAAGAGGCTTTCTCCATCCGGCCCGTATACCATGCTGTGGTGCCCGGTTCCGGATATACTTTCATAAGAACCCGCCTGCAGAATTGGATTTTCCCCGGCTTTTTTGAACGGACCAAGAGGACTTTTTGCCGTTGCATAGCCAACAGAGTAGGATCTGCCGCCAAAGTAATTTCCGGAATAGGTAAGATAATATATGCCATTATGCTTTATCATTTCCGGGCCTTCGTTCCAGATGGGATCATCAGAAGCCATTTCCCATGGCTGTTCCGGTGAAAGCAGCTTTGCCGGCTCTCCCTCTGCGCCCGTCATATCGTCTGAAAGACGTATGCCATATACCTCGCTTTTTTGGATACCTGATCCTTCATTTTCAGAACAGTCCCTGACGAAATAAAGATATTTTTTGCCATCGTCATCAATGAAAACATTCGCGTCAATGGTGGCGTAGCCAAAATCAAACAACGGGTGATCGTATATATCAACGTACGGTCCCTGCGGGAAATCGGAAACGGCAAGACCAATACGCAGACTTATGTCCGGCCCTGCCGCCGTATAATACATGTAATATTTGTCTTTGTATTCCACAACTTCCGGCGCCCAAAAATTATGGTCCGCCCAGGAAGCAGCACCATAGGTATAGCATTTTGTCTTTTTGGGATTCCAGTTTACAAGATCCGGTGATTCCCAACAATAATAGCCGTCGCTTGCAGAAGTGCAGTACATATAATAATTTCCGTCTTTGGCGTGTATTACATAGGGATCACCAATATTGGATATCGGAAGAGGATTCTGAAAGAAAAGTCCGCTTTCCGCAATATTGTCAGATACGGCCGCTTCCTGCTGCTTCATGCCGTCATAACCTCCTGTCATCATAATAAATCCTGTGAACAACAGTATCATCAATATCTTAATACAATTTTGCAAATCTTTCACCCCATTTTCCGTCATCCTTTCAAAGATCCCACAAAAACACCTTTTGTAAAGTATTTCTGGAGGAACGGATAAATGCATAAAACAGGCAGAGTGGAAATAACAATCGTGCAGTACTTGATCAGTTCCCTGTATGCTGTGGTGCCCTGTACGCTGGAAACAACAATTTGTGTACCGCCGCTGGTGGCACCGCCGGCAGTGTCGTTTTGCACAAGAATTTCCTTTATCACCAGTTGCAGTGGAAAACGCTCGCGGTCTTTCAGCAGAATCATTGGATTGAACCAGGAATTCCAGTTGCCTACAAAGTAGTAAAGCAGGATTACCGCCAAAACAGGCTTGGACAATGGCACTATGATTTTGAATAATATATATGCCTGTGAGGCTCCATCAATTTCAGCTGCTTCTTCCAAATCCTGCGGAACGCTCTCAAAACCGGTGCGCAATACAATCATATTCCAGGTGTTCAGTGCCGTTGGAAGAATCATGGCCCACAGGTTGTTGTAAAGCCCGATGTTTTTCACCAGCAAAAACCACGGGATCAGGCCGCCGCTGAAAAACATGGTGATCGTAATGATAACCATAAGGGCTTTTTTCCAATACAGACTTTTTCTTGAAAGCGTATAGGCCCCCAGAATTGTGAATGCCATATTGAAAAGCGTTCCAAGGCCCACATATACCAGGGTATTGCGATAACTCGTGAGGATCTTGGAATCCTTCAGCAGTACTTTGTATCCTTCCAATGTGGAAGGAGCAAGCGGAGCGAAAAGTACCCCTCTATGAGTGGAAAGCCTGGTTGGATTGCTGAAGGAAGCCATAACAACATGCCATACCGGATAAAGACACAGTATGGTTATTATCAGGAGCAACAGCACGTTAACGATGTCAAAAACCACATCAGCACTGGTTTTTCGTTTATATCCTGTCATGTAATTCGTACCTCCTTACCAAAGGCTTGTTTCGGAAAATCGTCGGGAAATTGCGTTTGTAAACAACAATAAAATAAAATTAATAACCGAGTTAAAGAGCCCGACAGCGGTTGAAAAGCTGAAGCTCCCCTCCCGGATTCCCCTGCGATAAACATAGGTGGAAAAAACATCTGCTGTTTCATACGTCAATGGATTGTACAGCAGAATAATTTTTTCCCAGTTGGAATTCATCATGCCGCCAACAGCAAAAATAAGAAGAATCAGAATAGTGGGACGGATACCCGGCAGCGTTATATGCCATATTTTCCCGACCCTTCCGGCACCGTCCAGATCAGCGGATTCATAAAGCTCCGGCGAAATATTTGACATGGCAGCAAGGTAGATAATACTGTCCCAACCCATGTTCTGCCATACACCGGAGAGAGTATAGACAGGCCGGAACAAGCCGGCTACCCCGAGTAAGGAACGATTTGCAGTGGCTCCGGTAAAAAAGGAAACCATGTTTGTCAACAGCCCGTGGGGCTGTGTGAAAATGTGAATGATACCGCAAATGACCACAATGGAGATGAAATGCGGCATGTAGGTAATTGTTTGAACAGATTTTTTAAAAAAGTTTCCCTGCAGTTCGTTAATCATGATTGCCAATAAAATCGGAACTGGAAACCCAATTGCAAGGCTCCACAAGCTTAGCAGGACCGTATTGCGAAACTGCCGGCCAAAATCCGGGCCGGATATAAAATCCCGAAAATGCTGAAGCCCGACCCATTCGCTTTTTGCAAACCCCAAAAGCGGTTTGAAATCCTTAAATGCAATCGAAACACCCCACATCGGGCCATAACAGAAAACAATAAACCAAATCAGAACCGGTACAAAGGCAAGATACGGAAACCAGTTTTTACGAAAGTCCCTTGCAATTTTGCCTTGTCTGGCAGGAGCTGTACCTTTCCGGGTACTCATCGGAACAGACATGCTTATCCTCCCTTCCCTATTGCAGGCAGAAAGGCCGTTAAATAAAACATTGCACCTATTCAACGGCTTTTCCGCAGCTCAAAAATTCTACCGGGCCATATAGCGGTCGTATGCAGCCTGATGAAGATTAAGGAACTCTTCCAGACCAGCACTTTCCGCCTTTTTTTTGAATTCGTCAAAAGCATCCACAGAAAGTTGGCCCATTATTATCTTGGCATAGTATTCCTTGCGCATGGTGTCAAGCTGTGTAGCAATCTTTGCTTCACGGGAAGCTTCCTTTGTTGTAAAGGAAATCGGAGGCACAGCGTGTTTTGTTTCCATATTTTCCGTCCAATAAGCACGGATATCACCTGAATAGCTGCCCTCCTGTATAATCAATGGATTGGAGAAATGTTCATCACGGATATTGGGCCCGCCATGTACACGGTATTTCCAAATCAGATTCGCCAAAGGCTGCTTGTCCGGATCATTATACATGAGACTTTCCTTATGATAATACGGGCGTCCTTCTTCGTTTACCAGATGTACACTCCCGTATTCTCCCCAGTTCAACATTTCCCAGCCCTTTTTCGTATAACCGAAGTCCAGCCAGGCTATGGCAGTATCCACGTCTTCACACTGCGTTGTAACCGCCGTGGGACGTCCTGTGTTGGCCCAGTTTTTATATCTGGTCTGCGGGGTGTCGCCCTCTTTCAAAACGGGATTGAGTATGCCAACGAAGTCTTCATCCAGATCACCGGATTTCCAGAAGCCCCACATGGTATCAGGAGAGTCCATCATCATGGCGCAATCATCGGAGACCGCCTCCGCCATGCGCTGATTGAAGTCCGCTGTGGTCCAGTCTGCATTGATCAGCCCCATGGACTGCCATTTTGCCATAAGTTCCAGATATTCTTTCGCCTTTGGCTGCACGGGACCCCAACCGATTTTGCCGTTGTCGTCCACAAAAGTCCAGTCCCAGACACCATAGGCTCCATTAATGATATCAGTGAAAATCTGACCATAAGTGGAGCCATAATTCAGAGGCTCGTTATAACCCTTTTCCTTTGCCGCGACCAAAAAATCTTCCCAATCCTGGATGGTAACAATGTTCTTTGCCTGAAAACCGGTTTTATCCAGAGCCTCCTGCTTGACCAGGGCACCGAACCACATCCATTCGGGATAAGGCGAAAGGCCATGGAAACCCAAAAGCTTGCCATCGTCCGTAACCGTTGTCCTTCTGCGGTTTTCATCCGAAGAACGGAATTGCACATAGTTGGGCGCTTTTTCCTCCAGGATATCCGTCAGATCCAGATAAGCCCCGTCCTGCCAGCCTGCTGTCAGTCCACCCTTATATTTGTCGGCTTCCACAATGATGTCGGGCAAATCACCGGAAGTGATCATGATGTTAAACTGATCATCTTCCTGTCCTACCACCGGAGAAGTAAATTTTACCTTAATGCCCGTGAGCTCCTGAGCATGCTTATAAACCTCAAATTCATCCAAGGATGGAATCAGTGTGGACAGAAATGCATCAATCGGCATCCAGACTTCAATGGGCTCCTTTTTGTTGACAGGATAAGCGGAATAATCAGAAGGAATTTCCGTCTCATAAAGATCTCCCAAATAACTGTCGTTCAGTGAGTTATTTACGGCATCAATCGTCTTCTGATCGGGGAAAGTGTTGCCGCGAACGGTATCGCTGAGGTCTTCATCGCTGTTCGAAGTGGGGGAAGTTTTATCCCCTGTATTCTCTGTGCTGTTCTTTGGCGGGCCTGCAGAATCCGACGTTGCATCCGACCCGGCATTTTTGTCGGAATGGGAGCAAGCTGCACATGATAGAATTATTACAGCAACCAACAAAGCAGACAAAAACTTTTTTGCTTTCATAAACCTTACCTCCCTGATATTTTATTTTTTTGAAGAAAATTGTCTGCGCAAAGCCCTCCGCCAGCGCCTGCAATTTTCATATCAAACAATACCAAATGCATATACAGGAAAGGAACAATAATCATGGTTTAATTCATAAATACTGTATCAAGTTTCTTATAATTTGTCAACATATAAATGTAGATTAATTTGTACATAATAGTGCAAAAATTTCACTCTGAAAGAATAATAAGTCGAAAAGAAGGCAAAACCGACTCCTTGGGAAGAAAACAGTATGAATCTATAAGGCAACATCGCCGGACCATAAGATAAAAGGGAATGATATTGTGCAGAATGTCTGCTGAACAAAGTATCACAGAAATGGGAAACGACCACAAAAAAGAAAGCCAAGGAAATCTCCCTCGGCTGAAGGTCCTGCTTTTCCTACGCGATGTATTCCTTCAGAAAAGCCGGTACGCTGTCAGGATTTCCGTTCATTGTTATGATAAAGCGTATATCGAATTTGTCGGACAACTTCTTTACATCGAAAATGAATCGCTCAATCTCCTTTTTGTCCTTGCCAATGATGTCCAGAAGCCCATCGATGTAAATCTGATCCGTATCATAGTTGCGTGCAATAATTCCCGCAAGGAAACCATAGAAAACATTCAGCTCCCGAATGCCAAATTCTCTGGCGTTGATGAACCGGATCCTGTGGTTGAGCTCAATCATGTGCCGGTTCTCTCCGTTGATGAACACAATCTCGCCCTTGCATTCCTTCAGCGATTTGTTCGCCATCTCAACCAGAGTTTTGGTCTTCCCGGTACCCTTGGGACCAATGATAAACTTTATCATGTGAACCGCCTCCCATTATAGATTATATTAGGGACTTCTACTGATTTCATTATAACATAGCTCCCATCCAGTTGCCATAGAAAAAAGCCCCAAATAATAAAATTGTATGCTGTATGCCTTATCCATGATGTGTTTTGCTAACCATAGCGTATCCAATAAAATATTTATTATTACGAAAAAACGGAGAGAATACAATATTTTTCTCTCCGTTCCAGCTTTGTACTTTTTACTGCTTGCCGCATCCGGTTCAGTGGGTGTCCTTCCGGTTCAGGGACTTTTTCCTTTGGGCGGTATCCAGCACTGCCTTGCGAATCCGGATATTTTTGGGCGTAATCTCCACCAGCTCATCCTCGTCAATAAACTCCAGGGCCTGCTCCAGGCTAAGGTGCTTCGGTGAAACCAGCCGCAGGGATTCATCCGAGCCGGCAGCCCGCATATTGGAGACATGTTTTCTCTTGCAGACGTTGACCTCAATATCTCCCTGCCGGTTGTTTTCCCCAACGACCATGCCTTCATAGACTTCCACACCCGGTCCGATAAACATGATACCTCTGTCCTGTGCGTTGAAAATACCGTAAGCTACGGATACTCCCGTTTCGAATGCCACCAGAGAACCCTGGTTTCGGGTTTCGATATCCCCCTTATAAGGCTCATAACCGTCAAAAATCGAATTCAGGATTCCTTCCCCACGGGTATCGGTCAGGAATTCAGGACGATACCCAAACAAACCCCGGGCGGGAATGGTAAACTCCAGCCGCACGCTTCCATTGTTGCTGTTCACCATATTGATCATTTCCCCTTTGCGGGAACCTAATTTTTCAATGACAATTCCGGTAAATTCCTCCGGGATGTCAATGGTAAGCCTCTCCATGGGCTCATGAAGCTTTCCGTTAATCTCCTTATAAATCACGGTAGGCTTGGACACCTGAAATTCATATCCCTGTCGGCGCATGGTTTCAATCAGAATGGAAAGGTGAAGCTCGCCCCTTCCGGAAACACGGAATGCGTCCGGCGAATCCGTTTCCTCCACCCGCAGGCTGACATCGGTATATGTCTCCCGGAACAGGCGGTCCCTCAGATTGCGGGAGGTGACATACTGCCCGTCCCGCCCGGCAAAAGGACTGGTATTCACCGAAAACGTCATGGAAATGGTTGGCTCGGAGATTTTGACAAAAGGCATGGGATCCGGATGGTCCACTGCACAGATGGTCTCTCCGATATTGATTCCTTCCACTCCGGAGACCGCTACAATATCTCCCAGCCCGGCATTCTCCACGGCAACCCGCTTCAATCCTTCAAACTGATACAGGCTGGTAATTTTCACCCTGTGCTGATCCCCATCCACATTGCACAGCAATGCCTCCTGGCCTACCTCAATCCTGCCCCGCTCCACCTTGCCGATTGCAATCCTGCCGACATAATCGTTATAATCAATGGTGGAAACCAGCATCTGAAGAGGTCCGTCCAGATCCCCTTTGGGTGCCGGAATATACTTCTGAATCAGATCAAACAAAGGCTGCATATCCCTGCCTTCCTTATCCGCATCCAGAGATGCCGTTCCGTCTTTGGCAGAGGCAAACACAAAGGGGCAGTCCAGCTGATCTTCCGTAGCATTCAATTCAATAAACAAATCCAGTATTTCATCAATCACTTCGTGAGGTCTTGCCTCCGGCCTGTCAATCTTATTGATGACCACGATCACCGGATGCTTCAGCTCCAAAGCTTTTTTCAGGACAAATTTCGTCTGCGGCATGGGCCCTTCAAAGGCGTCCACCAGCAACAGAACCCCGTTTACCATCTTCAGAACACGCTCCACCTCACCGCCGAAATCCGCATGGCCCGGAGTGTCGATAATATTTATTTTAATGTTGTTGTGCCGGACCGCAGTGTTCTTGGACAGGATGGTGATTCCCCTCTCCCGCTCCAGGTCATTGGAATCCATGACCCGGTCCCGCACCTGCTGGTTTGCACGGAATACACCGCTTTGGCGCAGCATCTGATCCACCAGTGTGGTTTTCCCGTGATCAACGTGTGCTATGATTGCTATATTTCGTATGTCATCTCTTGTGAACATTTCATTTCCTCGTTTCTCAAACTATAAAATCTCGACAAACTAATATTTTACCACAAGACCACCTTTTTTGCAAAAAAAATATTGATATTGCGAAAGAGACTGAAAGTTGCAGGAAAATGCCGTTGATAAGAGAATAAGGCCAATACACTGAATGAAATGAATTACATGACGGGATTCCGGAATAAAAATTGAACCACCGGCCGTTGGATACCGATAATTCGACCTCATCCGTCGGGGTATTCAGCAGTTCGTTTCCGTTCAGCTCCAGCCGCATGGCTTCGCCAAGGGACAGCGCGTCTGTATCCGCCAGGCCCTTAACCTTATCAAAGGCCTGGAGGGCCGCTTCCAGCCTTTTCTTGCTGATTTCCACCCACTTCCCCTTATAGGAAATAAGACCTTCCGCCATATGCATAAACTCCCGCAGTTCCCGTTCCGAAATCGGCTCATCCCCTATCATCAGAGATGGGGAAAAGTCCAGTATGGCGTTCAGACCGATTCGGGAAGGCTCCTGATCCCCTACCGTTACGGATAGCCCGATGGCATTGGAGTGCTTCCGCCACCAATCCGGCACTCTGCAAAGGATACCGGCTTCCTCATAAATTTCTGTTTCCTTCAGTACGGTATACGCTTCCTCCGTCGTCAGCCGCAAAGGGGAAAACAACTCGCCGCTCTCCAATAATTCCGAAATAAAGTCACTCTTCTCCGCCGCCTTGATCACCGTGGAAATAAGGGAAATCAACTTCTTTTCATCCCCCTTACACTCCTCCAGGGCGTTTTTCAGAGGAGTATGCACTGCCCGCTTGCTTTTGACCGGTTTTGTCGAATAAGTGGCCAGGAAAGCAAAGGGATATTGCTCTTCCCTGCTCTCCACCAGATGAAAAAATATTCTCCCCACGATATTGATATTTGAATTTCTCTCCGCGAAATATCGGGCGATGGTGCCGTCATAATCGGCTATTTCCATCCGAAAAACAGCCAGAAGCGCTTCCCACTGTCTTTGTATCCAGCCGCCATCTATGTATTCCATTCCTACGGCAAAGGGGATTTCTTCCTTCAATCGGTCCCGTTCATCGTCCTCCAAATCCACCTGAACCAATTCCCTGCTGAGCTCCAGATCAGATTGCCTGCTGATTTTTTTGATCAGCCGTTCCGCAATACGATAAAGATACTCGGCGGAAGGGGAGAACCATTTCTGCTTCTCCAAAAATCCCAAATGCAACAAAGCACCATATTTATCTTTCTTGAACTGCGGTACCCATGCTGCAGGCGAATCCTCCGGCGTTACAGAAGGATCCCCTGACGCTGCGAGAGGATCCCGCACCTGCACCGGCATATCCTCAATGACAAAACCTTCCGGTGTAAAACAGGCAGACAGCAATGGTTCTTCCTTCGACTTTATCCGCGGCATATATAGGCAGCCTCCCTATACTTTCTCATTGGTATTTTAACATGTTTTTCGCTGCTATGCACGAAAAAGCTTCATGCTTTTTTTCTGTCAGATTGTTATTCTTCGATAAGCCTGAAGAAGGCGCCTGATTTGAGAATGCACTCACTGTTGGTTTTGTCTCTTCATCCGTGTTGATATTGCAGGATTTTGTGCAATACTTCGTCTCTTTTCTGTCGAACCCGGTCGAAATCCATGGCCTGGATATAGAATCCTTCTATTTCGTCGTGGGCGGATTTGGCTCGTGCCAGGTGATCCACGGCTTTTTGCAGAAGATCACTGGATCGCGCTTCGGCATCTGCCCGTTCCGGTTCGTATTCCTCCCGCCTGCCCCTTTGAATGCAGTCATCCAAATCAATTTCCGCAACCGGACGAATGCCTTCCGGATTGCCCAGGCCAAAGGGACAGGGCGGGCTGTTGTTCACCACAGCCGTTTGGATGCCCGGAATCAGCAGCATATCCAGTTTGTCTTTCTCCGGTTCATAGGGGCAATGATATTGCTCCGTAAAGAGACCCAACTCTTCCGCAGACCGCGCAATGCCTGCGATCATCTGCCGGACACCGGTTCCCGGCTGTCCTTTGATAAAGAAAATCCTGCTGCTTTCCCTCAGCAGGGTTTCCCGGTAATCCACCACTCCCCTCGGAGTAATGGCCGATCCAAACAAATGCCTGCTCTTTGGGGCATTCCCGTTTGCGACCGTCTTATCACCAAGCACGTTTTCCCGTAGTGACCCGAGAACCCGGTAAGCCTCCGCCCGGTTTACCGTTTTCTGCACATAACTTTCCCATTCCTCATAAGCAGCCCGGGACTGACGAAGCAGGCTGAATGCGATTTGAAAAAGCCGGCCGACCTTCTGATTCGTGGAAACAATTTCATTTTTGTGCCGGATGATCGCCTTTTCCTCCCAGTATTCGCCCAGAGAAATGATCTCATCCACTGCACCAGGATTTTTCGGATCATTGATGTGAGGCGCCGTGCCGTCCATCAGGGCAACTTTCAGTGCAGGAATCACCAAACCATCCAGGGAATCCGGGTCGGTGGGACAATGATGATACTCCGCGTCATAACCTCTGTCCATGAGTTCCTGACTGATCGACATCATAAATGTGGATTTTCCGGTACCGGGTCCGCCTTTCAGAATAAAAATCCGGTTGGCATTCGGTCCGATCATGTACTGAAAACAGGAAACAAAACCCGCCGTTGTATTTCCTCCGGGAAACATTCTCCTTATCTGTCCTTTTTTATCCAATTTATTCCCTCCTGTCTTTTGAGCCTATGGGTTTCTTTGCCAATGCATGTGAACCTATGGGTTCCCTTTTATATTATGTGTAAAAAAAAGAATTGCCCATGGCTGCAGGGACTTTTCCCGGGCAATTCCTTTTTCTGAAATTTTATTGGATATCCGTGACTTCGTATCCTGCTTCCTTGACTGCATTCCGGATGCTGTCGTCCGAAACCTCATCTGTCAGTTTGATCGCTGCGGTTTTCTTCTTCCGGTTCGCCTTCGCAGACTTTACCCCATCCAGTTCCTTCAGGGCTTCTTCCACATGTTGCTCGCAATGGCTGCAAGTCATTCCTTCCACAAATACCGTCTTCTTCTCTGCCACTTTACTCATCCTTTCTTTTTTCCCAGACTCTTTCTCCTTTTATCCGTGCAGAGGCCGGAATCGTTTCAGCCGCAATGCATTGGTCAGAACAGATACCGAACTGAACGCCATGGCACCTGCTGCGATCATCGGGTTTAAAAGGGGCCCGCCGAACAGATACAACAATCCTGCCGCAATCGGAATCCCGGCGGAGTTATAGGCAAATGCCCAGAACAGGTTCTGCCGGATGTTCCGAATCGTACGCTTACTCAGTTGAATCGCTGTGGGAACATCCATCAGATCGCTTCTCATCAGGACGATATCGGCCGATTCCATGGCTACATCCGTACCGGAACCAATCGCTATCCCTATATCCGCCTGGGCCAGGGCAGGTGCATCGTTGATCCCGTCTCCCACCATGGCTACCTTTTTCCCTTCCTGCTGGAGCTTTTTCACTTCCGCTGCCTTATCCTGCGGAAGCACTCCTGCCAATACCCGGTGGATTCCCACCTGTCCGGCAATGGCCTCTGCGGTTCTCCGGTTGTCCCCGGTAATCATTGCCACTTCAATCCCCATTCGTTCCAGTGCCTCCACTGCCTTTCTGCTGCTTTTCTTCATCACGTCCGCCACTGCGATGATGCCTGCCGGGTTGCCGTCCACCGCAATATACATGGGGGTCTTCCCTTCTCCTGCCAGGCGGTCATAATCCTCCTGCATCGGAAAGACAATGTCCCGGTCATCCATCAGCTTCTGATTGCCGAGAAGGACTTTCCGGCTCCGGAGAACCACTTCAATGCCCTGTCCGGGGATCGCTTCAAAGCTCTCCGGCTCCGGCAATTCCAGGTTTCGTTCCCTGCCCAGCCCGACAATTGCCTCGCCCAGCGGATGCTCAGAATTTTTTTCTGCCGAAGCGGACAGGAGCAGAAGTTCCTTTTCATCCATCGAACCGGCCGGAAGGATATCCGTGACCCGTGGCTTGCCTTCCGTGATGGTCCCGGTTTTATCGAGCACAATGGTCCGGATCTTATGCGCTGTCTCCAGCGCTTCACCGCCCTTTATCAGGATCCCATACTCCGCGCCCTTTCCCGTACCGACCATAATGGCCGTCGGTGTTGCCAGCCCCAATGCACAGGGACATGCGATGACCAGCACGGAAACAAAAATGGTGAGGGCAAAGGAAACCGGCTTGCCGGACAAAAACCACGCCAATCCGGCAATGACAGCGATTGCCATAACAATCGGAACGAAATAGCCTGCTATGATATCCGCCGTTCTGGCAATGGGCGCCCGGGAACCCTGAGCTTCCTCCACCAGTTTGATGATCTGCGCCAAAGCCGTATCCTCTCCCACCTTTGTGGCCCGGAACCGAACCGTACCATTCTGATTGATGCTGGCGCCGATGATGTTGCTGCCCTTGTTTTTTTCCACGGGGATGCTCTCGCCGGTCAGCATGGATTCATCCACAGAAGTTCTGCCTTCCACCACCATTCCATCCGTCGGGATCTTTTCCCCTGGCTTTACCACCAGAATATCTCCAATCTTCACTTCCTCAATGGGTATCACCGTTTCCCCGCCGTCGCGGATTACGGTGGCCGTCTTCGGAGCCAGCCCCATCAGCTTCCGGATGGCATCCGATGTTTTGCCTTTCGTCACGGCTTCCAGATACCTGCCCAGAAGTATCAGGGTAATGATGACCCCGGCAGACTCAAAATACAAATCGTGTACATATTCCACCCTGCCATTCCCGATCTGAATCATGGCATAGACCCCATACAACAGGGAAGCACTCGTTCCCACTGCAATCAGGGAATCCATATTGGGCTCTCTTCGGAACAGATTGCCAAACCCTACGGTATAGAACCGATATCCTGCAATCATCACCGGAAGGACCAGTGCCAGCTGCATCAGAGCAAAGCGAAAAGGATGCACCTCCGGATGGATCGCACCCGGTATGGGCAATCCCATCATATGGCCCATTGCAACATAAAGCAGCGGTACGGTAAAAACAAGGGAAACGATAAACTTCTGCCAAAGGGTCTTCGTCTCCTTTTCCCTGCGCTCCCGTTCCCGTTCCGCCTGGCCCTTCGTTTCAATCTCCATTGCCTTGTATCCTGCCCGGGATACGGCATCCTGAATCTGGGGGATCCGCACCTTATCCGGATCATATACCACGGTGGCTTTTTCCGTTGCCAGATTGACAGAGGCTTCCTGCACACCATCCACTTTTGAAATTGCCTTCTGTACAGCATTGACGCAGGATGCACAGGTCATTCCGGTAATCTGTAATGTCTCTTTCATATCTGCTTCTCACCTTCATTCCTTTCCAATGCCGGCAATACATTACTTTGCGTATTTATCGATCAGGTCAATCACTTCCGTTACTTTCTCATCGCCGTTGCCTTCCAGAAATGCTTCCTTCACACAATGACGGATGTGTTGATCGATTATTTGTAAATTCGCCTTTTTCAGGAGAGCCTGTACGGAAAGAATCTGCCTGGATATATCCACGCAGTAACGATCCTCCTCCAGCATCCGGATGATTCCGTCCATTTGTCCCCTTGATGTTTTCAGCAGATTGAGGACCTGCTTTTTATCCTCACATTCCATATCCATCCCTCCACTTGATGCAATGCCCCACCCCACCTGCGGGGGGGTACTTTTATTATACACCACAAGTCTCCCCTGTCAAGGGCTCTGTTATCTATATACCCCATCTTACAGCAATGAATCCATAACCAATAAAAAGGTGAATTACGAAAATCCAGATCATCAATTCTGTATACAATATAAATTATGAGATATACAGAGCAAAACGGAGAATATCATTAATAAACAGGTAATATGGTCTTCCGTACCTATTATCGGCTCGTATAAGCAAAAATATGACATTTATCAAAATATAAATAAGAGTATAATGGGATGATGTCCTGTTTTATGAAACTATAAGGCAAAGTGATTTTTTCCGCTGTTTTACTGCAAAGTAACCGGGATAAGAACAAGGGGGAAATATTATGAGGATTATTGTGATTGGTGCCGGCAAAGTCGGATATCAGATTGCTGAGGCACTGTCACGGGAAATGTTCGACGTTGTGGTCGTGGAAAAGAACGAAGACGTCATCAACAAAATCAATGAAAACCTGGACGTACTGACCATGCAGTCCAACGGTCTGGTCAGCAATACCCTGAAACAGCTGGAGATCAGCCGGAATGACATGGTCATCGCCGTTACGGAAA
>DAINCI010000032.1:0-16740 GCA_036732425.1 Bacillota bacterium
GGATGTTCACCCCGCCCAGGATCAGCGGCCTGCCTTCCGCAAAGCGATGCACATCATATCCGATTCCGACCCTCATCCTGTTCTCCCTCCACTTTGAAGATATCTCTCCGCGATCTCCAGATCCTCCGGAGTGGTAATCTTGATATTGGTGTAACCGCCTTCCACAAGCCGGACCGGATGACCCAGCCGTTCCACCAGGGAACTGTCATCCGTGCCGAGATAATGATCCTCTTCCGCCTTCTCCTGCGCCTTCCGCAGCAGGGACAGCCGGAACGCCTGAGGCGTCTGCGCCAGCCACAGCCGGCTGCGGTCCGGTGTATGCATGGAAAAGCCATCGCCGTCAGTTTCCTTGATGGTGTCCTTTACCGGCATTCCGGCAGCCGAAGCCCCATACTGCCTGGCAGCCGCAATGCATTTTTCGATTACCTCCACTGTAGTCAGCGGACGAACCCCGTCCTGGATCACGGCAATTCCTTCGCCTGATATGGCCCGGATCGCGTTTCGGACGGATTCCTGCCTCTCCGTTCCGCCTTTTACAAAGGAAACGGTCTTTTTTGCCGGATATTGACTCAGTATTTCCTTTCGAATATATTCTTCCTCTTCCGTGACCAGGATCAGCTCCTCCACCGACGGCGCTGCGTCAAAGGACAAAAGCGTATGGGCCAGAATCGGCCGGCCGCACAGCTTCCGATACTGCTTTGGAACCGGTCCGCCGATCCTGCGGCCCTTTCCCGCTGCCAGCAAAACCGCATATACCCGATCATTTCCTGAATTGTTCATTCCAGAACCTCTGTTTTTATAGATTCTTCTCTCCTGCATTCCACCCTGTAATCCACTTCATGATCTTCTTCTGTTCTACCAGCATCTTATATTCGTAACAATGCTTTTGTTCAATCGGAAGTTGAATCAATCTGAACAAAAGGGCTGTCTCCGGTTCCTGTTCCGATGTTTTCCCCGATCAGGAAACGTTCTTCTCGGCATCCTTCGGCCGGGCAAAGATCATCCTGCCGGCAGCCGTCTGCAAAACGCTGGTCACCAGAACGCCTATGGTTTTCCCGACATGCTTTTTGCCGCCGTCCACCACGATCATGGTCCCGTCATCCAGATACGCGATCCCCTGACCAGTCTCCTTGCCGTCTTTGATGACCTGTACCACCATTTCCTCACCCGGCAGTACCACCGGCTTCACGGCATTGGCCAGTTCATTGATGTTGAGCACGGGAACGCCCTGAAACTCCGCCACCTTGTTCAGATTGTAGTCGTTGGTCAGGACCTTGCCCTTCAGCAGCTGTCCCAGTTTCAAAAGCTTGGCGTCCACCTCCGCGACATCCGTAAAATCCCCCTCGTAGATTTCCACATCAATCTCCAGTTCCTTCTGGATCCGATTCAGAATATCCAGCCCCCGCCGGCCCCGGTTGCGCTTCAGGGCATCCGAGGAATCCGCAATATGCCGGAGCTCCTGCAGCACAAAGGAAGGTATCACCAACGGCCCCTCAACAAAACCAGTCTGACAGATATCAAAGATGCGTCCGTCGATAATCACGCTGGTATCCAGAATCTTGGGAACGACCGTCTTTTCCCCGGAAGCTTTCTCTTTGGTACCCTTTTCCCTTGGAGCCTTCCGGAAAAGTGCCAGACTGCTCAATTCCTCCCGCCTCTTGGTTGCAATGTTGATGCCCAGGTACCCGAATAAAATATAGATCGCAACGGAAAGAACCAGGGACAGCCAGGGAATCTTCAAACGGTTGATGGGCTCCGTAATCAAAAATGCGATAATCAGCCCGACGATCAGACCAATGGCGCCAAACAAAATGTCCGGTGTGGGCACATCCGTAAACTTACTCTCAACCCACTTCAAAAAAGCAATCGAATACCTTATAATACGGGATGACAGTAAGAATAAAATAATTGCGAACGCAAGACCAAAAATCGTAAAAAGAACCGCGCCCTGATACTGGGGAAGCAGTGCAATATGAAAATGATTCAAAACCGAACGGACCGGAAATGCCATTCCAATCCCCAGGACAAGACCAAGCAGAGAGAGCAAAAAGCGCATAGCTCTCCTCATTTTATCACCTCCTATTGTTTATTATAACTATTATACCAAAATTTTATAAGGGAGGATGGGAAAAAGAAAAAAATACAGCGCCTGTCAGACGCTGTCCTGTTTCAATGTGATTTTATCGATCATGGATGCGATGTCTTCTTCTTTCTGCGAAGTGGACAAAACAATTTCACTGATAAGAATCTGTCTTGCAGTATTCAGCATTTTCCTTTCCGCTGTGGACAATCCCTTGTCCCGCTCCCGGATCATCAGATCCCGTACCACACCAGCGACCTCATATATGTCACCGCTCTTTATCTTTT
This sequence comes from Bacillota bacterium, assembly GCA_036732425.1. Taxonomy (GTDB): domain Bacteria; phylum Bacillota; class Clostridia; order Caldicoprobacterales; family DTU083; genus UBA4874. Next base: position 2,368 of record DAINCI010000032.1, read on the forward strand.
CCAGATTCATCCGATATCTCTTGTTCCAGTTGTCCGGAAGAGAGGAACTGTGTTTGCCAAGGACCTTTACCACCTTGCCGACTTCACCGCCGGATATGATCTCCCGGATCCCGACCTCCTCCACGCTCTTTGTCGGAATCATGACCTTCATGCTGCCAATGGGAAAATGGAGTATATAATAGGGCTGCTTCTCACCAAGGATTTCCTTTGTCTCTATCCCTTCGATGATGCCTGCGCCATGCATGGGATAGACTACCTTATCTCCGATCTCAAACACTTGATGATGCCTCCTTTCGCTCTGTTTCTTTCAAACATTATTTACATTATAACACAAGAGGTCCGAATTGTCAAAAACAGCTATTCTAACACATGACATTGCTGAAGTCAACACCAGAATCACCTGTTTGGGGAGAATTTCGTGCATCTACCGGCCCAAAACCATATTCAGGGCGTCGTTCAGAGTGGGCGCGCCCAGAAGGGAAAAGCCCGGTTCCGTATGAACCTTCTCCGCGCTGACCGGGACGATGGCCCTGCGGAAGCCCATCTTGCGGGATTCCCGGATGCGCTGCTCCATATGGGATACGGCACGGACCTCCCCTGCCAGTCCGACCTCCCCGATGATCACCGTATAGGGGTTGACCGGACAGTCCCGGTAACTGGAGGCCAATGCTGCAGCCAGCCCCAGATCCACCGCAGGTTCATCGATCTTTACTCCTCCGGTCACCTTGACGAAAGCGTCGCTGCCGCTTAAAAGCAGGCCGGCCCGCTTTTCCAGCACAGCCAGGAGCAGCTGCAGACGGTTCAGATCAATTCCATTGGTGGTCCGGCGGGCATTCTGATAGCTGGAGGATCCAACCAGTGCCTGCACCTCCACCAGAATCGGACGTGTCCCCTCCATTACCGGCACAACCACCGTCCCGCTGGCGTTCACCGGCCGCTCGGACAGAAACAGCTCCGACGCATTGGGAATGTCCTTCAGCCCGTCATCGCCAATCTCGTAAACTCCGATCTCCAGCGCTCCGAAACGGTTCTTCACCGCATGAAGGATACGGTATTGGGTATACCTCTCCCCTTCAAAATACAATACGGTGTCCACCATATGCTCCAGCACCCTGGGTCCTGCAATGGCGCCTTCCTTTGTCACATGGCCGGCAGTGAAAACCGCCGTCCCGGTGTTCTTTGCCATCCGCAGAAGCTGGGCGGCGCTTTCCCGCACCTGTACCACGCTGCCCGGTGCAGACGGAATATCCGGCTTGTAAACGGTCTGTATGGAGTCGACGATGAGGACCACCGGCTTCACGTTTTTCATATGCTCTTCGATCACCTGCATATCGGCTTCCGCCACAACAAAAAAATCATTCGACAGGGCTCCCAGCCGCTCTGCCCGCAGGCGCACCTGCTGAGGACTTTCCTCCGCACTGATGTACAGGACGGGGCCACGGCTCTCCGCAACCCGGCAGGCCAGATGGGTCAGCAGCGTGCTTTTCCCGATCCCCGGATCTCCTCCCACCAGCACCAGGGATCCCGGTACAATGCCGCCTCCCAGCACCCGGTCCAGCTCCATGGAGCCGCTGGAAAAGCGGGGCGTTTCCGAAAAACTGACCTGATTCACGGACATGGGCCGGGACGGATCCCCGCTGCCTGCACCCAGTCCCCTGGCAGGCTCTTCCTCCTTCACAACTTCTTCCACAATGGTATTCCATTCCCCGCAGCTGCTGCAGAATCCCGCCCATTTATAAAAATGCTGTCCACAGGACTGGCAGACCCAGATGGTGTTTTTCTTCTTCGACATCTTTTCCCTCTCCCACGTCTTCTCCTATGTATCCCGCTGTATCGCCGCCCGTACGACGTACGGCAAGCTTCTTTTGGCTTTATAAATATTCTATAGACAACGGGGAAAATCCTGCAAAAGTCCTTCACTCAAACGTCCTTCCACTTCAGCAAAATTCCGTGGGAATATGCAAATCCATGGGAATATGCGGAAATCTGTCCGTAAATCCAACCCTTTTTCCCATTAAAAAAGCCGGGCACAGTAAAATACTGTACCCGGCCCGGTCATCCGGGAAAGGGGGGTCATTTCCCTGTCATGACCTTATCCGGCTCTTTGGGCTGCAGACTGCGGAAACTCAGCTTGCCGTCCTTCATGCCAACCTGTATTCTCTCACCAACTTTTACGTTCCCCGCAAGAATCTCCTCGGAAAGATTGTCTTCCACCATCCTCTGGATCACCCTGCGCAGCGGCCGGGCGCCGTAGGTTGGATCAAAGCCTTCCTTTGCCATATAGTCCTGGGCTTCCTGCGTCACCTCCAGGAAAATGTCCCTCCTGACCAGCCTCCTGGAAACATCAGCCAGCATCAGTTTGACGATCTTTTTCAGATCGTTTTCCTCCAGCGCATGGAACACAATGGTTTCATCAATCCGATTCAGAAACTCCGGGCGGAAGGTCTTTTTCAGCTCTTCCATGATGTTGTCCTTCATCTTTTCATATTCGGACGAAGCCATATCGTCTGTAGAAGTAAAGCCAATGGTACTCTGCTTGCGTATGGTATGCGCGCCGACATTGGACGTCATGACCACCACCGTGTTCCGGAAGTCCACTGTCCGTCCCTTGGAGTCCGTCAATCGCCCGTCCTCCAGGATCTGCAGCAGGATGTTGAACACATCGGGATGGGCCTTTTCGATTTCGTCCAGCAGCACAACGGAGTAAGGCTTTCTGCGAACCTTTTCCGTCAGCTGTCCGCCTTCCTCATAGCCCACATATCCCGGAGGAGAGCCGACCAGCCGGGAAACACTGTAACGCTCCATGTATTCGGACATATCGATCCGGATCATGGCATCTTCTGCACCGAACAACGCTTCTGCAAGGGCTTTGCACAACTCCGTCTTGCCTACTCCGGTAGGTCCCAGAAAGATAAAGGAGCCAATGGGGCGTCTGGGATCCTTCAGTCCGGCTCTTGCGCGCCGGATTGCGCGGGATACGGCCTTTACCGCCTCGTCCTGCCCGATGACACGCTTGTGCAGGATGCTTTCCATATTGAGCAGCCGCTCTTTTTCGTTTTCCGTCAGCTTCCTGACCGGAATCCCGGTCCAGCTCGCCACGATCTGAGCCACTTCCTCCTCTCCCACTGTTTCCTTGTTCGCAGTGGACTCCCGGCTCAGGCTGTTCTTCCTTTCCTCGATTTTATCCTTAACCTTCTGCTCTTCATCCCGGATCCGGGCTGCCTTTTCGTAATTCTGATTCATGACAGCCTCTTCCTTTTCCTTCATCAGGTCTTCTTTTTTTGTTTCCAGATCCTTCAGATCCGGTGGGGCGGTAAAGCTTTGCAGCCGCACCCGGGAAGCCGCTTCATCAATCAGATCGATGGCCTTGTCCGGCAGGAAGCGGTCGGTGATATAGCGGCCCGACAGATCGACGGCTGCCTTCAGAGCTTCATCGGTAATCCGGACCTTGTGATGCGCCTCGTATTTATCCCGCAGTCCAAACAGGATCTGCACTGCCTCATCCCTGGAAGGCTCCTCCACCATGACCGGCTGGAACCGGCGCTCCAGAGCGGGATCCTTTTCCACATTCTTATGGTATTCCTCTGTTGTGGTGGCGCCGATGGCCTGGATCTCTCCTCTGGCCAGAGCGGGCTTCAGGATATTGGAAGCATCGATGGCACCTTCCGCGGCACCTGCACCGATAATGGTATGCATTTCATCGATAAACAGGATCACGTCTCCGGCTTTCCGGATTTCCGCCATGATGTTTTTCAGCCGCTCCTCAAACTCACCGCGGTATTTTGCGCCGGCCACCATGCCGGCCATGTCCAGGGTTACAATCCGTTTTTCCTTCAGCAGCTTTGGAATGTTGCCCTCCTGGATCTTCTGCGCCAGGCCTTCCGCAACGGCCGTCTTGCCGACCCCGGCTTCCCCGATCAGGACCGGATTGTTCTTGGTCCGGCGGCACAGGATCTGCATGACCCGCTCGATTTCCTTATCCCTTCCAATGACCGGATCCAGCTTGCCTTCTTCGGCCATATCCGTTAAGTCCCTGCCGTACTGATCCAGTGTGGAAGTATTCGTTTTTTTCCTCCCGGCGGACTGATGGGCTTCCATGCCCTCTTCCTTCAGCATTTTTATAATCTGCTCCCGGGCATACCCGAGATCCACCCCGCACTCCATGAGGATCCGGGCGGCGACTCCTTCTCCTTCCCGGATCAGGGCCAGCAGCAAATGCTCGGTTCCCACATAATTGTGTCCGAGATTTCTCGCTTCGTAAAAGCTGAGCTCCATGACCCGCTTGGTTCTCGGCGTATAGCCAAACCCTTCTGTAAAGTTATAATTTCCCTTGCCAACCAGGCTTTCCACCTGATTCCTTACGGTATCCACATCCACACCCAGCTCCTTCAGCACCCGGGCAGCTGCGCCTTCGCCTTCCCTCAGAAGTCCGAGAAGCAGATGCTCCGTTCCTACATAGTTATGCCCCAGATTTCTTGCCTCTTCCTGGGCATAAATCAGCGCACGCTGGGCTCTTTCTGTAAATCGGCCAAAAAAAGCCATATGACAACCTCCTAACTGATAGTTTCCGAGTTTATTATGCCTTTCATTGCTTTCCTTATGAGGTCCGCCCGTGCAACATTGACCTCCATCTCATCCAGCTGTCTGCCGGCTTTCTTCCGGACACCGGCCGGCTGACCTTCCGTCATGAGAGTATCCACAATTTCCGTATTTATATTGGGAAGGATCCCCATACTGATGCCCATCCGCACCTGGGAAATCAGCGTCATGAATTCCTTGAGCTCCAGCACCCTGGCATGGCAAAGGATACCAAAGGACCGCCAGATGGCATCCTTGAACTGAATCCCGTTGACCTTCAGAAAGGCCTTTCTCGCTATGCGTTCATTCTCCACAATCTGGCGGCAGGCAACGGTCAGATTATTGATAATATCCTCCTCCGAAGATCCCAATGTAATCTGGTTGGAGATCTGATAAATGCTTCCAAGGGCTTCGGTGCCTTCCCCGTAAATGCCCCGTGCTGTCAATCCGATCTTGGATATGGCCTGCAGGATGGCATTCATCTGGTTGTTGGCCGTCAGTGTAGGCAGATGCAGCATGACCGACGCCCGCAGGCCGGTGCCCACATTGGTGGGGCAGCTGGTCAGATAACCCAGATCCTTGTCAAAGGCGTAATCCACTTCCCCTTCAATGACATCATCCACATGATTCAGCGTCTCCCATGCCTGATTCATCTGAAAGCCGGGAAGGATGCACTGCATCCGGATGTGATCCTCCTCATTCACCATGACCGTGACCTTCTCCGAAGAGTCCAGGGCCAAAGCCGATATCCCGGGGTTCTTCATCAGATCCGGGCTGGCCAGATGCTTTTCCACCAGTATCTGCCGTTCCACGGTCGGTACATCCTTTGTATAGAAAAACGAAAAATCCGAATTCAGATCCGATTTCCCATCCTGGATGCTCTTCCGGACCTTTTCAGCGATTTCCTTCGCCTGTTTTTCCGGAAGGATCACCGGGAAAGGATATTTCGCCACATTTCTCGCCAAACGGGTTCGGCTGCTCAGCACAACGTCCTTCGCCGGTCCCTTTTCATTGATCCAGCTCATTGCCCGTTCCCTCCCTGCTTGTTTTTATCGTCGCTTTCCGGCTTATTTTGTCCCTTGTCCTCCGGCTTATTTTGCCCGTCCTTTTCCTGCTTATTTTGTTCCTTGTCCTCCGGCTGCTTTTGCCTGCCGGCTTCCGACGGATCCTTGCCGGACTGCTCCAGTTCCCTGATCTGATCCCGCAGCACCGCGGCCTTTTCAAAGGCTTCCGTTTCCACGGCCTTTTTCAGCTCCGCCTTGAGGCTCGTGATCTTTTTCTGCCGTACCAGACCGGATCCGCTTCGCTTCGGCACCTTTCCGGTATGAACCGTATTTCCCTGTATCCTTCGCAGAAGCGGAAGCAATTCCTCACGGAAGGACTGATAGCAGTCCTCACATCCCAGCAGCCCTGTCTTGCGGAACTGATTGAAGTCCAGCCCGCAGGCAGTGCACTTGGGCGCCATGGGTTTTTCATAAGCAGAGCTGGCAGCGTTCTGAGTGTTCTGATTCTGTATATCCATAAAGCTTGCAATTAAATCATTTATTGTAAGCGGAGTAACATTCATGAAATCCTGCCGCTGTCTGGCACAGTCCTCACAAAGATGAAGCTCTGTCTTGTGATTGTCTACTATTTTCACCAAATGTACGGTTGCGGGTTTCTGTTTGCATTCCTGACACAGCATAATTCTTTCATCTCCCTCAAAATATATATACCAATCCAATAGCCCATTCACACATTTTTCTCATCGAATGCCATAACAGCTGTGATCATGGATTTCAGGATACTGGCCCGGATGCTGTCCTTAATCGTGGACGGTATGGCAATTGCCTTGTTTGTGACAGCTGATTTCATCAGAAAAGCAGCCTTTTCGGAGATATACTCCTGATTGACCATCCTCTGAATGATCTGCATCGCACTCTGCTCGGAAAGACTGGAACCGATTCCTTTTTTCAGCAGGTGCAGCAAATAGCCGTCCTTGTCTATATCCAGCCGCACAATGCGGATATATCCGCCGCCGCCCCTTCGACTCTCGATATAGTATCCCTGATTTGCGGAAAATCTGGTAGCCAGGACATAATTGATCTGAGATGGCGCGCACTCAAAATAGCTGGCCAACTCATTGCGCTGCAGCTCCAGCGATCCTTCGCTGTCACTGAGAAGCGCTTTGATGAAGTCCTCTATCACATCGCTGAGCCTTGCCATCGTATCACTTCCCTGTCCCTTCCTTTTCCATTCATCCTTATCCTCTCCCTATGTTTGACTATCTTTGACCTTTACTATATTATACCCCAAATCAGGAAAAATGCAAACTTTTTTAGTTCTTCAGATATTTTTCAAACCAGTTTGTCATTTCTTCCAGCCGCCTCACCCTGTGGCGCGGTTTGCCGCTTCTGCTGAGTTCGTGGTTTTCCCCCCGGAACAGGCAGAGCCTTGCATCGACACCGTGATATTTCAGTGCAGTAAACATCTGCAGACCCTCTGCAAGCCAGCAGCGGTAGTCTTCATTCGAATGGATGAACAAAGTTGGCGTAACCACCTGGTTGGCATATTTCACAGGGGAGTGAAACCACATTTTCTCCACGTTGTCCCAGGGCGTTGACTGAATCTGATCGGCATTGAAATAATATCCAATATCAGTTGTGCCGAATTTTGATATCCAGTTGGAAATGCTCCTTTGGGATACCGCGCATCGGAACCGGTCGGTATGACCGATTATCCAGTTGGTCATGAACCCTCCATAAGAGCCTCCGGTGACCCCTATGCGGCCTTGATCAATCTGAGGATATTTTTCGAGAACCAGATCGGTAAACTTCATCAGGTCCTGATAGTCAATCGTGCCATATTTGCCCCTTATGTCGGCAAATGCATCCCCTCTTCCGTCGCTGCCTCTCGGATTGCAGAAGAACACAAAGTAGCCTTCATTTGCCCAAAACTGCATTTCATGATGAAAAATTTCACCATATACCGTCTTTGGTCCGCCGTGTATGTCAAGAATCCCGGGGTAGCGCTTGTTTTCATCGTAATTGGCGGGTTTCAGGACAAATCCTTCCAGAGATATGCCATCCTTTTCAAATTCCAGCTTTTCCGGCTGGATGATGATTTTGTTTTGCACTGTTGTTTCATTGAAACCCGTTTTTTGAATTTCTTCCCCATTGATACAGGCATATATTTCCGGAAGCTTCATCCCGCGAAGTCCTATGAACAGGATGTTCCCGTCGCATATGTCAAAGCAGTCCACAGAACCGTTGTCTTCCGTCAGCTTCTCTGTCTTCCCGTCCAGGGAAAGTCTTTTGATGAATGAGCTTTTGCGTTCCGTGGAGATAAAGTACAGACAGTCCTTCCCTGCTCTGTAACCCGCTCCGCCTCCGTAACGGCAGTCCGTACCTATGGAATTTCCCATTCCAAAATCGTGGCGGCACAAAAGTTCCGCTTTCCCGGATTTCACCTTATAAAAGTCCGCATTTTGATTGAGACCGCAGGAATCCATGGGCGATGCCGCAAAAACAATTTCATCGCCGACAAATTCTGCAAATTCGATGGAAAGGCCGTCTTCCTCCAGTAAGCGGGTTGCTTTTCCGGAATGGGAATCATAGAGATACAGCATATCGGTCAGCTCCTTTTTGTCCCGGTATTCCTGGGCCACATAAAGGGCCTTCCCGTCCCTGACACCTGTTATGGAGACATTTTCGTACGGACCGGAAATCGGAACGATTTCCTTTGTCTCCCGGTTAAACAGATACAGCCTGTTCCTTTTTTTGTTTGTAAAACCTTTGCCGTTGGACCAGAAAGGGATTTCATCCAATACTTCGTAATCCTTGTCCTCCTTTATCCTGTCCATGGCCTTCTGTCTTTCTTCACCATGACAGGAAGAAAGATCGATTCCAGAGTGGTCATATTCGGCGGTCATAAGGAACCTCCCGTCCGTCAGCTTTTTGAGCCTGCTGACCTTCCTGGGAATTCTCATATACTCCGACGCTTCGCCTCCACGTATGTCAATGGCATAGTAAACCGTCCAGTTTTCCCCTTCTTCTATTTTTTTCTTTACTTTTTCATCCCTTAACGACGGAAACAGCAAAGTATTCTTGTCAAGCCACAGAAACGACTGCTCTTTGCCCATGCCGGTAAGCTTTTTGCATTGCGAAGCGGAACAGTCATAGATCCAGATGTTGGACAGATAGGTATTATCCTCATAATCCATGCTGTGAACCACAAATGCTGCAGCCTTCCCATCCGGAGAAAATTCAAGTCCTGATAAAAACCTGTAATCCAAAAAATCCCTGAGCTTTACGTTTTCCATAAAGTACCCCTCCCTTTGTTTTATTCTACTCTTATTATACTCAAACTTCGTACATAGAAACAGGCTTTGGAGACATCAGGTTTGACAGTAAAATATGAGACTTCCTCTCCGTCCAGGAAATCATCCGGAGAGTTCCCCATTGGTTGGTCATTGAAGAAATCTTTCGCCTGCGCTTTTATTTTCGTCAGAAACGATTCATAATCAGATTCAGAAGTGAAAATCCATAAAAGAAAAGAGCCGGAATTAATTTTCCAGCCCTTCCACAACAGCTCCGTAGGTGATCTGCGCCACACTGTCATCTTCAATAATAAAGGTCAGCTTGGTATCTCCCTTACGATATTCATAAGACGTGCCCTTATTGGTAAAATCCTTGCCATAGGCGTCCTTTACCTCATCCAGGGTGGAACCCACGCAGATTCCCTGATCCGTTTCCACGGTATCATCCAGAAACGTTACTGTGGAAATGAAATCCTTGTCCCCTTTGGGGTAGGTGCCAATTTCAAAATTGCTGTAAGTGTAGACTTTGTCCAGGCCCTGAAAGGCACAGCTTGCCGCTTCAAAATAATTCGCCGGCTTTCCCAGCTTTTCTATAATCGGAGCGGCATCCACATTCATCGGTATTTTTACGCCGTTATATTCATAGGAAAAACCTTCCGATGAAGATTTCTGTGAACCCGCATCCTGGCTTGCTTCATTGTTCGCCTTGGTATCAGCAGGAGACCCCGCATTTCCCTTTTTGGACTCCCCTGTCTGTCCGCAGCCTGTAAACAATAAAAACACCATCCCGATAATGATCCATTTTTTCATCCTGTCGTCCCCCTTCTGCCTGATTTCTGCCCTGCAGCCTCATTCCGCACGGCCCTTTTCCTCAAAGGTGCTGTAGCTTTTCAAATAGCCATATTTCCGCAGCTCCTGTTCCTGATCCTCCCGCATGGCATCGTAAAAATCAATCTTTTCCTGCCAGAGATCACACAGGCGTTTATTGTTCCTGTGATCCTTCAATCCATATTCCTCATGCAGGACTTCGCCCAGCCGATCCGTATACTTTTCCGCTCCGGATAAATTCAGATGAAGTCCGCCGTCGAAGGTGTCCTTTTCATAATCAATCCCCAACTCCTCCGCTTCCGGCAGGAAGTTGATATAGGTCAGACCGTTTTTCTCTGCATAATCCACCATCTGCTGATCCCATTCCTCGTACCAGTAGGGATAGATGCTGGGGGATTTGATCAGAAGCAGCTCAATGCCGTTTTCCTTGCAGAGCTCCGTCATCCGGTCCAGATAGTCGTACGCGTTTTTGCCAAAACGATAGTCTCCCAGCTTTTTTGCCCTGGGAATCTGACCTGCCGGCTTGACATCCACCCGCATGAGATAGCCATTATGGGACAATTTATCCCTGTGGAACACATAGTTGATATCCTCGGATGTCAACTCGCTCCACCTGGAATGATACCTCAGAAGCGGGAACAAATAGGTCATCAGCGATTCCCCCTCCGTCATGGAAGCGTTCGCTGCCCGGATTTTTGCCGGGGACAGCCTCATTCCGTCCAAAGTCAGGCGGTTATAGGCTTCCTTCTGCGGTTCATTGTATTTCATGGCAAGCACATTGAACACGACCACCCTGGGTTTTTCATATTTCAAGGTTTCCTCCAGGAGGTAATAACTCTGCCAGGGCAGCTGCTGCGCGCTTCCCCGGATATAGCTGGTGATCCCGTAATCCTCCCACAGCTTCACCGGAGATACGTTGGAAAACACCTCACAGTCCCCGACAAAGATCACATCATGATCCTTGGTGTCCCGGTAATATTCCTCCACCAGGTTCCCTTCCGGTATGGAGGTCATATATTTCGGCATCAGAAGCGCCTGCAGAAACGCCAGGATCAGCACCGATGCCACAACAGCTCCTGTATAAAACAGTATTCTCTTTTTCATGACTTTTTTCATGGATTGACTCAAACCTTCCCAAATGCCATTTGATCCGGATCCCATTTGCCCTAGAACTGGCTGTAGATAAACTGGCTTGCATCATAACCGGCTCCGTAAGCGCCAAAGATCAGGATTGCCGTGAACATGGCAAAGCAGGCCGCGTAACGGAACGCCACAGGCTTTGCCGCCAGCTTCTCCCGGACACTTCCGGTGCGGCCCATCAGACTCACTGCCAGAAGCAGGAGGACCGCGACAGCCAGAACTCCATAATCCGCCGCGGACAGACCCAGCTGCATCAGACCACCGCGGAACAGCTCTCCGATGTTCCATTTCGTGAAAATCGTTCCCACCAGCCGAAACGTTGTACCCACATCCCGATAGCAGTCCAGAGCCCGCAGAAAGCTCATCAGCCAGAAGGTGCGCACCACTTCAAACAGCCGGTACCAGAACGTGCCTTTTACTGAAAAACGTTTATGGAATTTCTCATACAGCGGCTTGCATTCCTCCGATATCAGGATCACCAGACAATTCAGCAGGCCCCATACGATAAAATTCCAGGCGGCTCCATGCCAGATCCCTGTAACGAACCATACGATAACGGAAGAGACATAAATCGGCAGCCTTCGGCTCAGCCAGTCCTGCCCCCGCTTTTTGTACCTGCGGGATGAATCCAGCAAAGGTTTGCTGACCGATATGGGATAGAACAGATATTCCCGGAACCAGGTGCCCAGGGAAATATGCCATCTGCGCCAATATTCGGCGATGGACTTGGAAAAATACGGCCGGATGAAATTCTCCTGGATCCGGATGCCCAGCACCTGTCCCACGCCGATGGCCACGTCAATGCCGCCGGTAAAATCAGCATACAGGGTAATGGCATAAAAAAGCATCCCTGCCAGTACATAGGCTCCCTGATACTGGCCCGGGGTTTTTACAATGGTATTTACCGCCACCAGCAGTTTATCCGCCACCACCAGCTTTTTGAAATATCCCCAAAGGATCCGCTCCAGGCCGAAGCTGACATTTCGCAGATCCAGGGAATGCTCCGAGAACATCGTCTCCTTCAGATCGTCAAAACGGCTGATGGGGCCCTGAATCAGCTGCGGGAAAAAGGAGATAAACAGGGCAAGCTTCCCGATATTCCTCTCACAGGGATATTTCCCCCGGTATACATCAATCAGATAGCCCATGGTCTGGAACGTATAAAAGGAAATCCCCAGCGGCAGCAGAAAACCCGGAAGGGGCAGCTCCGCAACATGGAACACGCGCAGCAGCCCGTTGAGATTGCCAATGGTAAAGTCCGCATATTTCAACACGGCAAGAATGCCAAAATTGAATACCATGCAGGGAATCATCCATTGCCTCTGCCTTTTTTTCATTTGTGCCTTGTAGGCCTTGCGTTCCTTTCGGTCCAATGTCCCCTTGTTTTCCTTCAGATATCCAGCCTGAACCGACTGAATGCGGTCAATCCGCAGACTGACATAATAAGTGGACAGCGTCGTCACCAGAATATAAATGAGATACTTCGGGCCTGCAAAGATATAGAACAGATAGCTGGCCACAAGCAGCAGCTTCCACTGAAATCGCTTCGGTATCAGATAATACGCGAAGAACAGCACCAGAAGAAACGCAATAAAACGGTACGATGTAAAAAGCATAATCACCTTGCCCTTTTCTGTTATTCTTCCTCCATCAAACGCTCCACCAATGCATTCAAAGCCTTCGCCGAATTGAAATTCTCCGGAATGATCTCCTCCACCGGAATGGACACATCAAATTCATCGTTGATATCCGCCACGATGGACACAATATCAAAAGAATCCAGAATATGATCGTCCACCAAGGCATCACATTTCTCAAAATCCACATCCGGATGCAAGTCCTTCAAAATCTCCATTATGGTATCCATAGTTCTTCTCCAACCTTTCCCCCTGAAAGTAATATATAAGATGAAAGTGAATGGAACAATGTAAAAATTCAATACACTCAGGTACAGTATACAGAACACATTCTTTTCTGTAAAGGAGGATTTTTTTCCTTATTTCCGGGAAGTCGCATATTTCTCCTTCAGCAGGACCCGGTCGATTTTCCCATTGGGCGTCAGAGGCATGCTTTCCATGGGCCGGATCCGGCTCGGGATCATATACCGCGGCAGCTTTCCCTTTAAATACTGCGCCACCTGTGCCGTTGTCGTCTCTCCCACATAGCAGAGGACAATTTTCTTTCTTTCCTGATCAAAAACAACACAGGCACTCCGGATCTCCTCCATATTGGCGGCAGCCAGCTCAATCTCCCCCAGCTCGATGCGATGCCCCATATGCTTGATCTGACTGTCCTTCCTGGAGACAAACACCAGCTCTCCCCGCCCGTTGTATTTCCCGATGTCCCCGGTGCGGTAGATCCGCTCCGGGTATACCCGGTTCAGGGGATTCTGCACAAACGACTGTTCCGTTTTCTCAAAGCTTCCATAATACCCCAACGCCAGGGCAGTGCCCCGGATGCAGATTTCCCCTTCCCTGCCGCATTCCGGTATCTGATTGTGCTCATCCAGCAGCAGAATCTCCGTGTTCGAAAATGGCCGCCCGATGGGAATGGTCTCCTCCGGGGAAAAGTCCCGGTCCACTTCATAGTAACAGGACATTCCCGTGGCTTCGGTGGGGCCGTACAGATTCAAAAAGCGCGCCTTTGGAAGATGCTTTTTCCAGATCTGAAACTGCCGGATGGGAAATACCTCACTTCCAAAGGCAATGGTATGCAAATACCGGGGAACCTCCTTTTCCAACGCTCCAAAAGCCGAAATCATGGTCAGGGCGGATACCACCCAGCATATGGTATTGATCCGGTGGTCATTTAAGAATTTCACCAGTTTCAGCGGGAAGAGGAAAAGGCTTTTCGGGATCAGGTACGCCGTGGCACCGAACTTCAGGGTGGGGTACAGCTCCTTCAGACAGGCATCCACATAAAGCGGAGTCTGATTGCCAAACACCGTATCTTCGCTTACCCGGAGAATTCCGGACAGATTGTCGATATAGTCGATCACCGACCGGTGGCACGCCACCACGCCTTTGGGCACCCCGGTGGAACCGGAGGTAAATACGATATACACCGGATCCATATCAATCTGCCGGTCCCGGATTCCTTTCAGCGCCTGCTGATCTGCCGGTTCCCGGATCAGTTCCTCAAACAAATGGATTTTCCCGTGAAACGGAAAACCCTCCATGCTCTTTTCTGTGTTCTCATCGCAGAGAACCGCCCGGGGCTTCAGGTTCTGAAAGATCAGCTCAATCCTTTGCCTTGGCATCTCCTCATCAATTGGAACATAATAGCAACCCGCGTACACCACCCCGTAAAACGCGACAATGGCTTTCGGGTGCCGCTCCATGAATACCACAATCGGCTCCCCGCCATAGCCTTCCCGGTGAAGAAAGGATCCAACGGACCGGGACTGGTCATAGACCTGCCGGAAGGTGATTCCGTACGTTTCATTTGCATAAGCCGTTTTATCCGGAACACGACGGACGGTCTGCTCCAGATATTCCATCACATTTTTTTGCATTGCTTCTGCCTTTCCT
>DAINCI010000033.1:0-16740 GCA_036732425.1 Bacillota bacterium
GATTCATTGAATTTTCAAGGTTCATAGCTCTTTTCAAACTGCGAAGTTTGAGTAATAAATATTAACCATACGTAAGTCAGCAAAATACCCGCCAATAAATAATTATGCGCGAGCACTTTGGTATGTATCCTTTCATTCAATACTTCTTTAGAAAGAGAATTCCATTTTTTTGAAATATAAGGCATAGCATGAAACAATTTTAGTTCAAATAATGCGGATTTAGTGGAAAGCAATTCCCCGTAATAATGGAGTTTACGATCCTTAATGGATTGATTATTGTAGATCTCATTCATCATATCTGCTGTTTTGAAATTCAACCAGGTTAAAGGCATAAAAAGTGCCGCAAATCCGACTGCAATCCACCATGTGGACTGAGCGAATAAAATTGTGGTCGCAGAGAGGCGAATGGTATATCCAATCGTATCTGTCGTTGTAAGAAAAAGTTGCAAAATGTTATCTACTGGGTCTTTTGACATAAGATTCAATGTATCTTGAAAATCAACGTTTTCAAAATAAGCATATTCCAAGCGTTTGAATTTTTCCAGAATGTCAGGTAGTATACCTTCATCCAGCTTGCGCTTTAATGAAATCATAAGAATCCCATTTAAACAATCGGTGCTTAATGCCCCAAAAAACATGGATACAAGAAGCAGGGCAATCCATATTATCAGATAACTTAGCTCACCGTTATAAAAAATCAACAGGCTTGCGGAATCAACGACTTTTTGGAAGAAAAATATGGATGCAGCTGAAATGCAGGATGACAGTATTACTTGACATAACTTGAGTATCGTCAGCTTGGGAGCGTACTTATACATAATTGAGATGGATCGGCAGGATGTATAAAACATTGACATAAAACGTCGTTCCTTTCAGGATGCAAAAGCACATTGTAATGAAGTGGACTCATCCAAAAACGGACCGCCGAAACCTTCCAAGACTTCGGTCGCATAATGGCTGTTCTGCTGAAATTCAGCTGATTAATCTATACTGCCTTCCTTTATGCTGTTTTCTGTAGAAATTATATCATTATTAAAATTGACAATGATCCCTTTTTCTCTTTGACTGACTACATTCTGAGCTTTTTTCTCTGCTTCGGAATGAAAGGCATATCCAAATTCATCCAGGTTGCTGAAATCATAAACATTTTCATGCCCGAGAATATATTCTGTTCCATCAAGATTACCAATTGCTAGCAAGTCATAACTGACGCCGTTATAAAAAAATTCGCTCTCTTCACAAACTCTATCATCAAAGCCTACATAAAAATAACGAATATTATCATACAGCGAATTATTTATCTCGGTAAAATGGGGCTCTATTTTCGTAATATGTTCTGACGATATTTCTTTAGCTTCATAAACACGAATGGAATCTACAGAAAGAATGCCGGTACGATTCTTTGTTTGATATTGGCTTGGAAAACCGATATAATCCTTTTGCCTTTCAGGCGAATAGGAATCTACAAAAGAATCCCAGTCCCTGGCGTTAATCGCATTGACATATTTGTTAATGACCTGTGGCATATTTGATGTATGCATTTTTGCAGTCGAATTAGAATCAAATTCTCCAACGTTTGCATAGTAACAGTCTGATGCATCCCGGGTTAAATGAATCTGCTGCCTGCCAATCCGGGTGCCATTGAAAATTGCTTCCATGGTTATTGTAACTTCGCTGAACTCCTCGGGATTCTGACCATCCAAGGGAGACCAATAAATGGTTTCTCCACTGGACACTGTATCAGACTGACCTTTTGACACGACAATGCCTGTCTTAGGATTCCAATGTTTCAACGCTCCACTGTCCACAGACACGTCTATGGACTGTACCCTTCCATCTGCCGCGTCAATCCGGAACGGAAAGCCTGGTGCAATGCTCATAGCAGGTGAATATTTCTCCAGCAATACTTCTACATTCAGCCCGGGCGATAATTTTCCGAATTCCTCCACATGTTTTGTACTCAAATAAGAGGGGGCGAAATCAGATGTATATTCAACAGGATCCATACCGTTCCGCACAGATCCTTCCTGTTTCGCTGTTGACGGCATTTGATTGTCGCTCTGCAGGATTGTCGTCACTGCCACCAATACAAGGCAAGCCAGCAACACATATAAAACTTTAGAGAACTTCCAACCTTTCATGATACCTTCCTTTTACTTGCCACTGTAGCAGCACAGACATTATTCTAAATGAGGAACCAATATGACGATATCTTCTGATTTATTTGTATAACTTGCTGACTGATATGTCAATTCGATAAGCAGGCAAAATGAAAGCCATATTCTTTATTATATCAGAATATGGCTTTCATCCTTACCATGTCGCATTATTGCACTAATTTACTCAGCTTCCC
The DNA here is from genome assembly GCA_036732425.1 of Bacillota bacterium. GTDB lineage: Bacteria > Bacillota > Clostridia > Caldicoprobacterales > DTU083 > UBA4874. The sequence continues at coordinate 2,354 of DAINCI010000033.1, forward strand.
GCGTTGCAAATCATGACTTATACAGAAAGTTGAATCCCTTATCTATAAATACTTATATTCCTGTATCGAAACCTCTTCTTACTCAGCTGTCTGAATGCGTTATCAAAAGCTCCGGCAGCTGTTGACAGCCCTTTTCCATGCCATGTATTTTTCGGTTCTCTCGGCATCCTCCATCTGAGGGGGAAATTCCCTGTCCGCCTGCCATATCGTTTCGATGTCCTTTTTATCCTTCCAGAATCCTGCTTCCAGCCCGGCCAGAAATGCCGCTCCCTGAGCGGTGGTTTCCACATTGGCCGGACGGATCACCGGAACGTTCAGGATATCGGACTGAAACTGCATCAGGAAGTTGTTTGCCGATGCTCCTCCGTCCACCTTCAGTGCTGCCGGATGAATCCCGGAGTCCTCCTCCATAACGGACAGGATGTCCCGTACCTGGTAGGCAATGGATTCCAGCACAGCACGTACTATATGATTCCGGTTCACTCCCCGCGTTATGCCAAACAGGGCACCCCGCGCATACATATCCCAGTAGGGAGCCCCCAGTCCGACAAAGGCCGGCACCATATAAACGCCCTGTGTATCCGGCACGGACATGGCCAGTTCCTCGCTTTCCGCAGCCGTACGGATCAGTCCCATTTCATCCCTGAGCCACTGAACCGCCGCACCGGCAACAAAAACGCTTCCCTCCAGGGCATACTCAGTTTTCCCTCCGATCCCCCATGCAACGGTGGTAAGCAGATTATGAGAGGACAGGATTTGCTTCTCCCCGGTATTCATCAACAGAAAGCAGCCGGTCCCATAGGTGCTTTTGGATGCCCCGGTCCCAAAACAGGCCTGACCGAACAGGGCGGACTGCTGGTCGCCTGCCGCTCCGGTTATGGGGATCTCCGCGCCAAACAGCGCCGGATCCGTCGTTCCCAGATATCCGCTGGACGGCCGGATCTCCGGCAGCATGGCACGCGGGACATCCAGGAGCTTCAAAAGCTCTTCATCCCAGCACAGATCCCGGATATTGCAAAGCATGGTGCGGGAGGCATTGGTGACATCCGTGACATGACTTTTCCCCCCGGTCAGATTCCAGATCAGCCAGGTATCCATGGTCCCGGCCAGGATTTCTCCCCGCCTTGCCCTCTCCCGAAGGCCGGGATTCTGATCCAGGATCCACTGGATCTTGGTGCCGGAAAAATAAGCGTCGATCACCAGACCGGTCTTCTGCTGAATCTTTTCTCCCAGCCCTTTTTGCTTCAGGTCCTCACAAATGGACGCGGTCCGGCGGCATTGCCATACCACTGCATTTCCCACCGGCTTTCCCGTATTGCGGTCCCATAGCACCACGGTCTCCCGCTGGTTCGTGATGCCAATGGCGGCAATCTCCTCCGCCGATACATGGCAGTCCTTCAATACGGTCCGGATCCTGTCCAGCTGGCATTGCCAGATCTCCTCCGCATCATGCTCCACCCATCCGGGTTTGGGATAGATCTGACGAAACTCCCTGGCAGCGGAGCCGACCTCCACTCCCTCCCTGTTGAACAAAATGGCACGGCAGCTGGTTGTCCCCTCGTCCAGCGCCAGTATATATTTTTTCATGCGTTGCCCTCCCTCATCTCCTGTAACTGCCAATATCATTTTACAGGCATGAGGAGGCAAAGTCAATTTGATTCACTGCATGGATTCACAGGGCCAAAGGGCATCTGCGACCTCCTCTGACATTCCCAGATCCCACAGGAGGCGGCTGGCATTGTACTTATCCCGGATATCCCTGGTTGCATGAAACGTTTTCCGGACCACATCCCCGGAGAACCCAAGGGCTCCCGGATCCACAGGTGCTCCGACGGACTGCAGCAGGGCAACGGCTTCGGACCGCGCCGGCAGCTCTTCCTCCATGATATCCAGGATATCCTGCCACCCTTCCAGGATGATGTCCAGGCGCTTTGCATGCTTTCCCCGGTCATACTTCCCTTCCTTCTTCTCCAGGAGGATCAAAGTGTCGGCACTGGAGCCCAGAAATTCCTTCAGGAACGCGTTGTGCTTTTCCATATCAAATTGTTTCACATATTCCAAAGCTTTTTTCCGGTCCGGCTGAATGGTCCGGATCCTTTCGTAGACCTTCAGGGCCAATATGGTGCCGACGCCGACCTGAATGCCGTGAAGATCACTGCCTGTATGAAACTCCAGCCCGCGCATATCCCAGACATGTGAAAAATAGTGCTCCACTCCCGACGCCGGACGGGAAATGCCGGCAAAGCCCATGGCAATCCCGGACAATATCAGGCCTTCCAGCACGTTTGTCACAGCCTCCGGATCCCTTTCTGCCAATCCGCCGGCGGACTCCACGCACTTTTTCAGGGAGCGCCGCACCAGGGCAGCCACCTCTTCACAATAATACTCCCCATTGATCCGATGGGAGATTCTCCATTCACAGATACTTACGTATTTGGCCAGCATATCTCCCAATCCTGCCTGCAGCATCTTCATGGGAGCCTGGCACACCACATCCAGATCTGCCAGAATGGCAACCGGACAGGCACTGTCCAAAGATACCTTCACGCCGTTTACAATCATGGAAGAGGTATTGGATGCAAACCCGTCCATGGATGGGGCGGTCCCCACAATCAGATACCGAAGACCGGTCAGTTTGGAAAGCATCTTGCTGATATCATTGATGGTGCCGGACCCGATCCCCACAATAAAATCGCAGCTCCGGTCAAAATTCAGGGTAGCCTGACCGACGGCAAATTCATCCGGTTTCAGGTGCTCCTGAGGAAAAGAGAAGCCCATAAAATCCATGCTGCTTTCCTCCAACAGGGACTCCGCTTCTTTTCCCGCCGCCGCATACGTATTCCGGTCGGAAAGGAGAAAAGGCTTTGTCCCGCCATATCTTTTCACGATCTCCGGCAATTGCCGCAATACCCCTTTTCCGATGCGGACTTCCCTTACATCGGTACGATGATGCTTTCCGCAGCGGCACGCAAAGCCTTCCTCCCTCAGCAGCCCGCTTAACGGCAGACTGGAAAACCCTGTTTCCTGCATTCGGTCCTGTTTCACTACAGCCCCACCTCCGGTTTTTACTTTATCCTTCCTATTTACATGGCTGCAGGTTCCTGCCTGAGATCTTCACTCCGTTTCCGTACCTTCGGACTTTCTGCTTTCGTACCGGCGGCCGGAACATTCCGGGTGGCCACCACACGGACGTTGGTACCGCACACATTGGCCAGCAGAACATCCCCGATCCGGATCGGCGCAGATGCATGAATGCGGTGAATTTCCTCCACGCATTGCCGAATCTTCTCCTTTGGCACAGTCCGCTCCGTCTTGACCGATACAAGGGGAAAAGGCTCTCCTGCCACGGGAACCGTCGTCGTCAGCACCCGTTTCGGCGCGGTGCACTCCTCCCGCGCATAGGCACTGCCTCTTTTGCAGCCATTTCCTGTTACACGGCTAATCGTATCACCATCCAGGGCAACATTCAACTGGCAGCCCATAGGGCAGACAATACAAGTCAGTTTTCTCTCTTCCATGAACAAACCCTCCTCGCTTCGATTGGTATGATTTCTGAAATCTCCTTCCCTTTCACTTGTCCTGAAAAACAAGCTCGACACGAAGCTCACTGCAGGTATCCAGATCTCCCGGCAGCTCCCGCTTCAGGGTAAGACTCTCCATCTCCCCCGGCGCAACTTTTCTCTTCCGGACAGAACAGATCTCATGATCATCACATTTCACTGCGATGCGGACATTCCGATAAATCCCATCCACCCGGAAAAACAGCTTGAGCCCGTCCGGATGCTCTCCCCGACCGACGTATTGTGGCACGACATATTTGATGCCGTCCGCGGCCACCGTTTGGATTTCATCGCTCCGGCTCCGGCCTGCTTCCGTTTCTGCTGCCCCATCCGTATTGCGATCCCGCATGGATTCGCTTTTCTCCCTGTCCTCTCCCGGAACGTTTCCCGCATCATTATGCTTTCGGATATATTCCGCTGCGCAGCGGCCTGCGGTAATGCTTTCCCGGGTTACAAAGTCCACCAGATCGTGAACGTGCACCACGTTGCCGCAGGCAAAAATGCCTTCCACACAGGTTTCCATGGTCTCCTTCACAATCGGCCCGGAGGTAAGCCGATCCAGCGGAACACCGGCCTCTTTGGAAAGCTCATTTTCCGGAATCAGCCCCACGGACAAAAGCAGGGTATCGCAGGGAACATATTCTTCCGTCTCCCGGATGGGCTTCCGGCTGGAATCCACCTGTGCAACAGTAACTCCCTCCAGCCGTTCCTTTCCAAAGATATTGGTCACTGTATGGCTGAGTTTCAGGGGGATCTGATAATCCTCCAGACACTGCACGATGTTTCGGTTCAGGCCGCCGGAGTAGGGAAGCAGCTCGCAGACCATCCGCACTTCCGCGTCTTCCAAAGTCAGCCGTCTGGCCATGATCAGCCCGATATCGCCCGAGCCCAGAATGACAACCTTCCGGCCCGGAAGATACCCATCCATATTGACAAAACGCTGAGCAGTACCGGCGGTGTAGATTCCGGCCGGCCGGGAACCCGGAATATTCAGGGCACCCCTTGTCCGTTCCCTGCAGCCCATGGCCAGCACCACAGCCTTCGCCCTTATTTTCATCAGTCCATCGGTTCGGTTGATCGCGGTAATCGTCCGGTCCCGACGGAGATGCAGCACCATGGTATCGCACTTGTAGGAAATCCCCTGTTTCTCCACCTGTTCCACAAACCGCCCGGCGTATTCCGGGCCGGTCAGTTCCTCGCCAAAATAATGGAGGCCAAACCCATTATGAATGCACTGCTGAAGAATGCCGCCCAATTCCTTATCCCTTTCCAGGATGAGAACCTTTTCGATTCCATTCTTCCTGGCTTCCAGGGCAGCTGCCAATCCTGCCGGCCCGCCGCCGATCACTGCCAAATCCACGTTCAGCATGATACCCCCCTCTTTTCCGCCAATAATTCGGACCCTCTGCCCTTTTTCGTCACTTTTTCTTCCGGTATCTGCAGTTCCCTTGCAAGAATGGCAGCCACCCTGGGCGTGCAGAATCCACCCTGACACCTGCCCATGCCGGCCCGGGTCCTCCGCTTGACCCCATCCAGGCTCCTGGCGCCTGCCGGCCTTCGGATGCTGTCCACGATTTCTCCCTCTGTGATGGTCTCGCATCGGCATATCACATTTCCGTACAGCGGATTTTCACGAATCAGCCTCTGCTTTTCCTCATCCGTCTGCTCCCGGAATCGAACGACGGGTTTGCGGACTGGCTGAAAGCCATTCCTGGGAACCAGCGGCAGCCCTTCCTTTTCCAGCAGTTTCACCGCATATTCCCCTATGGCAGGAGCAGCGGTCAGTCCGGGTGATTCGATTCCCACCGCATTCAGGAAGCCTTTTGCTGTCCCGGATGCTTCTATGATAAAGTCTCCGGTATCCGGGGTTGCGCGCAGCCCGGCAAAGGAGGTGATGACATCGCGGAACGGAATATCCGGCACGGACTTGCCTGCTTCCTTTTTTACCTTTTCCAGTCCTTCCGCTGTTGTTCCGACATCATCCTTTTCTAAAACGTCCAGGGCTGTGGGCCCCGTCAGCAGATTGCCGTCCACGGTAGGAGCCACGAGGACGCCCTTACCCATTTTGGCCGGCGGCTGAAAGATCACGGAATGTACCAGACTGCCCTGGCTTTTATCCAGCAGCAGATACTCCCCTTTTCTGGGATGAATGGCAAAGCTTTTCTTCTGCACCATCTCCGATACCATCTCCCCGCAGACCCCGGCAGCATTCACCAGACAGGATGCACGGATTTCTCCCTGCTCCGTCGTCAGTACAAAGTTTCCCTGTCCCTTTCCCATGCTTTTTTCCTTTCGGATATCCAGTACGCGGCAGTTCCGCTTCAGATCCACCCCGTTCTGAACGGCATTTTCCACGGCTCCCAGAGCCAGTTCATACGGACAGGTAATGCCCGCCGTCGGTGCATAAAGGGATCCCACAACCTGATGGGATACGTTGGGCTCCATGGCGGTTGTCTCCTTTGCGTTCAGCAGCCGGAGGCCGGGCACTTTGTTCAGAATCCCGTTCTGATACAGCTGCTCAAGAATCGCCCGGTCCTCTTCATTGAATGCCAGAACCAGCGAACCGATCCGTTTGAACGGCACCCCCAGCTCCCGGGTGACCTGCTCCATCAATGCATTCCCCCGTACATTCAGAAGACTCTTCAAAGTACCGTGCTTTGCATCGTAGCCTGCATGTACGATGGCACTGTTTGCCTTGGTGGTCCCCATGGCCACATCTTCTTCCTTTTCCAGCAGACAGACGTTCAGCTCATACCGGGAAAGCTCCCTGGCGATAAAGGCTCCTGTCACGCCGGCGCCAATCACCGCTGCGTCATAAACCATTTGTTCTACCCCCATCCATAATTTCTGGCAAAAATCAAATAAAAAAGAGTTACGCAAAGAAGGGCAGGCTTCTGTCCATTCTTTTTGTGACTCCGTTTTCTCCGCACCAATTATTCTGTTATTCCAAGCCTATAAGTTCCATAAATCAATCTTTCCAATGGACGCTCCCACGGCACCGGCCTTCAGGATCTCAATGATGTCGCGTTTGGAATCCACCAATCCCCCGGCAATCACAGGTATGCGCACCTCTTTGCAGATCCTGCGGATCACATCCGGCATCACTCCCGGCATGATCTCGATCATATCCGGCTTTCCGGACTGGACCTGCCGGATCGCGGTACGATAGGACTGACTGTCAATGAGAAAAAAGCGCTGGATGGCAAAAAGCCCTCTCTCTTTGGCACGGCGAATCAGATTCCCCCGCGTACTGATGATGCCGTCCGGCTGAATCCTTTCCGCAATATAGTCCACCGCCTTGCTGTCGCTCCCCAGACCTTCCACAAAATCCATATGGACAAAGACGATTTTGCCTCTTTCCTGGATTTCCTTCACCAAGTGCTCCAGGTTGAAGATGTCAGAATTTAGCAAAAAGACCGTCGTGATCTCAGAGATCAGCGCCGCCTTCATTCCCTCGTCGTCGCGCACTGCCGCTATAATCGGGTTATCCTGCAGCCGTTCCAGCAATTCACTTATGAGACGTTCCCTCCCAATCCGGTGTGGCATCCGGCCCCATGTTTTAATATACTCCATACCGTAAATCGTGTCAAGTTTTACAATAACTTTCCATTAATCTCTTTTACTTACAGCGTAATCTGTTTCCCCCGTACTGCCCATTCAGTACCGGCCTCTGAGGGCAAGATGCCTTTCCCATAGCAATCGTTCATCAGCTCATAGAGACCGTCGATCCATACAATCTCCTTTTCCTTATCGTAACGCCGGACAGCGTCAGGGAAATCCGGAATATGGGGAACGGAACGCTGCATGGCATCTATGCACAGCACATGGGAATAAGCCGTATACAGATCACAGGGGACTTCACCCTTTCCATGAATGGCATCCATCATGATCCAAAGTTTACTGGCCACATTGCGGTTGGGGTCCCCGTAAGACTTCTCCCTGCCGTCCCGAAAACGGACGGTGATCCCTTTCCCGCTTTCCGGACCGGCAAAAGAAGCAGTGCCGTTTTCAAATTCATATTGGAAAACCGGCCCCAGGGATCGATTTACCGCATGGGTGGCATAATAGCGCAGTTCCGTGCCGGAGGTGGTGGTAACCCGGACTGCGGCCGTATCAAAGTTTTCAATTTTATTGGCCCGGTACAGCTCCGCCTCCACCTTTGCCGGAACTGCAGCGGTATTCTCCGCTTCTCCCAGTATATAGAACATATTGTGCAGATAATGTGCCGTAGCGTTGTTGGCTACGCTGTCCCGAATCGGATGACCCTGTCCGTCGCTCATCTTCCCTGCCCAGCTCCGTGCAAAATAGTTCTTGTCCCTGGGCCAGAGAATCATGGTTTTCAGCAGCACCGGTTTTCCCAGATCTCCCCGCCGGATATCCTCCTTGAAATCGCGAACCGCCCGGCTGAAGGACCACTGGAAACCAATCCCCACCAGCAGTCCGGCGGATTTCTGAGCCTCCATCATCTTCCTGGCTTCCTCCGGCGTGGCACTGATGGGCTTTTCGCACAGAACATGACTTCCCTTTTCCAGTGCCATGCATACCTGCGTGCAGTGAAAATGAATGGGTGACGAAATGACAGCCAGGTCCGCCTTTCCGGAATGGTAAAAATCCTCCATGGTATCATACCGGGGAATCCCTGCCTGTTTTATTTCATCATATCTCCGGCATCCTTCCGGAAAAGGATCCACTACTCCCACAACCTCTGCGTGATGCTCCCTGCCGTGATCCAGCAAGGCATTCACATAGGTATTTCCGTATCCGCCGATTCCCACCAGTAAAATTGATGTTTTCTCCTCCATTTTTCCCCTTCCTCTCCGTTCTGATCTGTTCTGATTTCATCTTATTTTGATCTGCTCTGCATCAGTGATATTCCTCTGCATCCTTCCCGTTCCGCGTCAGCGCAGAACGTTTCCCTTCCGGTAATCCGCCCAGACATTTTCAAACCAGCTGTCTTCCTTTGGAATGGGACGGACCGGCCGCCAATGCACGCTGCAGCTGCCGTTCTCATAGGACACCTCCTGAATCCGATCCAACAGAAAGGCATCATCGGATACGGAAAAGCGGAAGTTTTCCTCCAGCCCTTCCGCAGGCAGCTGTCCCTGCGGATCCGCAATCAGATAAGAGCCTCTGCTCTTTCCTCCCTGACGGATATAATCCACAATAGCGGAAAGATAGGCAATCTGGGTGATCAAAAGATCCAGATTCTGATAAGCATCATAAAGTTCCGGGGGAGAAGACAGACAGGTCTGCTCCCGGAAAGCGGAAAGGTCCCCTTTCGCTTCCTCCAGGGCAGCCCGTGCACCCGCAAGGGATCGGATATGCGCCCCCGCATCCGAAGTTCTCCTGCCGATTCGCTCTCTCATCTGCCGGACATTGCTTTCCGAATCCGTTTTTGCCAGCAGAGCCTCGCCCAGACGAATCTTGGTTTCCAGCGCTGGCCCTGTCTCCTGCAGAAAGCTTTCCCAGTCCATAGGCTCGCCTGAATAGTTTGCTGTAATGTACTGAGCTGCCCGGGTACTGCCCACCTGTCCGGAATTCAGGGCACTGCCTCCCGGACGATAGACGCCATGGCTGCCGTTCCCCTCGCCCACCGGGAAGAAATGACGGAGATTGCTTTCCCACCAGAGGCTGCCGGAAAGGCCGCCGTTGTTGTGCTGGGCACAGACGGCGATTTCAAGATATTCCTTCTCCAGGTCAATCCCGTGATCCCGGTAAAGGTCCACGGCAGGCTGATTCATATGTTTCAGCCTCTCTATCGGCGTCCCGAACAGGGCACCGGAATTCTTCAGATAGGCATGGCTTTCCCTGCCCAGAATGTCAAAATTCAGATCACCGTCGGAGGATGCAGCCGGATTTCGGGTATAATCCAGAAAAACCCTGCGCCCTTTCCGTACGGTTTCCCGGTAAACCAGAATGTCGGTCAGGGAAGATCCGAATCCGAGCACTTTCCCCGGATCAAAAGGCCACTGATAGCCCTTCAGGAATACTGCATCCAGCATTTTTCCGGCATTCGGAAAGGTATCGAGCAGGAACTCCCTTTCGTCACTGCCGTCCTTGTTTGTCGAAACATAGCGCGGCAGAACCTGCTGATAAGTGCCGGACAGATTCCACCGGAACCGAATGGAAGCAATCCCATACTGGGACTCCGTCAGGTTTTTGCCCTTTGCGCCGGCTTCCAGGGCAATGCCGGACCCGCCGGTCTGGCTTTCGGGATAAACCGAGGTACGGTACAGCCCGGCCGGACCGCCGGTGGCATAAACAATGTTGGTGCAGCGAAACAGTACATATCGGTCATCAGGCTTCTCCGGATGATTCCGGTCCAGGGCCAGCAGCCCTACAGTACGGCTTTTGTCCCGGTCGGTCAGTACAGCAATCGCCTGGTACCCATCGAAAATCCGTATCTTTTTCTGCAGTACCTGCTTCTGCAGGCACTCCGTCATCATTCTGGAAGTGAGAGGTCCGGCAGATGTGGCCCGCTGCCGCGGATCGTGGTCGGTCTTATAGCCAACGTATTCCCCGAAACGATTATGGGGAAAGGGAACTCCGATTTCCGCCAGATGATGGAAGCACCCCACCGACATGGCGGCTTCCGTCAGGGCAATATCACCGTCCATGGCCCCTCCGTCAAAAAGCGTTTTTGCCATATCCATGACGGAGTCGGGGACCTCTCCGCTCAGCGTCAGCTTATAGTAGGTCTGCTTGTCGGAGCCGGTGTTCCGGGAAGTCCCCATATTCCAACCTTCCGTTACCACAGCGATATCCTTCTGCCCAAAATGAACCAGCCGGTCCGCAGCATTCAGTCCGGCCGCACCGGATCCCACCACCACCGTATTCAGGGAAAAGGCCCGGATACTGCGCCCGCAAAGGGAAATGCGTTCCTCTTTCATGGCTATAACCTCCTGATATGAAACCCGCCGTCCACATCGATGGCCTGGCCGGTGGTGTAAGCCAGCTTTCCCGAGCACAGGGCGGACACGGCATTGGCGATATCCTGCGGCTCTCCCCAGCGCCTGATCGGAAGGAGACCTTCCGAAATCATCCGGTCATACTTTTCCGAGACCGTCTTTGTCATATCGGTCCGGATGATGCCGGGCCGGATTTCATACACCGGAATACCGTCCCCGGCCAGTCGGTCCGCAAAGAGTTTGGTCATCATTCCCAATCCGGCTTTGGACATACAGTATTCTCCCCGGTTGATGGAGGAAGTGTATTCCGAATTGGAGGATATGGTGATGATAACGGGACGGAAGGCAGGATCCTGGGCCTTTGCATCCAACATGTCCCTTGCAATGACCTGGGTCAGGAAAAATGTGCCCTTCAGGTTGATGCCGATAACAAAATCAAAACTCTCCTCCGTCATCTCCAAAAGATCCGCCCGTACCCTGGGCGCCACACCGGCGTTATTCACCAGGACATCCACCCTGCCATACTTTTCCCGGACTTCCCGCGCAAAGGCTTTCCGGTCCTGAGAGGAGCCGAGATCCCCATGGAAATAAAATAAATTGCCGTTCACGGAGCGGATCTGCTCCAGATTGTCCCGAACCTTTTCCTCGTCATTAATATCCAGGATTGCCAGTGCATAGCCTTCCTGTGCCAGCTGCATGGCTATGGCATAGCCGATTCCCCGGCTTCCGCCGGTTACGACTGCCGTTTTTTGATTCATTGCGATTCCTCCCCTTCATTTCTCTTGATTTCCTGAAAATCTTGCTGTCTGATGGATTCTTTATTTCTCCTGATTGATTTTTGATTCTTTCCTATTTCAGTTCTCTATGCTTATCCCCTTGTCAATTGCCGCATCATTCGTTTCGCTCTTCTCAATCTGTTCTATCCCTTGTCGATTGTCTCACAATAAGCTCCGTTTCCATCACGCGGACCAACGGCGCTCGCTCTTCCGGAGTGGACGCCTTTCCTTCAATCTGTGAAATAATCCGCTCCGCAGCAGCTGCCCCCATCTGATATAAGGGCTGGCGTACGGTGGTCAGCGGAGGATCCAGAAACGGAGCGGACTCCAGATCGTCAAATCCTATCACAGAAATATCGTCCGGAACCCGGTAACCGGCATCCTTCACAGCCCGCATCACCTGCAGTGCCATGGGATCGCTGGCGGCAAACACCGCGTCCGGCGCAGGCCGGGCTGCAAGAAATTCACGTACGGTTTCATAACAATTCTGAACCTCCGGGATCTCCAGGGCAAGGGATGGATCAAAGAGTATGCCGGACTCCCGCAGGCCGCGCAGATAGCCCTGAAACCGCTCCCGGTAGAGGGTCAGCCCCTGATCCCCGTTTACCATGACAATTTTCCTGTGGCCGGTCCGGATCAGGTAGGCAACTGCCTGCCGCGCTGCCTCGTTATTATCCACTGCCACCGCATCCACACGGTCCTCCAGCCTGCGGATCAGCAGGACAACGGGCAGACCGCTTTCCGTTAACTCCGTAATGTGTCCGCTCTCCTTCCCCGATGTGGCCAGAATGATCCCGTCCACCCATTTCTTCCGCAGCTTTTGAATGTATTCCCTTTCAATGTTTACATCTTCGTCGGTATTGCATAATATCACCGTATAACCAAACTTCCGGGCGGTATCCTCCACCCCCCGGGAGACCAGCGGAAACACCGGATTGCAGATATTGGGGACGATCAGGCCGATGGTACCGGTCCGGCCTTCCTTCAGGCCCTTTGCCAGTGCATTTGGCTGATAATTCAGCTTTTTGGCTGCTTCCAGCACTTTTTCCCGGGTGGATTCCTCCACCGGGATTCTCCCGCTGAGCGCCCTGGAGACCGTGCTGGCGGATACCCCGGCAACCCTTGCAACATCCTTGATGGTAACCATCTGACCGTTCCCTTTTTCCATACTTTCTGTCTGCTTTCTCCGTTTTATTTGTCTGTCTGCTTTCTCCACCTTATTTGTCTGCTTGCTTCCTCTGCACCAGACACGAATTGTCTGTTTGCTTAACTCATCCCTGCCACCCTGACTTCCGGCTTCCGTCTATTTTGTCGGCTGCTTTCTCCATCTTTCCATGCCATGCTGACCCCGGACGCCCTTGCTTCATCTCGTAACAGAAGTCGTAGGAAATGTGACAGTGCTGTCCCCGGACGCCCTGGCTCTATACATGTTCCGCCAGGTGACTGTCAATCAGCGTGGGTTTCCCGTCCCGGCATTCCCGGTACTGCGGTACATAGACTCCGCTGTCCCTTACCACACATCCGGTTTTGCCGCCGAACCGCATGATTTCCGAACATTTGCTGCAGGAAATACAGCATTTGGAGCGTTTCATCCCGCCTTCCCGAAAAATATCAAGGGGAAAGTCCGGATAAGCTATAGCCTGCCGGCCAAATCCAGCCAGTTGAAACCAGCCTTCGCCAACAGCTCCGGCAGCAACCATGGCACCATATTCCCTCAGCCAGCTGAGGCCTGTTCCCATGACGATCATCCCGGGCACCGCCTCCTGAATTTCCCTGCCGCAGCGCAAAAGCCGCTCCGCGCTGACCAGGGGATGCTCCGGAGGAGTGTAAAATCCCAGGTCATAGGGCCGGTTGATATGCGGATTATAGTATGGATTGCCGCATGTCACATTCAGGATGCGGACGCCTCTCTCCCAAAGCATTCGGGTCAGTTTCTTCGGCTCGGACAAATCCGGCACCCGGCAATCCTCCCGATCCACTCCCCATCCGTAAGGATACGGAATGCCATCGCAGGCGTTCAGCCGCACGGCAATCTCCATGCTGTCCCCCAGACGGTCCCGGATCTTTTCCACAATATTGAGCAGAAAGCGGGTACGGTTTTCAAAGGAACCGCCGTATTTTCCTTCACGGGTAAAGGCAGACAACAGCCCGGAAATCAGATATCGGTGAGAGGCCTTTACATCCACCGCATCAAATCCAACCTTCTGCGCCAAAACGGCAGCCTCCACATATTTGTCCTCCAGCGCCTCCAGCTCGGAGTCGGTAATCACGCAGTCGTCATCCATGTCCGGTTCGTCCAGACAGGGATTCCGGGCCGCAATGACAGGCGCCGCTTTCCCCTCCGGCCGGCTGTACCGCCCGGAATGGGTCAGCTGCAGCACGGTATATGGCTGATCCTCCGAAGACCGGCTGCTCCGGATCCGGGAAAGCAGCTCCCGGAATCCGTCCTGTGTGCGGGAAGTCAGATAGAATTGCCTGGGATTGGCTCTTCCGCTTTGTGTTACTGCGTTCGCCTCCAGCCAGAGCAGTCCGGCTCCGCCTTTCGCAAACCGTTCGTACCTGCGAAAAGCCAATTCACCCGGGGATCCGTCCTCCTCTCCGTCACACCCTTCCATGGGCTGAATGGCCAATCGGTTGGGAATGGTTTTCCCGCCAATTTCCAATGGCTTTGAAAGAACTGTCAAATCCTCCGACAATGGAAGCTTCACACCGTTTTCCGCCATTGCATGCTTAAGTTCTTCCAGTGTGTCCATATGAAAATGCTGATGCACTGTCATGCCGCCACCTCCTGATCGTGATCGATCTCGTTAATAACTGTAATTTCATCTTCTTCAGCCGACTTCTCTGCAATCGATTGTGCAATCGTTTTCTTCTTCTCCTTAATTTATTCGATGAAGAAGATGAAGTTCCTGCCAAAAGAAGATAAATTGCATAAAAAAATCACAGGAGAAAGACATCGCCGGCATCACATAAAAAAAGGCACTGCCGCTTCATGCATGCCGGCAATGCCTTTCCATTTTCCTTCTGTTCCGCCTTTTACAGGCCCGTTTGTTTCAGGTTCCGCCTTTTACAGGCCCGTTTGTTTCAGGTTCCGCCTTTTACAGGCCCATTTGTTTCAGGTTCCGCCTGCTGATCGCCAGGCT
>DAINCI010000034.1:0-16429 GCA_036732425.1 Bacillota bacterium
GCCTGTGTTTCAATTAAGAGGGCCGTGTGTTGGCTTGCAGAAAACAAAAATTGAGCCTCCGCGCCTGACATACGAATATCCCATTACGCCGGATCGTTTTCCGTGGTTTTATGAGAAAGGGAGATGGACGGATTTCCTGGATCGATTACTGGAATATCGCTGCAATGTGCTTTATATCTGGAATGGCCATCCTTTTTCTTCCCTGATCAAATTGAAGGAATATCCGGAAGCACTGGAGGTAACAGAGGAGGAATTCGGGCAGAATCAGGAAATGTTCCGATGGCTGACAGAGGAATGTGATAAAAGAGGAATCTGGGTCGTTTTGAAATTTTACAATATTCATATTCCGTATCCGTTTGCGGTGCAGCATGGTCTGGAGCAGCGCCAGAGCAAAATCAATCCATTGGTTGCGGACTATACAAAAAAATGCATCATCGAATTTATCAAATCATTTCCCAATATTGGTCTGATGGTTTGCCTGGGGGAGGCTTTGCGGGGAAACCAGAATAAAACGGACTGGTTTGTGGATACGATTATTCCTGCTGTGAAAGAAGGAATGCGGCAGGCAGGTTTAAAGGAAGAGCCACCTGTGATCCTGCGTGCCCATGACTGCGACCCTTTTGCTGCAATAAAGGGTGCGAAAAAGTTGTATTCCAATTTGTACACGATGTGGAAGTACAACGGGGAAGGACTGACGACTTATTTCCCAAGGGGAAGCTGGCAGAAACAGCATCAGGCACTGAGTCGGCTGGGAACAACCCATATCCTGAATGTTCATATTCTTGCGGATCTGGAGCCCTTCCGTTTCCAGGCGCCGAATTTCATTATGAAATGTATGCAGGCAGGGCAGAACCGGCTGGGTGGAAACGGCTTGCATTTGTATCCCCTGTTTTATTGGGATTGGCCTTATTCTCCGGATAAGAGGACGCCAAGGCTACTCCAGATGGATCGGGACTGGATGTGGTATGAAGCCTGGTTTCGATATGCCTGGAATCCCAATCGGAATGAAAAAGACGAAGATGTCTATTGGACAAAGAGAATTGCCAGGCATTTTTCATGTTCGGAAGACGTGGCAGGCCTGTTGCTGGAGGCAATGGAAAGTGCAGGGCACTGCGCCCCCAGGATACTTGGAAGGATTGGCATTACGGAAGGAAACCGTCAGACCTTCAGTCTTGGAATGACGATGAGCCAGATGACCAATGTCAACCGGTATCGTCCAAATCGTGAACTATGGAATTCGGTTGCCAGAGTCGGAGAGCAGCCGGACGATTATATCCGGAGGGAATTGGCAGGCGAGCCTCATATCGGGGAAACGCCATATGATATGATCCGGGAAGTAACAACGGATGAGGAAAATGCCTGGAAAAAGTGTCATATGGCTATGGAGGGCATGGGCGTTCAGGGAAAACAGAATGAGGAGGCGGGCAGAGTCCGGCAGGATGTGGAAGCTATCTGCTATCTTACCCGATTTTATTGCTGTAAACTGAAGGGCGCAATGCAGATATTGAAATATAAATATACCATGGCGGATCCCCTGCATGGGGATATCACATTATTGGAGAAGGCATTGGACTGGATGGGGAAAAGTCTGGAGGCATATCGAAAGGTTACGGAGATTACCCGTGATACTTACCTTTACGCAAACAGTATGCAGACTCCGCAGAGGAAGATTCCGTTTCCGGACGGTCAGCTTTATTGTCATTGGGAACAATGCCTGCCGGAATACGAAAAGGAATACAGGAACTTTAAAAGAAATATCGAAAGGATCAGGGATGGCAGCCTGACGATAAAACATAAAACAGCTGCAGGAAGGGCGGAGCCGCTGAAACAGGCAGATTTCAGCGTATTGAGCGAAGGATGCGAAACCTATCCAGTCCGAAAGGGAAGCCTGGCTTTTACAGACAGAGAGTATAGGATCAGGGAGGTGATACCGGAGCTGGATGGCCTGACCGGAATACGGTTCCGCAGTGATATGGCAGAAAGGAAAGGGATTTCCCTGAAAATGGATCTGAAGGAAGACAGCCGGGTACTGATTGGATACATGCAGGCAAAGGGAACCCAGTGGCTGCAGGTACCCGAACTGGAAACCGATACCCATGCTGACGACCGGGGAGGATTGGAAGTACAGTTTCGGAATGCAGTTCGTATCAGCGGATGTCCCTCTGTGAACGTCCATGCTTTTCAGTACGAAAAAGGGATTCACGAGCTGTATTTTGGAACAGGAAGTTATCTGGTCGTGGGCGTGATACCAAAAGACATAAAGCTTCAGCAGAAAAGCGGGAGCCTTTTGGAAGAAAACCCTGAAACACTGGACTGGCTGTATGAATCATCGCCAGTCTGAATATTGTATTCATTAAATATGGGGGGATTTTTATGCAAGGAGATCCATTCGTATTGGGAATTGTAGGGGCTGAAGAAGGGAGGAAAAAAATGATTGCCGAACCTGTCAGGGAATTCATCTTTTTGAATGACCGGCCCTTTCGCAGCTGTCATGCGTCCACCGTATTGAAGCTGAGCAACGGAGACATTCTTGTCGCCTGGTTCGGAGGCTCAAAAGAAGGTGCGGAGGATGTGGCGATTTGGTATACCAGGCGCACGGAAGATGGTTGGGACTATCCGAAAAAGCTCTCGCATGAGGCCGGTTTGCCGCATTGGAATCCAGTCCTGTTTATGGGAGAAAATGGTCAGATTATCCTGTATTATAAGGTCGGACATCGTATTTCGCAATGGTATACCTGCTTTATGACTTCTGAGGACGGATATTTCTGGTCCAGTCCCAGGCCTCTGGTGGAAGGGGATCGGGGCGGCCGGGGCCCGGTCCGGAACAAAGTCATCAAGCTGAAGGATGGTACATGGTTGGCTCCTGCTTCGATAGAGGGGAAATCCTGGGATGCCTTTGTGGATATTTCCAGGGATCAGGGGAAAACGTGGATCAAAAGCGCAATGGTTCCGATTGTTCATCAAGAGCCGGAGCGGAGGGGGAAGGAAGCCGGATCGGATCCTGCCAGTTCTTTGGATTCGCAATATGTTTTTCACGGAAAAGGGGTCATACAGCCTACGCTTTGGGAATCCGATCCCGGAGCGGTGCATATGCTGCTGAGAAGCACGGAAGGACGGATTTTCCGCAGCGATTCGGCGGACAGTGGGAAAACATGGTGTCCTGCGTATCCGACTGTTCTGCCGAATAACAACAGTGGAATTGATGTTGTAAAACTGTCGGACGGCAGACTGATCCTGGCTTATAATCCGGTAGGCCGGAACCATGGCGCCAGGACGCCGCTTATCCTGAGCATGTCCCGGGATAACGGTATAACCTGGAAGCAGGTATGGACGCTGGAAGAGGAAGAAGGTGAATACTCCTATCCCGCAATCATTGCCGATGAGGATGAAATCCTCGTGACCTACACATGGAAACGGGAAAGGATTGTTCTCTGGAAAATCCCCATTTCGTCCCTGTGACAGGATCAGGATGACTTCAGGGCAATTTTGGGAGGACTTCAGGACAATTTCGGGAGGACTTCAGGACAATTTCGGGAGGACAGTTCTACTCATCAATCAGTTCCAGTTCCAGGAAATCAAAATCTATGGTTTCAATGAAGTTGTCCTGTATCAGTTCCACCCGTTGATATTTGTCATAGTCCCTCTGATTGTTGGGCAGCCACATAGGCCTTTGCAGGTCAAATTCATAGCAGATTTTCTGGATGCATTCCTGAAGCCTTTCTTCCCTGGACAGTCCGGGTTCTTCACTGGTTACTGTGATATCCCGGACTGTTTTGTTATTTTTCCGTATTTTTCCCCATAGACGAAACATTTCCTCACCCTTCGTTTTTTGATTCGGTACCATTATAACAAAAAACGGGCATATTAAACACAGTGGACTCAATAATAATAAATAAGATGGAGCTGTCTGTAAAACAGGATGCGGAAGGAAGTGAGGAGAATCCGATTAATTCATTTTATAAAGATGTTGTTCCGGAGATATGTAGATGATGAGGTACCAGCCTACAGCTCACAAATGGCCTACTATTTTTTACTGGCTTTTTTTCCTTTTTCGATTTTCCTGATTACGATTATCGGCTATCTGCCGATATCCGATGCTGATATTCTGAAACCCCTGGCCAGTATTTTGCCGTCCATATCCTATCACGCACTGCAGGAGAATGTGGAGCAGGTAGTGAAAACCCGGAATATGAAGCTGTTGTCCTTTGGGTTTGTAACTATGCTCTGGGCATCCTCCAGCGGCATGCGCGCGATCATGCGCGGAATCAACAAGGCACTGTGCAGAGACGACAGGATGCCATTTTGGATTTCTGTCCCCCTCTCAATTGTTTTTACCATCCTGGTTACAGTATTGGCCGTTTTTTATTTTCTTCTCCTGATATTTGGGGAGCAGATTGGTGAATTGCTGGTACATGCCGGGATGATGTGGGAGTACTGGAAGGGATGGGATGTCATACGGTATATGGCGGCTGTTCTGATTATGATTGGCGTTTTTACTCTTTTGTTCCGATACAGTCCCTGTAAGAGGATAAGATGGCGAAATGCCCTGCCGGGTGCTGTCTTTACAACAGTAGGGTGGCTGCTTGTCTCCTTTATATTTGCTTTTTATGTAAACCAATTCTG
This sequence comes from Bacillota bacterium, assembly GCA_036732425.1. Taxonomy (GTDB): domain Bacteria; phylum Bacillota; class Clostridia; order Caldicoprobacterales; family DTU083; genus UBA4874. The sequence goes on from DAINCI010000034.1 coordinate 4,624, forward strand.
GAATCCAACCCTTGTCTACGGAAACCTTGGCGGGATCATTGCCCTGTTGATCTGGCTGTTTATCAGCGCACAGCTGATCCTTCTCGGCGGGGAAGTCAATGCCATCCTGATTTTCAGCCGTAGGGACCGGGCAGGGAAATCCGGTCCCCGGCCAAAAAAGCAGACTTAAACTTCCGTGGTATAGCATGCCAGGATCTCGCCATAGAACATGGTATGATAATCCGGATACCATTTTTCATTGGTTTCCGGATCCAGTAAGGCGGGATCCATCGTCTGTTTGTAAACAACCCGGCACTCATAGTGCAGACTGCATTCCCCTATGACCGGCACCGGAACGGCTTTTCCGGGAACCGGCGTCAGCCCGCATTCCCTCAGTTTGTCACAGTCCCTTCCGGATTTGCTTCCGCAGAAGGCGAGTTCCTTTTTCAAATCCCGTTCCAGGGGGATGCTGACCGTAAAGTATCCGGTGGAATCCAGAACCGGATAGGTATAGCGGGAGGCGCGGACGGGTGCCAGAAAGATTGGCTTGTTCCAGAAATATACGATGCCGCCCCATCCAATCACCATACTGTTGGCTTTCTCTCCCTTTGTCGTAAGGAAGACACCGCCGTGGGTCAGGGAATGATTGACGTTCTTCAGATATTGTTCGTAGGAAACATCCTTCCTGCTGATCTCATTTCTTGCTTTCCTGTTTGGCTGGGAATGATCCGTCATACAATTCCTCCTCTTCATTTTAACTCGTTTTAGCTCTTAATTTGTCTGGTTTGTCTTGAAATGGTCCAATTATCTTTCCTTCAGCGGCTTGTAATCCTTAATTTGTATCAGTGTACGGTAGGCGGGACGAATGATTTTTCCACCGCTGATCAACTCCTCCATGGAGTGGGCACACCAGCCCGGCATCCTGGCAATGGCAAATATCGGGGTATAAAGATCCGCAGGGATTCCAAGCATCTTGTAAACGAAGCCGGAATAGAAGTCCACATTGGCGCACAATGTCTTCTCTTTTCCCTTTCTCTCCGCAAACAGCTCCGGTGTGATCCTCTCTATTGTATCATATAACGCAAACTCATTTTCCATGTGTTTTATTTTTGCCAGTTCCTTTGCCTTCTTTTTCAGCAAGACAGCCCTGGGATCCGAAAGGGTATAAACTGCATGTCCCATTCCGTATATCAGGCCGGTGTGGTCAAACGCTTTCCTGTCCAGTATTTTAATCAGATAATCCCGGACGGCGGATTCATTTTCCCAGTTTGAAACATGGCTTTGGATATCATGGATCATTTCCATGACCCTGGCGTTGGCGCCGCCGTGTCTGGGCCCTTTCAGGGAACCGACTCCCGCAGCTATGGCAGAATAGGTATCGGTCCCCGTGGAAGTGACTACTCGGGTGACGAACGTGGAATTGTTGCCGCCGCCGTGCTCTGCGTGCAGGATCAGGGCAAGATCCAGGGTCTCCGCTTCCAGTCTGGTATACTGGCTGTCCGGCCGCACCATATGGAGGAAACACTCTGCCGTGCTCTGACCGTCCTTGGGATTATGGATGTAAAGGCTCTTGTTATCCAGGTAATGGCGTTTTGCCATATAGGAATAAGCTACGAAAGCCGGCATTCTGGCAATCAGGTCAATGCATCTGCACAGCACCCGGCTGATGGACAAGTTGTCCGGATCATTCTCATAGGAATAGCAGGCAAGAATGCACCGGGTCAGTTTATTCATAATGTTGCTGCCGGTTCCCTTGAGAATGACATCCTCCACGAAGCCGTCGGGCAGGGCCCTTCTTTCATTCAGAATATGCCGGAAAGTATTCAGCTCATACTGATTGGGAAGTTTTCCGAAGAGCAGCAGAAAGCATACCTCTTCAAAGCCATAACGTCCGTCTGCCCGGCATCCGTTTATGATATCCTCCACATTGATGCCCCGGTAACGAAGGCGGCCTTCAACGGGCACCTTCCGGCCTTCATCCATGATATAGCCGTGGACATCCCCGATCTGGGTCAGCCCAACCAGGACTCCGGTACCATCATTGTTGCGAAGGCCCCTTTTGACACCAAAATAATCAAAGAGAAAGGGATCGATTTTGTTATTGTCCGCAGCAAATTCCGAGAGCCTGGCGACAAACTGATCCCTTTCCATGTTTGCATTATTCCCATCATGATTATTCATTTCATCCTATCCCCTTTGAACTGGCATTTTAAAAAATATGTTAATGTTTTTGGGCTTTTTGTTAAGTTCATGCCATTTATAACTTAAGAACCATTGTACAACTTCTTTCCGCTTTCTGCAAGCAAACTTTTATAATGAAGGATTTTGAATTGTATATTTCATTTATCTTGATTTTTGCTTTTGCCTTTGTGGATTATCCCATGCTTCTCTGCTTGCATTCACTGTCTTTTGATATGGTTTCAGCTGCTTCAGGTTTCAGCGGTTTCCGCACAATTCCTGATTGGTTTCCTGTTGATCACTTAAGATTATTTTAAGTTTGGCAAAATCAGTAGCAAATTTATGTCGATATGATAAAATAATAAGGGAAGGATTGAAGATACAGAAGGACAGGGGGTTTAAGATATGATGGATATATTGGCCATTTTCATCGCAGTGGTAGCTATATTCTTTATCCTCAAGATTGCGTTCAAGGTATTGAAATTTGTATTGATGCTGGGCGTGGTTGCGCTGTTGCTGTATTATCTGATGCAGTTTGGTTTTCTGAGTTGGTTGTTATTCTGATATAAGGGCTTGCCGGTAAGCTGCTTTGGTTTTTTCTGCATCAGGGCATATACCGGTAAGCCCTTTCATTGTCAGGCCATGTCTTTGTAAAGCCTTGTCATTGTCAGGCCATGTCTTTGTCAGGCCTTTGTTATTGTCAGGTTTTCATTTCAGCGTTTCCGTCAAACAGGCTGGAGGCGTGAAATGTAGGAGAAGCCAATGAAAATCAGAAGGTATTCCAGGACAAATGAAGAATATAAAAGAGGAAGCCACAAAGAGGAAGGCACAAAGAAATATAGGGACATCGATACAACGAGGAGGAATTTTGGATGAAATTAGGAGTGTTTAGTCCGGTTTTAAACAGCATGAGCACAGAAGAAGCCTTTGCGTATTTGAACAAGTCGGGAGTTCAGGCAGTCGAACTGGGAACCGGCGGTTCTCCCGGAAAGGCCCATTGTGATCCGGATATCCTGCTGGCCGATGAAAGTAAGATTACAGACCTGCAGGACCTTGCGAAAAAATATGATCTGGAAATCAATGCCCTGAGCTGCCATGGGAATGGCGTTCATCCTCAAAAGGAAGTGGCAGACAAGGCCGATTCTGATTTCAGGAAAACCGTATTGCTGGCAGAAAAAATGGGAATTGAAAAGATCATTACCTTTTCCGGGTGCCCAGGCGACGGTCCCAACGCTACTTATCCCAATTGGGTGACTTGTCCCTGGCCGGATGATTTCCTGAAAGTTCTGGACTGGCAGTGGAACGAAATCCTGATCCCTTACTGGAAAAAGGCAGCCGCTTTCGCCGAGGATCATGGTATAAAGAAAATCTGCTTTGAAATGCATCCCGGGTTTTGCGTTTACAATCCGGAGACTATGATGAAGTTGAGAAACGCTGTCGGGGACATCCTTGGAGCAAACTATGATCCCAGCCATCTGTTCTGGCAGGGCATCGATCCCATTGCCTCCATCCGCTATCTGGGCAAGGCAATTTATCATTTCCATGCAAAGGATACAAAGATTGACCCGATCAACTGCGCAATCAACGGCGTTTTGGATACCAAGCATTACAGTGATGAAATTCATCGCTCCTGGGTCTTCCGTTCAGTCGGGTATGGTCATGATTATCAGCTGTGGAAAGATATCATCAGCAACCTGAGAATGGTAGGCTATGACGATGTGATCAGCATTGAACATGAAGACAGCCTGATGTCCGGGAACGAAGGCCTTCAGAAAGCGATTTCCTTCCTGAAGGAAGTATTGATATATGAGGATACCGGTAAAATGTTCTGGGCATAACTCAGGCAGGTATAAATATGGCTGGGCATAAATTTGGCTGGGAAAACTGGGTACAAAAGGAAAGAGGAGGAGGACGCTGCGGCGTCCTTTTTTCTTGATATGATAAAAGCGGTGTGCCACTTATCCATATCCCCTTATGGAGAGGGTTATCTTGTTTGGAGAAGACTGTGAATGCCCAGTACCACGGATTGTTCCGGATTCTTTGCCAGGCGGAATTCCGGTTCCCCCCAGGGAGTGCACGCCAGTTCCCGCACCCGATGAACGATCGGATCGTAAAGCTCCTGAAACCTCATGACCCCGCCGCTTAAGATCACCAGTTCCGGATCATAGGCATGGATCAGGTTGATGATTCCCGTGCTCCAACACATTACACTGTGGTCAAAAAGCCGGATGGCCAACGGATCCCCTTTTTTATACCAGATTTCAAGGGCCCGGTAATCGATGGGGTCTTCCGTGCTCAGACCACTTTCTGCAAAGCCTGGATCTTCCCTTGCCAGAAGAGGAAGAGCCCAGGTACTGGCATTGGCCTCCAGACATCCTCTGCTCCCACAGGTGCATGGCCTTCCGTTCATTTCCACGGCAATATGTCCGCCAAGACATCCGGCCTGGTGATGCTTGCTTCGCAGTAAATGCCCGCCAATCGCTGCCGCTGTCCCCACACCCGTTCCGAGAATCATGATGACCGCATCGCCGCAGCCTTTTCCGGCACCGTAAGCCAATTCCCCTGCCAGAGCAGCATTGGCGTCGTTTTCCAAAACCATTTCAAGTCCAAAGGCTTCCTGACACCATCCGTTCAGATCCATCTCCCCGGCGTCGGCATACTTATCATTAATGGACAGAACACGTTTTGCTACCGGATCCACAATTCCCGGAAATGCTATCCCCATGCCATCGATTGTCCGTAAATCCGCCATTTCCCTGATCTTTTTTTCGAGCCCGGGAAGTTGCTTTAAGAGGCCCTTTCCGGAAAAGGCAGGCATATGCTGCTGCTTCAGAACCCTGCCGTCTTCCACAACGGCAAGCTTGATGGTTGTACCGCCTAAGTCGATTGAAATGGATTTCATTTTACCATCCTTCTTTCCTGACTGGAATGAAATAAATAGCCAATCAAATAAGTTTAATTTTCATCTTACATATGCCTTTATGGTCATCAGCTGTTGCCCCTGTGACCGGGATATCGGCCGGATGATATATTTATCAACCGAGGCAGGAACGATAAACGTCTCTGCATAATGAACAGGAAAGGGTTCGAACCGGTCGTCCGGACTGATGATTTCCGCTTCTTCCCCTTCAACCAGGTTGAAAACGCATACGCTTCCATTGGAGAAATGGGGGACCGGCTTTGTGAAGGTATGACGTCTCGTCTCAATAAATTCCCTTTCATGAAGCCCGGTTTGTTCCTCCCGGATTCCGGGCTCGGAGGACAGCTCCCTGACGCGGTTCACCAGATTGTCGGAGACCCATTTGGTCGTCCTGTCCCAACAGATCACCTGCTCTCCATGCTCAATATGGATGGGCCGCGGCAGCCCGTCCAACCCCACACGCCCCCAATCCCAGAGCTTAAAGGTAAAGATGTAAGGGGTGGCGCTGATCTCGAGAACCATGGTATTCTTTCCGGAGCAATGGATGGTGCCCGCCGGAATCAGGATATGATCATGTTTTTTGACCGGTATTTTATTGACATATTTCTCTGCATCAAAAGCAAGTTCTCCGCTGGAAGCCTGTTTCAATTCCCTGATCATCTTCCTGGAATCAATGTTGTCCTTCAGCCCCAGATACACATAAGTTTCTTCATTTTCTGCACAGTCCAGGATATAATAGCTTTCGTCCTGGGTGTAATGCATTCCGAAGGTCTGCTGAATGTATTCGGTCAGCGGATGTACCTGAAGGGAAAGATTTCCGCCTCCCATGGTATCCAGTAAGTCGAATCGGATCGGAAACTCATCCCCAAAGCGGGCATGAACCCTCTCTCCCAGAAGGGTGCGTGGCTGATAGAACACGGCATCAATGGCAGGGATTTCGACCCGAATCTTTCCAAAACGAATATAAAGGCTGTTTTCCTCCGGCACGCCGTCAAAGCTCCACGCAAAATTGGGCTTGCTCCGGTCCAGGCCGCAGACTTCTTTCATCCATTGCCCGCCCCATACACCGGGGTCAAAGTAGGGAACCAGACGGAAAGGCTGATGAACCAGAACCTTCAGGGCATGCACAAAGGCTTCCCCTGTTATCATTTTAGGGTGATCCGCTTCATTGGTATCCAGTACATAATCGAACCGATCGAACAATTTCTTCTTATGACGGTCCGCCAGTCTCCAATCGACGAAATATCCGCGCTTAAACTTTGCCAGCTGCGGATCCTCTGAATTTCTGCCGTTGTAGTTCGGCATCCCTTTTTTATATCGTTTCTGAATTTCCCAGCGAGCCAGATCACAGTAGATGAACAGATCGCCAAAGGTGATCAGGGATGCACCGACGCCGTAAACCAGGATGATGCCACTTTCAATTCTGTCGATGATACTTCTTAATTTCAGAACTTTTTCCCGGATAAAGAAATCCGATAGTTTTTTGGTCGTAAGAACTCCAAAAACCCTGTCCTCTGTCAGATTGCCCTGTATCATGGATTCATAGGTATCGGTATCATAGATGCACAGATCAGCCGGAAAACATTGTTGATAGTGTAAACCGGACAGTCCGCGAAGCACTTCCCTTTCATCTACTCCGGGGTAGAAGTCCAGGACGACAACAGCACGTTTCCTGTCGCCGATCCTTCTTTTCAATTCCGCTGTAATGGATGAATAGCCGGAAAAAGCCTGGCTGTCATAGCCTGTAATCTTTGTCTCCGGAAATTTGTCATAGTGATAAGGGAATGTATGCATGTACTTACCTCCAGATGATTTCTAAGTTGGATTATAGCATATGTCATTACATTTATCAATGCAGTGCCAACTGTGTACCCAATATGTATTTACATGTCAGATCGGTCTATAGTATAATGAAACGGTGAGGAAGGTCAGTATGTAAAAATGTGCTCATAAATATGATATTTTATCAGGCCATCACCATGTTGGATAAAAAGGTTTTATTTGGAGGAGCGAAAATGCCGCTGTATGATCAGATACTTGACGCAATCATGAAAGACATTAAGACGGGCAGATTGAAGGAAGGCGATAAGTTGCCTACGGAAATGGAGCTGAGCAAAGCGTTTGGTGTCAGCCGCCCCACGGTTCGAAATGCTTTGTTGCGGCTTGCAAATCAGGGATATCTGGTTCGGGTGAGAGGCAATGGAACTTTTGTGACAAAGCCGAAGCTGGAGCAGGAATCCGTCCAATTTATAGAAAGTTATAATCAGGAGATGAAAGCCAAGGGGCTTGTACCCAAAACCCAGGTGTTGGAGTTTCGTGTCATCCCATGTGATGACAGGATCGCATCCAAACTGGATATCCGACCGGATGACAAGGTAATCAAGCTGACCCGTCTGCGCTATGCCACGCCCTATTATGAGGAACAGCCGGTGCTGCTGACTACCGTATATCTGCCCTGCAATGAGGCGTCGGCTATATTGTCCTGCGATCTGGAAGACGCATCTTTATATGAAACATTGGAAAGTCAGGGTATCACTATATGCAGGGCAGAACGGGAACTGGAGATCAAACTGGTGTATGGAAAAGCCGCCAAGCTGCTGGAGGTTCCAAAAGGCTCTCCAGCGCATTTTATTTCGTCCGTAGGGTATGATCAAAATGACAAACCTGTCGAATACTCGGAAAGCTTTTATCCTGCAGGCCGGAATAAGTTTATCATTCGAATCAATCGTTGAGTCTATTCCACAGGTACGGGCCTTTTTAAAGCAAAGGCGAGATTAAACGGGAAACCGATTCCCGGATACGGATGAAGAGGTTGCGGCTGTCATAGAGCTCACGGGTCAGCTCAATGCACTGCTTCATATCCTCCCGGAACTGCCGTTCCAATTGAGAGACGGTAGCGGGATCGTAGACAACGGCATTGATCTCAAAATTATATTGGAAGCTTCGAATATCGAAGTTGGCGCTTCCCACGGAAGCAATTCTGCCGTCCACCATGACCGCTTTTGTGTGCATAAAACGGTCGTAATTGTAAATATATGCTTTTACTCCGGAATCCAGCAGGTCGGAAAGGTAGGAGGTGGATGCCCAGTGGACGAAAGGATGGTCCTTTTTCCCGGGTATCATGATCCGGACATCCACGCCGCCCAGGGCAGCCGTCTTCAAAGCCTCTGACAGGCTGTCGTCCGGGATGAAATAAGCAGTCTGGATATAAACGCTTTTCTCTGCATTGACGATCATCTTGAAGTATCCCTGATGGATGGATGCCCATTTGGAGTCCGGACCGCTGGGGACGATCTGGATTCCCACTGACCCGACAATCTCCTTTTTTGGAAAATATTTATCGCAGAACAGAAGATCGGTTTTGGATGCAAATTCCCAGTCTGAGATAAACCACAGCTGCAGAAAGTCCACAGCGCTTCCTTCTATTCGAAAATGAGTGTCCCGCCAGAAGCCATATCTTGCGGATCTTCCCATATATTCATCGCCCAGATTCAGACCTCCGATAAATGCCTGTTTGCCGTCAATGACGGTTATCTTCCGGTGATTCCGGTAGTTTAAACGAATATTGACATAGGGGAGGAACGGAGGATAAAACACTGCCACTTTCCCGCCTGCATCAATAATTGGCTTGAAAAAGGACCGACGTAAATGCAGGCAGCCCATCCCGTCATAGAGCAATCGGACTTCCACGCCCTCTCTTGCTTTGGATGCCAGGATGTCACGGACTTCCCTGCCGATTTCATCGTTTCGGATAATGTAATATTCCATATGGATATGTTGTTTTGCGGCCTTCAATGCCTTGATCAGAACGGGAAATTTTTCCTGTCCGTTCTTCAGGATTTGTATCCGGTTATTATGGGTGAAAATGGCATCTGCATTCTGCAAATGCAGGCGAATCAGATCCTTGTCTTTTTCCACAGCAGGATCGATATTGCCACGGCTTTCCTCCGTCAGCAGCTTCTGATACCGGGATTCCAGCTTTTTTATATCTTCGTCTTCCTTACGGGAAAAAACCCTTGTTTTTCTCAGATCCTGTCCCAGGAACAGGTACAGGATAAATCCCACAATGGGAACAAACATCAGAACCAGGACCCATGCCCAGGTGGCACTGGGGTTTTTCCGGCTTAAAAAGATGACAATGAATGCAAGTATAATATTGACAATTAAAACAATTATGGATAAATCAATGTTGCTGTCGCTTGAAACCATACATCGTCACCTGCAGTTCCTGGTTTTTTGAACGGACAACCAATCCTCCACTGGGTTGGTAACACGCTTCCTTCCATATGGATCCGATTGTTTTTCATTCCACATCCGCATACTTAAGTATACCACAGACGGGCTGGACAAACACAGCATTTCCGCAGTTTTTCACATTCCCCTTTCCGGATCCATATTATGAAATAGTTTATTATGTTTTTTTATTGGAGGAAACAGAATGGTACAATATCTTTCGCAATACAATATTATTTTAGTGGGCTTTCTTGCCAGTTTGACAGCAGGGCTGGCGACCAGTGCCGGTACCCTGCCGATATTTTTTGCCCGGGATATTTCCAAAAGGGTGATGGATGCATTGTTGGGAACTGCTGCAGGCATTATGCTGGCAGCAACCTCCTTCAGCCTGGTGATTCCTGCCATTGAAAAGGCAGGCGGCGGTGCCCGGGGTGCCGGTATTGTCCTGGTTGGAATCCTGGCTGGCGGTATTTTCCTGGATCTTATCGACAAGTGTTTTCCAAATACAAATTTAATGGCCAATTCCATGCCGGATACCGGCTCAAAAAATGGATTGTTTGATATTAATCGGCCTGAGATGAGGAAAGTGTGGATGTTCATCCTGGCGATTACCGTACACAACTTTCCCGAAGGAATGGCTGTAGGGGTTGGATTTGGCGATGGGGATATTTCCAACGGCCTGAGCATCGCAATCGGGATTGGTTTGCAGAATATGCCCGAAGGGCTGGCAGTTGCATTGCCGCTGATCCGGGAAGGTTTCCCTAGATGGGAGGCTTTCCTGGTTTCGATGGCAACAGGGTTAGTGGAGCCTATCGGAGGTTTGCTTGGCGTCGGGCTCGTAAATATTGCCCAGCCCATGCTGCCATTTTTGCTGGCGGTTGCGGCAGGAGCCATGCTTTTCGTCATTGCACATGAAGTAATACCGGAGAGTCAGGCCGACAGAGGAAATTCCAAACTGGCTACGTATGCGCTTATGGTCGGGTTTGTCATCATGATGTTCATGGATGTTGTGTTGGGATAATCCAAACTCCTGGATGTTGTATTGAATAATTTGAATTTCTGGATGCTGTGTTGGGATGATCCGAACTCCTCGATACTGGTGTTGGGATGATCCGAACCGGGTGACAGGATAAACAAGGTTAAGTGGAAAAAAGCGATGCCAGGAAGGAAAAAGGACCAGGGCTGTGGAAAGAAAAAGGGGAAAAGAGAAAGCGGCAGGAAAGGAAGAAAAGTAAAAAAGGAATGGAAGCAAAAAGCATGAATCCGGATAACGCCAGAAAAAACAATAGCAGAAAGAAACAATAACAGGAGGGCCAATGATGAAGATAAACAAAGTAACGTTAATTGGTCTTGGGGCTATGGGAGTATTTTTTGCACCGAAACTCGACGCCTGCCTTGGGAAAGATCGCTTTCGTGTACTGGCCTCAGGAGAACGCAGGGGCCGGATCGAGTCCAGCGGAGTTACGCTCAATGGCGTAACCCATCATTTCCGCGTGATTTCACCGGATTTTAAAGGGGACCCGGCCGATTTGCTCATTATGGCGGTAAAGGATCCGGGACTGGATCAGGCGATAGAAGACATCCGGAACCAGGTTGGTGCAGATACCCAGATTCTTTGCGTTATGAATGGAATTGACAGTGAGGAAAGGGTTGCTGCGGTTTACGGTTGGGAGCATGTGCTATACTCCTATATGAGGTTTTCCAACTCCATGAAGGATTCTACAGCTGACTTTGACCCGGAAGCCGGCAGCGTCCATTTCGGGGAGGCAAAAAACGAGGTATTTTCGGAACGGGTGAGAGCGATTGCGGAGCTGTTTGAGGCCTGCGGGATAAACTATGTGGTCGAACCGGATATGATTCGCGGCCTGTGGTTAAAATTTATGTGCAATATTGGAGAAAATATGACCTGTGCGATGCTGGGGGCTCCCTTTGGGGTATTTCGTGTCAGTGAGCATGCCAATGCACTGCGGCGGGAGGCCATGTGGGAAGTCGTGCGGATTGCCAATCGGCTCGGTATTGATATCGGCAAGCGGGATATGGAGAAGCAGGAAGGTACGATACAAAAACTTCCATTTAACAACAAGCCTTCTACCCTGCAGGATCTTGAGAAAGGCCGTAAGACCGAGATTGAGATGTTTGCCGGCAAGGTGGTAAAGATTGGAAGGGAGCTTGACATTCCCACGCCTGTCAACTGGGTGTTTTACCATGCCATTTGTGCACAGGAAGAAAAAAACGCCGGATTGTTTTGACACTCATGTTATCCGATTTCAGGTGGATGACGCGAATGATCCCATACATCACAAACTTTTGCTGTCGCATGCGCTTATAACAAAGGCATGCGGGAAAAATGAAATGAATGATAAAGCCCCATGCATTTTTGCTTGCGGGGCTTTATTTTTTCTGTTCCCGGTTTTTTCTTTGACATCCAAGTCTTCGATTCACCGCTTTTTATCAGCATATAAATTGATATAGGGAGCAAAGTTTTCGTAAAGTCAT
>DAINCI010000035.1:0-16331 GCA_036732425.1 Bacillota bacterium
GTGGCTGTGGAGAGTGCAAGACATCCTGCCAGTCCGCATGCAAGACATCCTGCACAGTTGGAAACCAGAGCTGCCAGAAGTAATATCTTAATTTTTATTATTTCTTACATAAAAGGCATGGATAGCAGTAGCTCAGCTACTGCTATTCTTTATGAAGCATCTGTTCCCGGCAGGATTTAGGATTTCCGTTCGCCGGGGCATCCTGCCTTTTGGATGGCTGCTGCGGCGCCGGAGGTTTCAGTACAGGAGAGCAGGTATGGAATAGAAAGGGAAAGGTCAATGATACATAAATTTGAAGCAGGCGGTGTCCGGCTGGTATTGGATGTAAACAGCGGTGCCGTTCATGTAATTGATAAAATTGTCTGGGATTTGTTGGATTATGGTCCGGACTTTGTCTGGGAAGATATTGTGAAGGGATTGGGCGATCGGTATCCGGTCGGGGATCTGCGGGAAGCTCTGTCCGAAATAAAGGAACGGATGGATGCAGAAATGCTTTATACCGCCTGGGATCCGAAGGATCGGCCTGTCATGGCGGGGGAGCCGGTGATCAAGGCCATGTGTCTGCATGCGGCTCATGACTGCAATCTCCGATGCCGCTACTGCTTTGCCTCCACCGGTGATTTCCATGGCCAGCGGGCTATGCTGGATCTGGAAACGGGGAAAAAGGCTCTGGAGTTTCTCGTAAACCACTCCGGTCACCGGAGGAATCTGGAGGTGGACTTCTTCGGAGGAGAGCCCCTGATGAATTTTGACGTGGTAAAGAAGCTGGTGGCATACGGCCGACAGCTGGAAAAGCAATACAACAAGGAATTCCGGTTTACCGTTACAACCAATGCTCTGCTGCTGGATGACGATACCATAGACTATATCAATCGGGAGTTTGTCAATGTGGTTCTCAGCATTGACGGACGGCGGGAAGTGCATGACCGTCTTCGCAAAACCGTCAACGGCAGAGGCAGCTACGATGCCATTGTACCGAAGGCAATCAAGCTGGCGAAACTGAGGAATCAAACCGATTATTACGTACGGGGCACTTTTACAAAATACAATAAGGATTTTGACAGGGATGTCCTGCATCTGGCCGATCTGGGTTTTCATGAAATCTCCATTGAACCGGTGGTTGCTTCGGAGGATGAGGATTATCATCTCTCCCGGGAGGATCTTCCTGAGATCTTCGCGTCCTATGACCGGCTTATGAAAGCTTACCTGGAGAGGCGAAAGGAAGGCAAAGGCTTTAATTTCTTCCATTTCCAAGTGGATCTGGATCAGGGTCCCTGCGCAGCGAAACGGGCCGCAGGCTGCGGAGTGGGCAATGAGTACATTGCAGTGACCCCCACAGGGGATATCTATCCCTGTCATCAGTTTGTCGGGGAGGAGAAATTCAAAATGGGAAGTGTGCTGGATGGCTCGTTCCGTCAGGACATGCAGCAGGACTTTCGGAAATGCAATGTATTCACCAAGGAAAAATGTTCTTCCTGCTGGGCCAAATTTTATTGCAGCGGTGGGTGCTCCGCCAATGCCAGCCATTTTTCCGGAAGCATCGATGAGCCTTATGAACTGGGCTGCGAGATGGAAAGAAAAAGACTGGAATGTGCTTTGGCTGTGAAAGCCATAGAAGCAGAGGAAGAATAACAATATTTGAAGAATAACAATATTTATGGAATTGATACCAAAGAATTGATACCAAAGATGCAGACAGGGAGTTATTCATGTCAATTTATCAGGTATGCCAACCGGATCTGGAAAATACCGAAGCCGTTAAAATGCTGCTGCAGACGGAGCTGAAAATCAGTAAAATCACTGCCGGGCTGCTGGTGAACCGCGGAATAACCAGCGTGAAGGAAGCCAGGGCGTTTCTTCATCCCACTTTGGATCAGCTGAACGACCCTTTTGATTTGTCGGGTATGGATCAGGCAGTGAAAAGGGTTCGAAGCGCTGTTGCATCCGGCGAGAAGATTACGATTTACGGGGATTATGATGCCGATGGGATTACGTCCTCTTCGGTATTGTCCCTTTATCTGAAATCGCTGGGAGCACATGTGGATGTGTATATTCCCAGCCGGCAGGAAGAAGGATATGGGCTGCATCGTGAGGCACTGAATGGGTTAAAGGACGGGGGAACCGGTCTGGTCCTGACGGTGGACTGCGGCATTACCGCTGCGGAGGAGGTCCGGGAGGGTTCGCCGGACATGGACATCATCGTTACGGATCATCACATGCCGGGGGCTGTTCTGCCGAATGCTTTTGCCGTGATCGATCCGAAGATTCCCGGACAGGCTTACCCATACCGGGAGCTGGCGGGAGTAGGGGTCGCATCCAAATTGATTCAGGCATTGGGGGGACGGGAAGCTGTGGCTCCTTTCCTGGATCTGGTTGCATTGGGGACGGTGGCGGACGTGGTCCCGCTGACCGGAGAAAACCGGGTGCTCGCTGCACTGGGGATCCGGCAGATCCGGGAAAAGCCCCGCCCCGGAATCGCCGCTTTACTGCAGAAACTGGAAGTGGAACCCTCTGCAGTGAATTCCGGAAGAATATCCTTTACCATTGCGCCTTGTCTGAATGCGCCCGGACGAATGACCACTTATCGTGCAGGATATGAACTGCTGACTGCCTCCCGGCCGGATCAGGCCCTGTCTGTGGCGGAGGAGCTGGTCGGGTGCAACCGGGACCGCAGGGAAACCGAGCAGCGTATCCTGGAATCCGTGCAGGAAATTCTTCCGGATCAGGTCAATCTGGCCGATGACCGCTTTCTTGTGGTGGCCGGGGAGGGATGGCATCCCGGAGTGATCGGGATTGTGGCTTCCAGGATATCCGAACGATATCACCGTCCGTCTGTCGTCCTGTCCCTGGATGGAGAGCAGGGTGTGGGATCCGCCAGAAGTGTCCCGGGATTTGATCTGTACCGTGCCCTTTCTTCCTGCAGGGATCTTTTTTCCCGGTTTGGCGGACACGAGCAGGCAGCAGGCCTTTCCATCCTTACAAAGGATATCCCGGAGTTTCGCAGAAGAATCTGTGAGTATGCGAGGAAGGCTCTGGATGATGAAACGTTGATTCCCCATTATGTTTATGACGGACAGATTACTCCGGAGGATATTTCCCCCGGATTGCTGGAGGAGATTGACAGCCTGGCGCCTTTTGGGGTCGGCAATCCCACTCCCAGGTTTCTGATCTCTTCCGCTGTTGTGGAAAACAGCAGGCTCATCGGCAGGAACGCCAATCATATTAAGCTTGCCCTGGCTCTGGGGCAGCGTTCCTGGGATGCGGTGGGCTTCGGAATGGCGGAAGCGGGCAGGGATTTGCAGAGAGGGTGCCGGGTAAGCCTGCTGACCTCTTTAAAGCGGAATGAATGGAGAGGAGTCAGCAGTACGCAGCTCCAGATATGCAGCCTGAAAAGGATATACCGGGATCACCGGGATTTGGACAACCTGCTGGCTTTTTTCTATTTTAAATTTTTTGATGTCTTTTTTGATGATTTTCTGTATAATGGGTATGATGTGCCGCAGGCACGGGACGATACCGATCCGGATCATTATGAGACGCTTACGGTGGTTCAGGCGACGGATCTCCTGAAGGATTCCGCGATTGGAACCGGCATTTTTATCAGCACCCTGGAGTCTGCGGTTTGTATTCTGGAGGATCTGCTGAAGAAAGATATGCTGGACCGGATTCCGGTCCGATATCATTCACCGGACCCTGCAGACGGGGCAGGCAGGAATTCCGTTATTCTGATTCCCGGACATCGATTCCATCCGGAAAGATATTATCATACGGTTTTGCTGCCCGCTGTGGAAGAGAAATTTCATGGGGATGCTTTTGGGACAGGGATTCCGCCGGACAAGCTCCGATATCATATCGTGTCGGATGCTGCCGGAGAGGCAGTTTCACTGAAGGAGATCCTGCGCAGGTCCTTTACCCTGACGCGCAGGGATCTGGGCGTCATTTATAAATGGCTGCGCAGAATCGTTCCGGGCAGGGATTACTGGCCGGATTCCGAACAGCTGCTGCTTTGCCTCAGGGAGGGGTCGGGAAGGGACTTCAACGGTTTTCAGATGCAGCTGGCTCTGGAGATCTTCAGGGAGCTGAATTTTATTTCGATGAAAACCGGAAACCAGACGATCCGGATCCGATGTTTCCGGGATCCGGCCAATCGGCAACTGAAGGAGAGCAGGCTGTATGTCTTTCACAGGCACTGGTTGATGGGTTACGGCATAAAGGATTAAAAGCCCTTTATGATTCCAATAATTTGTCTGAATTTAAGGAGGAAGCGGTATGGATTTAAAGGAAAAGATAAGGGTGGTAGAAGGCTTCCCGAAAAAGGGTGTTTCCTTCAAGGATATTACAACTCTGCTGAAGGACAGAGAAGCGTATCATGAAACCGTCGACGCTATGGTGAGCCGGTGCCGGGATAAGAACGCGGATCTGATTGTCGGCCCGGAAGCCCGGGGGTTTGTGCTTGGCGCTCCGGTTGCGTATGGCCTGAATGCCGGCTTCGTTCTGGTCCGCAAGCCGGGGAAACTTCCTGCCGAGACCGTTCATTATGAATACGGCCTGGAATATGGCACGGACGCTCTGGAAATACATAAGGATGCCATTTTGCCCGGTCAAAGGGTCGTGATTGTGGATGATTTGCTGGCAACAGGGGGCACGGCCCTTGCAGTGGTCCGGCTGGTGGAGAAACTGGGCGGAAAGGTCGCCGGGATCCTGTTTGCCATGGAACTGAGCTTTTTGAACGGCCGGGAAACATTGAAGGGATACGATGTGGACTCGCTTATTCAGTATGAAAAATAGCAGGTATTCCCATCGTTTAAGAAGGATGGAAAGGATGGTACGATCTGTATTTGTCTGATAAAGAGATTTAGAAAGGGAGATGGCTGTGCTGGAAGAACTTTTAACAAAAATTGAAAAGGCATTCGGACCGGAAGCCGTCGACAAGATCCGGGAAGTCTATGAATTTGCTGCCAAAGCCCATGAAGGGCAGAAAAGATCTTCCGGCGAGCCATACAGCATTCATCCCCTTGCCGTCGCAAACATCCTGGTGGATCTGGGCATGGATGTGGATACCATTGCCGCAGGTTTGCTGCATGATACCATTGAGGATACCAGTGTTACCAAAGAGGAACTGACGGAGAGGTTCGGCGACGAGGTCACCGATATGGTGGATGGCGTTACCAAATTGAGCCGGCTTTCCTATAAATCGAAGGAAGAGCAGCAGGCGGAAAGCCTGCGCAAGATGTTCCTGGCCATGGCAAAGGATATCCGTGTGATTATCATCAAGCTGGCGGATCGGCTCCATAATCTGAGAACACTGGAATATGTGGATGAGGAGAAGCAGCGGGAAAAAGCATATGAAACGCTTGAAATTTATGCCCCGCTGGCACACCGCCTTGGTATTTTCAAAATCAAGTGGGAGCTTGAGGATATTTCGCTGAGGTATATTGATCCCAGAGGCTATTATGACCTGGTGGACAAGGTGGCTGCCAAGCGAAGGGAGCGGGAAGCCTATATCCGGGAAGTCATCGGGACATTGCAGAAAAAGCTGAAGGAATTCAACATTGACTGCGAAATCGAGGGGCGCCCGAAGAATTTTTACAGCATTTATAAAAAGATGTATATGCAACACAAGGATTTTGATCAGATTTATGATCTGCAGGCAATCCGTGTCCTGGTCAATACGGTGAAGGACTGCTATGGCGTCCTGGGGGTCGCGCATACCCTGTGGACGCCGATCCCCGGCCGCTTCAAGGATTACATCGCCATGCCCAAGCCCAATATGTATCAGTCCCTTCATACCACTGTGATCGGGCCAAGGGGGGAACCCTTTGAGATCCAGATCCGGACCTGGGAAATGCACCGGACTGCGGAATATGGAATTGCGGCTCACTGGAAATACAAGGAGGGCGGCAAGACTTCCTATGATATGGACAAGAAGCTGGCATGGCTGAGGCAGCTTCTGGAATGGCAAGGCGATTCCAGGGATCCCAAAGAATTTATGGAAAGCCTGAAGATTGATCTGTTTACGGACGAAGTATTCGTATTTACTCCCAAGGGAGACGTGATTGACTTACCCAAGGGTGCCACTCCTCTGGATTTTGCATATGCCATTCACAGTGCGGTTGGAAACCGCTGTATCGGAGCGAAGGCAAATGGAAAGATTGTTCCCCTGGACTGTCCGCTCAAGACCGGGGATATTGTGGAAATACTGACTACCCGGGATGCCGGCCGCGGACCCAGCCGGGACTGGCTGAAGATTGTCAGGACCAGTCAGGCAAAAAACAAAATCCGGCAATGGTTCAAAAAGGAAAGACGGGAAGAGAATATTGAGAAAGGCCGGGAATCACTGGAGCGGGAGGCCAAACGCCAGGGGTACACCCTGTCATCCCTGATTCAGGATGAATGGATGGATGGTATTCTGAAAAAATATGGCTTTGCCTCCGTGGAGGATCTGTATGCCGCCCTGGGGTACGGAGGAGTCCCGGTAAATCATGTCCTGACCCGGTTGATCGACGAGTATCGCAAGGCCAATAAAGAGCAGTTCCCGGAAGATATTGTGAAGGAAACCAGATCCGGAAAGGAAGAAAGCCTGTCGGACAATGGCATCCATGTCAAGGGAATCGATAATGTAATGATTCGCTTTGCAAAGTGCTGCAATCCGGTGCCCGGCGATCCGGTAATCGGATATATTACCCGGGGAAGAGGCGTTTCGGTACATCGGGCGGATTGTGTCAATCTTTCGGACAGTTCAGTGGATCCCAAGCGCATGATTGAGGTAAACTGGGTCGGGGAGCACAAGGCGTCCTACAATACGGAAATTCAGATTGTAGCAAGGGACAGGCCGTCCATACTGGCGGACATTACCAACGCCGTTGCCGAAATCAAGCTGAATGTAACGGCAATCAACGCCCGTACGGCCAGAAACAAGATTATAGTCATCAATATGAATATGGACATTCAGGACACCCAGCAGCTGGATAAAGTGATTAAATATCTGAAACGCCTGCAGGATGTCGTGGATGTATTCCGCGTAAACGCATAAGGAGGGATAATCCTGCGGGCAGTGATACAACGGGTAAAGAGTGCCGGCGTCGTGGTGGAGGGCAGACAGATTTCGCATATTGGAGCCGGACATCTGGTACTTTTGGGCGTGGAGCAGAAGGATACCGATCAGGATGCGGAATATCTGGCGGACAAAACGGTGAATCTGCGCGTGTTTGAGGACGATAAGGGCAAAATGAATTTGTCCGTAAAGAATATCGAAGGAGAGCTGCTGGTGGTATCGCAGTTTACACTTTACGGGGACTGCAGGAAAGGAAGGCGCCCCGGATTCTCCGCAGCCGCCGCGCCGGAAGTCGCCGAACTTCTTTATGAGAAATTTTGCAGACTGTGTGAACAACAGGGGGTACCGGTGAAAAAAGGCGTGTTCCGTGCCCATATGGAGGTTTCTTTGGTGAACGACGGTCCGGTTACCATGTTGCTGGACAGCAGGAAAACGTTTTAGATTTTCAGAACGAACAGCGGGAGCAGGAAAGGATGAGAATGGATGAAGGTATTGGTGCTGCCGGTTGGACCCCTGAAAGCCAACTGTTATATCGTCTACAGGGAAGAAGCGGGGGATTGCATGATCATCGATCCCGGCGGAGGCCGGGAACGTCTTCTTCATAGTCTGAAGGAGCATGGGCTGACGCCGGAAGCCATTCTGCTGACCCATGGACATTTTGATCATATCGGCGCAGTGGACGAGCTGAAAAAGAGCACCGGGGCAAAGCTTGTCATCCATTCGGAGGATGCCGGTCTGCTGCAGGATCCGGACAGGAACCTGTCCCGTCCGTTTGGAATCGGGGACCTGCAGGTCAGGACAACACCGGATCGCCTTCTGGAGGACGGGGACATGCTGGAATTCGGAGGGATCCGGTTTCGGGTTCTCCATGCCCCGGGACATACCATGGGTGGGGTGTTCTATATAGGGGAGGGGATTCTCTTTTCCGGCGACACCCTGATGCAGGGAACCGCCGGCAGAACCGACATGCCCGGAGGAAATCTGCAGCTGCTGCTGAAGTCCCTGTCCAGACTGTCGGATCTGGACGATTCCACGGTGGTCTGTCCGGGGCACGGTCCCCAGAGTACATTGGCCCGGGAACGCAGCTTCAATCCTTACCTGCAGGCTGCAGGAGGTCCTGAAAAATCATGATATGGATTGATGCTCCGCAGGTATCCTACGGCAATGAAATTGTGGAGCTGGCAAAAGAATTTTTCCCCACGGAAAGCATATCCGGTATGGGAAACAAAGCAAATCCCTCTGATGAAGATCTGATTCTGGAAAATACGTGGTCCGTGGAAGGACCGGAATCCTTTTGCTTCCTGGCTTCCCTGCGAAAAGGTTCGGTCCTGCTGGGTGAGAGGAAAAACGCCGAAATTCCTGACAGGGAACACGGGGAGGGGAAAAATTCCTTTTTTTTCGAAAAGCGCAGAAAACGGGAAATAAAAAATGGTCTGAAAGGCTCTGTCTATGACCTGCTGTCCTCCTATACGGGCAAATATCCCAGATGGGGCATCCTGACCGGGATCCGCCCGGTGAAAATTGTCCATGAATTGCTGGATCAGGGCCGTTCCCGGGAGGAAGTCCGGCAGACGCTGCAAAAGACATACCGGCTGCATCCGTCCAAGGTGGATCTGATGATGAAAACAGCGGAGGTACAGCGGCCCCTTATCCGAAACGGTGGGTCCCGCACCGTTTCCGTCTACATTCATGTTCCCTTTTGTTCCTCCCGATGCTTCTACTGTTCCTTCCCATCCGATTTGTTTGGCCGGATTTCCGATAAGATAGAGGATTATCTGGATTGTCTGCATCGGGAGATGTCCGTTCTGTCGGATGAATTCCAGAAGCTTGGGATCTCCGTGGATACCGTCTATGTCGGCGGAGGGACGCCGACGGTCCTTGCGTATGCAGATCTGGAGCGTCTGCTCCGCATGACGGAGTCCTGTTTCACCTCCCGGTTTCCGTTATCGGAATATACGGTGGAAGCTGGCAGGCCGGACAGTCTGGATCCGCAAAAACTTCAGCTGCTGAAGAACTATGGTGTCACCCGGATCAGCATCAACCCGCAGTCCATGAATCAGGAAACATTGGATCGGGTGGGCCGGAACCATACGACAGAAGATGTGGTGCGCACCTTTCGACAGGCCAGGGAAACCACCTTTGACTGCATCAATATGGACGTCATACTGGGACTGCCCGGCGAAACACCCCGGCATATGGAACACACCATGGAAGCAATTGCCACTCTGGGACCTGAAAATATCACTGTGCATACGCTGGCGGTGAAACGGGCGTCTGCCCTGAAAGAATCCTTTCATCAATACGATCCCTCCAGACGGGGACTGGCGGAGGAAATGTCGGCGGTTTGCAGGAGATGGACGGAACATATGGATATGGTTCCCTATTATCTTTACCGCCAGAAATATATGCTGGACCATCTGGAGAATGTGGGCTATACGGTCCCCGGAAAGGAATGCCGGTATAATATTGATATCATGGAGGAAAAGCGAAGCATCTGGGCATTCGGGGCCGGTGCGTCCAGCAAGCTTTATCATCCGGAGGAGGACCGTCTTGAGCGGGTGGCCAATGTGAAAAGCCTGGAGGATTACATTGGCCGGATTGGGGAAATGATCGAAAGAAAGCGGAAAGCGCTCATCGTTTGATGTTATCCGCATCCCTGAGAATTATGTGAGTGATGAGTTCGTTGCTCCGCGATGACGAAACGACGAAGGAGAGGATGATGATAAAAAAAATTGCAATACTGGGAGGAGGCAGTTGGGGAACGGCACTCTCAAAGCTTCTTTCGGAAAACGGGCACCAGGTTACGGTATGGCTCCGGGACGAGGCTCAGTGTAAATTGCTGAGTATCGAAAGAGTAAACAAAAAATATCTGCCGAATGTTAAAATCCCGGAAGATATAATATTCACTTCAGATATAAATGAGGCTGCAAAAAATTCGGAAATATTATTGATCGCTGCGCCGACACAGCATATCAGAGGGGTACTGCGGCAAATCAATAAGGAACATAAGACAGGTAAAATAATTGTCAATGCTTCGAAGGGAATTGAAACAGGAACGATGAGTCTGGGTTCCGACATAGTCCGGGAAGAGACAAAAGATTGTATTTTTGCGGCCCTGTCAGGGCCTTCGCATGCTGAAGAAGTGGGTCTTTCATTGCCTACGGCAATTACGATTGCGTGCCGCAGCAAGAAAGTGGCAGAAGATATACAGGATGTTTTTATGTCAACATATTTCAGAGTTTATACAAATGAAGACGTGACAGGAGCAGAGCTGGGAGGAGCCTTAAAAAATATTATCGCTCTCGGCGCAGGAATATCCGACGGTGTGGGATATGGCGACAATGCCAAAGCAGCCCTGATGAACAGGGGCATAGTTGAAATAGCGAGGCTGGGTGTTGCAATGGGCGCAGATGTCCATACCTTTTACGGCCTTTCGGGGATCGGTGATTTAATGGTAACATGCACGAGCAGGCACTCAAGAAACCGGAATGCCGGTTATCTTATCGGGCAGGGTATGTCCAGGGATCAGGCCATTAAAAAAATCGGGATGGTTGTGGAAGGGATCCCTACCACATACGCTGCATATGAGCTTTCCAAAAAACGAAACGTGGAAATGCCCATTGTTGAAGCGATGTATGATATTTTGAATCATCACGCGGATGTCCGAAAAACGGTCAATAAACTGATGCTGAGAGACAGGAAGGAAGAAAGGCTTTGATAAAATCCCTGAGCCGAACAGGAAACCGGCAGGCTGTGAATGGCAGGATGCCATTATGGGAACGAAAGCTTGAAAAACGTTTGACAAAATGGCCACGGAGCGTATATAATACAGTAAAATCCAATAAAAAACCGATGATGGAGAAAGTACCCGGGGGAAAGCAGCAGAGAGGGAATGCCGTGGCTGAAAGCATTTCCGGTGGAAGGCCGGGGAAGGACACTTCGGAGGGGATCTGCTGAAACGGTATTAGGCAGATTCGCAGGAAAGCGTTATTTTCCATGAAGTGGGAGATGCATGGGCAGGCATTTCCAACAAGGGTGGTACCACGGGTTGATCTCTCGTCCCTTTTCGGGATGAAGGGATTTTTTTATACCCAATTCCGTTTCCGGCGGGGATGATGAAGAACAATGAATAAGCAATGGATAAATCAGCCTGCATAAATTTATGAGGAGGAATCAGTATGTTGGTAAAAGCGCCGAAAGGTACGAAGGACATCCTGCCGCAGGAGTCTTATCAATGGCATTATGTGGAGGACAGGATCCGCCGCATTTCCGAATCGTTTGGATATCGGGAGATCCGCACCCCGGTATTTGAACATACTGAACTGTTTCAGCGGGGAGTGGGGGACACAACGGATATTGTACAGAAGGAAATGTATACCTTTGAAGACAAGAGCGGAAGAAGCATCAGTCTGAAGCCGGAGGGAACGGCAGGGGCCGTCCGGGCCTATATCGGGCATAAACTGTATGCCGGACCCCAGCCGGTGAAAATGTATTATATCAATCCCTTTTATCGCTATGAGAATCCTCAGGCAGGACGATTAAGGGAATTTCATCAGTTTGGCGTGGAAGCTTTCGGGGCGCCGCAGGCCTCTGTGGATGCGGAGATCATTACCCTGGCTATGGCCTTGTTCCGGGATCTGGGCGTAAGGGATCTGACGGTAAAGCTGAACAGCATCGGTTGTCCGAAATGCCGGCCGGCCTATCAGGAAGCGCTGAAAAGCTATCTGGGCGGACATTTGGATGAATTGTGCGATGACTGCAGGGAAAGGTATGAAAAAAATCCCCTGCGCATCCTGGACTGCAAGAACAAGGGCTGCCGCAAGATCCTGGAAGGAGTCCCCCATATGCTGGACTATCTTTGTGAGGAATGCAGGGATCATTTTGAAGAGATGCAGGGTTATCTGAAGGCGGCAGGGCTGGACTATGAAATCGATCCGATGATTGTACGGGGGCTCGACTATTATACCAAAACGGTGTTTGAAATTGTTTCGGATGCCATCGGCGCCCAGGGAACGATCTGCGGAGGCGGACGGTATGACGGCCTGGTACAGGAATGCGGAGGCCCGCAGGTACCGGGCATCGGGTTCGGGCTCGGTTTGGAACGGCTGCTGCTGGTTCTGAAGAGTCAGGGGGTTGCAATCCCTCAGCCGGGAATCTGCGATATTTTCTTTGCCACCATTGGGAAAGGCGCAAGGAAAAAAGCCTTTGAACTGGTTACCCGGATGCGGCAAAATGGAATCGCATCCGACATGGATCATGTTGGCCGGAGTCTCAAATCCCAGTTCAAATATGCCAATAAGCTGGGAGTGCGTTATGTTGGTACTCTGGGCGATGAGGAACTGGAAGCAGAAGAAGTGACCCTGAAGAACATGGAAACAGGAACGGAAGAAAAGGTCCCTTTTGATCGGATCGGAGATGCTGTCCGGCCCTTCCTTCCGGACAGGGGACAGATCAGTCGTCCGGGCCTGCAGGACGTTATACGGAAAAGATAATAGGAAAAATCCGCTGAAAAGGCAGCAGGAATGAGGAGGAAGCAAAATGAACAAACAACGGACGGATGGGTTGAAAAGAACCCATATGTGCGGTATGATAAACAAAGATCATATCGGTGAAAAAGTAACCCTCATGGGTTGGGTACAGCGCAGACGGGACCTGGGGCATTTGATTTTTATTTATCTGCGGGACCGGACGGGTTTTATTCAGATTGTATTCAATGGGGAGAAAAGCGGAGAAACATTGGATAAAGCGCAGCAGATCCGCAGCGAATATGTTGTGGCCGTTTCCGGCGCCGTGGTAAAGAGGGAAGAGTCGGCCATCAATCCCAAATACCCCAACGGGGACGTGGAAGTAAACGCGGAAGAGTGCAGGATTCTCTCTCCTGCGAAGACACCTCCCTTTTATATTGAAGACGGTCTGGATGCATCGGAGATGCTGCGTCTGCAGTACCGATATCTGGATTTAAGACGCCCTGAAATGCAGAAGAATCTGATTCTGCGGCATAAAGTCATCAAATGGGTTCGTGACTTTCTGGACAGAGAAGGGTTTCTGGAGATTGAGACCCCTATGCTGACGAAAAGCACTCCGGAAGGGGCCAGGGATTATCTGGTTCCCAGCCGGGTTCATCCGGGCGCATTCTATGCTCTGCCCCAGTCACCCCAGTTGTTCAAGCAGCTGTTGATGCTGGCGGGATTTGACCGATATTTTCAGGTTGCCCGCTGCTTCCGGGACGAGGACCTGAGGGCAGACCGGCAGCCGGAGTTTACCCAGATTGATATCGAGATGTCCTTTGTGGATGTGGATGATGTGATTTCCCTGAATGAAAAGCTGCTGGCGGATCTGTTCCAGAAGGCACTGGGGGTGGAGCTGTCCCTTCCCCTGCCCAGGCTGACCTGGAAGGAAGCAATGGAACGGTATGGTTCTGATAAACCCGATACCCGTTTTGGAATGGAGCTGCAGGATGTCAGTGATCTGGTCAGGGACTGCGGATTTCAGGTATTCGTCAATGCCGTCCGCAAGGGAGGCAGTGTGCGCGCCATCAACGCCAAAGGCTGCTGCAGCAAATTTTCCAGAAAAAAGCTGGATGCCCTGAGTGAATCCGTGAAAACTTACAAGGCAAAGGGCCTTTCCTGGATTCAGGTGACGGAAACAGGAATCAAGTCCTCTTTGTCGAAATTCTTTTCGGAGGAGCAGATGGACGCCCTGCTGAAGCGGCTGGATGCAAAAGCCGGGGATTTGCTGCTGTTCGTGGCGGACAGGGACGAGGTTGTCTTTGCCGCACTGGGACACCTTCGTCTGGAGCTGGCTGAAAAGCTTGGATTGCTGGATGATCAGGTGAAAAACCTGCTCTGGGTCACGGAGTTTCCCCTTCTGGAATACAGTGAGGAAGAGCATCGTTATGTTGCGGAGCATCATCCCTTTACCTGCCCCATGGATGAGGACATCCCTCTCCTGGAGGAGCATCCGGAACGGGTACGGGCCAAGGCCTATGATATTGTGTTGAATGGTGTTGAAATGGGCGGCGGCAGCATCCGTATTCACGATACAAAGCTTCAGGAAAAAATGCTGGAAATTCTGGGCTTTACCCGGGAACAGGCATGGGAGCGCTTTGGATTCCTGCTGGAGGCCTTTCAGTATGGAACGCCGCCCCATGGGGGCATTGCGTACGGCCTGGACCGGATGATCATGCTGCTGGCCGGCTGCGATTCCATCCGGGACGTCATAGCCTTCCCCAAGGTACAGAATGCATCGGATCTTATGACGGAAGCGCCATCCCGGGTGGATGATGCTCAGCTGAAGGAACTTCATATCAGGCTGGATGAGCCAAATAAACCGGACGGTCAGCCGGATGGACAGCCGGCCGGACTGTAAAAGAGCGCAGTACCCGGCAACCATGACTGAAGCATGGCTAAGGATGATTGAAGGATGGTTGTTTGGAAAGGAAAACAGCAGGGTAAATATAAAATAGGCTATGAAGGGGATGGACGGATGCCGGAGGCATTTTCCAGGTCCGAAATGTTGATTGGAGCGGAGGCACTGGAGAGACTGAAAGAGAGCAAGGTGGCCATATTCGGCATAGGCGGTGTGGGATCTTTTGCTGTGGAAGCTCTGGCAAGAACGGGAGTCGGGTCTTTTGTACTGACAGACAGCGATCGGGTGGAGAAGAGCAATATCAACCGTCAGCTGCATGCAACCTGCAGGACAATCGGCAGGCTCAAGGTGGAGGTCATGAAGGAGAGAATCCGGAGCATCAATCCCGAAGCAAAGGTTTGGACCCAGCCGGTTTTCTATACGAAGGAGAACAGGACGGAGCTTTTACAGGGCGATGTGGATTATGTCATTGATGCGGTGGATACGGTATCTGCCAAAATCGATCTGGTGGTCCTCTGCGGCGAAATGGGTGTTCCCATTGTATCCTGTATGGGGGCCGGCAATAAAATGGATCCCACCCGGTTTCAGGTCGGCGATGTCTATGCGACTTCGGTGGATCCCCTGGCAAAGGTCATGCGGCGCGAACTGCGGAAAAGAGGGATCCGGCATCTGAAGGTGGTATACTCCACCGAACCGCCGCTTTCTCCGAAGCTTTCCCTGACGGAGCAGGATGCAGGGCAGGTCATGGAACCCGGGGAGAGCCGGTCCGGTACCCGGCGAAGGGCAGTGCCGGGAAGCATTTCCTTTGTTCCGTCGGTTGCCGGACTGATTCTTGGAGGGGAAGTCATCAGGGATCTGATTGGCTGGAAGGATAATCCGCAAGGGGATGGAGAGGATAGGAATGAATGAGCAGGGAGAAATCGTGGCATTGCAGGACAGGAATGCAGTGATTATGGTACACAGAAGCGACATGTGCGGAAAATGCGGTGCCTGTGAAATGGGAGAGCAGGCAGGAGAAATGTTCCTGACCATTCCAAACCGGCTGCATGGCGAAGTGGGCGATTTTGTGCAGTTGGAGCTGGCATCCGGGCAGGTTTTGAAAGCTTCCGCCATTGCATATTTGTTTCCCCTTTGTGCCTTGATCCTGGGAGTCGCGGCAGGCATTTTCCTTGGCCCAAGGTACGGTCTGAATACGGAGCTGGCCGCTTCCATACTGGGTCTGGTGTTTGCCGGAATATCATTCCTGGTGATCCGGGGGATGGAGCCGCAGTTTAAAAAATTGCAGCATTTTTCACCGCAAATGGTAAGTGTCGCAAGAGGTTCAAAAATGGGTAATCAGCCCAAAGTATCTGAAAAAGGAGACGAGGGTAGTGGCAAGTGAAAAAATCGTGAATCTGACGGAAAAAAGCTTCAAGGATGAGGTGGAGCAGTCCACCATACCGGTATTGGTTGATTTCTGGGCATCCTGGTGTGGTCCCTGCCGAATGATCGCACCTATCGTGGATCAGTTGGCAGAGGAGTTTGATGGAAAAATAAAGGTGGCAAAGCTGAATGTGGATGAGAACAGTGAGCTGGCGTCCCGGTATCAGGTAATGAGCATCCCGACCCTTCTGCTGTTCCGGAACGGAAAGGTCGTCAATCAGATGGTTGGTGCGAGACCAAAGGGCGAGCTGGTAAAGGTGCTTCAAAGCAATATTTGAGTTGTCCGGTTTGCCCCAGAGATTTGCTTCCCTTTGTAAAATCAAAGTACTCGTACCGAGTAGAGCAAATATACAATGGGTACTTCATAAGCCGGCTGATCAACCGGCTTTTTCTTTTTTGCAAAAGATTATCAAAATATGTAAGGGGTTGGGTCATGATTGATTTAAAGGAAATTGCAAATGTGGATCCGGAAGTGGCCGCAGCGATG